>JAGXBK010000017.1 GCA_018971195.1 Betaproteobacteria bacterium
CGCCCGTGACCCGCCACCCATCGCACGGAAGGCTCGCGGACTTCGAGCGCGCAACGCCCGTGACCGCCGGGGCCACAGGAGCCGGCTCAGGACTTCAGGAGCTCAGCGACCGCATCCGCGTCGAGTCGCGGCTCTTCCCGCCCATGCCGGTCGCGGCGCGGACGCTGGCGCGCCATCGCCGACGTGCGCACGATCAGGCGCAGGACGCCCGCAGGCGCATCGACATGGAGTTCCGCCGTCGCATGCGGCGATTCCGGGCCTGCGCGATAGGCAACGTTGCGATTGATCAGCGCGAGCTCGACCGCCTTGGCGTCATCCGCGACGAGCTCGAGCCGGATGTCGCTGTGCTCGCCCGCCCAGCCGGCGGCGACCCCGCCGGTCAAGACCGGTTCGAACGAAGCGAGGTCCCGCATCCATCGCAACGCCTCCGTACGCTGCCGCCGCAGCGAGGCCGCGTGCGCGTCGCCACCGAAAAGCGCCTGGTGAGCGATCAGTGCCGTCTCGATTTCGTCGTCCCCGGGCAGAGCGTGGCGCTGCGTCAGCATCAGCTGTCGCGCCGCCTTGCGCTTGGCGAGCGACCAGTCGGCGAGCCCGTGCTCGACGATGAACCGGGCCGCAAGGTCGGCGATCCTCGCGCGATTCTGCAGTTCGCGGCTTGCAGGCTCGGAGCGCGGTGCCCGGCCGGCGTTCGCTGCGTATCGGCTGCCCATCAGAACAGCTGGTTGCGCACGTCGTGCGCAGGCCCCGGCGCCGCACCCGGGACCGTGGCGGGGGCGAGGGCATCCTGCGCGCGGCGCGGGGTGAACTCGGCCATGAACCAGTCGGACAGCGTGGAGGAGTCGTCACGCAGTCCGGTGTCGGGGTTGATCGGCACCGATACGACGCCCGCCGGCGGGGTGGGCACGTCCTGGGGCACGCCCTTGAGGGCGCGCTGCATGTACGACATCCAGATGGGCAGCGCCGCGCGCGCGCCGGTCTCGGCGGTCCCGAGGGTCTTGGGCTGGTCGTAGCCGATCCATGCGATGCCGACCTTCGCCATGTCGTAGCCGCAGAACCACGCGTCGACGTCCTCGTTGGTCGTCCCGGTCTTGCCTGCGAGGTCGCTGCGCTTGAGCTCCATCGCCCTTGCGCCGGTCCCGTAGGTCACCACGTCATGGAGCAGCGAGCTCATGATGAACGCGTTGCGCGGATCGATCGCCTGCTCGGCGTCCTTGCCGGCCACGGCAGGCTTGGCCTCGGACAGCAGGTCGCCGTGGCTGTCGGTGATCCTGGCGATCAGGTAGGGGGTGATGCGATAGCCGCCATTGGCGAATACCGAATAGGCCGTTGCCATCTGCATCGGCGTCGCGGAGCCGGCGCCGAGGCCCATCGTCAGGTAGGCCGGGTGCAGCTTGGGGTCGAAGCCGAAGCGCGCGATGTAATCCTGTGCGTACTGAGGTCCGATCGCCTGCAGGATCCGGATCGTGACCAGGTTCTTCGACTTGGCGAGCGCCATGCGCAGACGCATCGGGCCGTCGAACTTGCCGTCGTAGTTCTTGGGCTCCCAGGCGACGCCACCGGCCTGGTCGGCGGGGACGAAGAACGGCGCGTCGTTGATGACGGTCGCCGGCGTGAAACCCTTCTCGAGCGCGGCCGAATAGATGAACGGCTTGAACGCCGAACCGGGCTGCCTGAACGCCTGGGTCACATGATTGAATTCGTTGCGTGCGAAATCGAAGCCGCCGACCAGCGCGAGGATCGCACCGTCCTGCGGACGTACCGATACGAACGCCGCCTCGGCGAGCGGGATCTGGGTGATCGCGTAATGCCCGTTGTCGTCGCGGGTCACCCGCACGATGGCGCCCGGCCGGATGCGCTGGTTGACGGGGGTCTTGTCCGACAGCGCGCGCTGGACGAACTTGAGGCCCGGACCCGACACGACCGCCTGGTCGCCGTCGGCCAGCACGGCGCGCACCTCCTGGGGAGTCGCCTGCAGGACCACCGCAGCCAGGATGTTGTCGCTGTCGGGGTGGTCCTGGAACACCCGGTCGAGCACCGGTTCCTGGTCCGCGGCGTCGGCCGGGAGATTGACGAAACCCTCCGGGCCGCGGTAGCCGTGACGCTGGTCGTAATCGACCAGTCCGCGCCGGACCGCGGCGTAGGCCGCGTCCTGATCCGAGCGCTGGATCGTGGTCCAGACCGTGATCCCCCGCGTGTAGGTCTCGTCGCCGTAGGCTTCGAATACGACCTGGCGCGCCATCTCGGCCACGTACTCGGCGTGAATCGAGATCGGTTCGCGCGAGTTCTGCCGGACGTTCAGTGGCGCGTTTTGTGCTTCGCGCCATTGGTCGTCGGTGATGTAGTGAAGATCATGCATGCGCCTCAGGACGTACTGCTGGCGGGTCTTGGCCCGGCGCGGGTTGGTGATCGGGTTGTACGCCGACGGCGCCTTGGGCAGGCCGGCGAGCATCGCGGCCTCGGGGAGCGTGATCTCCTCGAGCGGCGTGCCGAAGTAGATCTGCGACGCCGCCGCGAAGCCGTAGGCGCGCTGCCCGAGGTAGATCTGGTTGATGTAGAGCTCGAGGATTTCGTCCTTGGTGAAGTTGGCTTCGATCTTCCAGGCGAGCAGGGCCTCGCGGAGCTTGCGCGACATGGTCTTCTCGCGCGTCAGGAAGAAGTTGCGCGCGACCTGCATCGTGATCGTTCCGGCGCCCTGTTGGGTGGCGCCGGCGGTCAGGTTGGACAAGGCGGCGCGCAGGACGCTCAAATAGTCGACACCCCCGTGTTGGTAGAAACGCTCGTCCTCAGCGGCCAAAATGGCGTGTTTCATGACATCCGGGACTTCGCCGATGTGGATGATCGCCCGCCGTTCCTCCCCGAATTCCCCGAGCAGGTCCCCGTCGGCCGACAGGACCCGCAGCGGCACTTTTGGCTGGTAATCGGTCAGGGCGTCGAGGGGGGGAAGCGTCGGCCACAGCAGGGCCAGGACGAAGCCCCCCAAGAGGGCGCCGACGACGGCGAGACCGGCGGCGACCGACCCGATATACAGTATCCAGCGCTTTAGCACGACGGAATAAAAGTTACGTTTGAGGTGGGGGTTCCCGCCCGATTATAGGCGTGCATGCAACACTCGTACGCGGAAAAGGAAACAATTTGACAACAGTGATACTTGCTGCCAGAGTTTAATGTAGATTATCAGCAACAGGCCCACTACAGCCATGCTTGCCGAAAACCTCGCGTCCGTCGCGGACTTGTTCAAAACCAAGTCCCCCGTGCTATTGGGTGTCGACATCGCCTCGACGTCGATCAAGCTCGTCGAACTCGCCGACGCCGGCAAGGGCCTCTACCGGCTCGAGCGCTACGTCATCGAGCCGCTGCCCAAGGACGTGGTGACCGATGGCAACATCGTCAACGTCGAGGCGGCCGGCGAGGTGCTCCGGCGGGCCTGGAAGCGCCTCGGCAGCCGCAACCGGAATGTCGCCCTGGCCCTCCCGGCGGCGATGGTCATCACCAAGAAGATCATCGTCGCCGCCGGCCAGCGGGAGGAGGACCTGGAGCTGACGGTGGAGGCCGAGGCCAACCAATATATCCCGTTCGCGCTCGACGAGGTCAACCTCGACTTCCAGACGCTCGGTCCCGCGCCCAACAATCCGGACGAGGTCGAGGTCCTGATCGCCGCGTCGCGCAAGGAAAAGGTCGAGGACCGGGTCGCGGTCGCCGAGACGGCGGGCCTCAAGGCGCGCATTCTCGACGCCGAGTCCTACGCGACCCAGGAGGCGTTCCGCCTGATCGCGCCTTCGCTGCCGGCGAACGGCCGCGACCAGAACATCGCGCTGGTCGACATCGGCGCGCACGTCACCCACTTCTACGTCCTTCGCAACCACCAGATCCTATTCTCGCGCGACCAGGCGTTCGGCGGCAATCAACTGACGCAGGACATCCAGCGTGCGTTCAACCTGTCGCCCGACGAGGCCGAGTCGGCCCGCAAGAACCAGGGCCTGCCCGAGAACTACGACCGCGATGTCCTGCAGCCGTTCATGGAATCGCTGGCCCTCGAGGTGACCCGCGCGCTGCAGTTCTTCTTCACGTCGACCTCCTACAACCAGGTCGACCAGATCGTGCTGGCGGGCGGCTGCGCGCTGCTGCCAGGGCTCGACGAGCTGGTGGCGAAGCGCGCAGGGGTGGCGACGCTCGTCGCCAATCCGTTCGCCTCGATGCAGGCGTCGGACCGGATCCGGCCCCGGCAGCTCGCCCAGGAGGCGCCGATGCTGATGATCGCGACCGGGCTCGCCATGCGCAGTTTCGAATAGGAACCGGGCCATGCGCATCAACCTGCTGCCCCATCGCGAGCAAGCGCGGCAAGCGCGCCAGCGCCAGTTCGTCACGCTGGCGGTCCTGCTCGCTATCGTGGGCCTCGCGATCGTCGGGGTGGTGCACGCGATCTTCGTGGCCCAGATCGACAACCAGATTTCGCGCAACAACCTGCTCAAGACCGAGATCGCCAAGCTCGACGCGCAGATCAAGGAGATCGACAAGCTGCGCGACCAGATCGCCCAGGTGCTGGCACGCAAGCAGGTGGTCGAGACCCTGCAGGCCAACCGCAATGAGGCGGTGCACCTGCTCGACCAGCTGGTGCGCCAGTTGCCCGACGGCACCTATCTCAAATCGGTGCAGCAGAGCGGCGCGAAGGTGACGATCGTCGGCTACGCCCAGTCGAACGCGCGCGTCTCGACGCTGATGCGCAACATCGACTCTTCGCCCTGGCTCGAGAAGGCCGAGCTGGTCGAGGTCAGGCTGGTGACGCTGCCGGCCCAGGGCAGAACCGAGGCGACGCGCGTCAACCAGTTCACGCTGACGTTCATGATCAAGCGTGCGACGCCCGCGCCGATCCCGCATGCGCCGGGAGCGCCGGCCGCCAAGGGAGCCTAGGCATGACGCTCGACGATTTCCGCCGGCTGAATCTGCGCGAGGTTGGCAAGTGGCCGCCGGGGCCCAAGATCGTCATCCTGACGCTGCTCGTCCTGACCATTCTCGCGCTGGGCGCGTACTTCGACTGGAAGGACCAGTGGGATGCGCTGACCGCTGCCCAGCACGACGAGGTCCGCCTGAAGGCGCAGTACAGCGAGAAGAAGGCCAAGGCCATCAACTACGACCTGTACGTGCAGCAGCTCGCCGAAGTCGACCAGGCGTTCGGCGCGTTGGTCAAGCAGCTGCCCAACAAGTCGGAGATCGACGCGCTGCTGACCGACATCAACCAGGCGGGGCTGGGCCGCGGCCTGCAGTTCGACCTGTTCAAGCCGGCGCCGCAGGAGAAGATGGCCGACTTCTACGCCGAGCTGCCGATCAACATCAAGATCACCGGCAACTACCACGACATCGGCGCGTTCGCGAGCGACGTCGCGGCGCTGCCGCGCATCGTCACGCTGAACGACCTCTCCATCACCAACGACAAGGGGACGCTCAGCATGGAGGCCGTCGCCAAGACCTTCCGCTATCTCGACGAGAACGAGATCGCGAAGCAGCGCGCGCTGGAAAAGGACAAGGGGCGCAGGAAATGAGACCTGCCGCGATCGCCGCCGCCGCCATGGCTGCGCTGCTGCTCGCCGGATGTGGCGGGGAATCCCACCAGGATCTGCGTGACTGGATGGCCGCGCAGGGCAAGGGCATGCGCGGCCACCTCGATCCGATTCCGCAGATCAAGCCGTACGAGCCTTTCGCCTACAACGACTTCGACCTTCCCGACCCGTTCAAGCCGCGCAAGATCGAGCCGGCCAAGGGCGACAACGCGAACAAGCTCGCCCCTGATCTGACGCGACGCAAGGAGCCGCTCGAGGCCTACCCGCTGGAGTCGCTGTCGATGGTGGGGACCATCGAGAAGGGCAAGACGCGCTATGCGCTCGTGAAGACCCCCGGGCGCGACATCTACCAGGTGCGCCAGGGCAATCACATGGGACAGGATTACGGCGTGATCACCGCGATCACCGACTCCGAGATCGATCTCAAGGAACTCGTGCAGGACGGCTCGGGCGACTGGTCCGAGCGCTCCAGCACGCTGAATCTGCTGCAGGCGGACCAGAATACACAGGAGAAGAAATGAACGCCTATCGCGTCGGTCACCGGGTGGGCTGGGGAGGTCGTTCTGCCTGGAGCACGTGGATCCCCCGCATCGCCGGGTTTTTCGCGCTCGTCGTGGCCGGCGCCGCGCTCGCCCAATCCGCCAACAGCATCGACCAGGTCTCGGTGATTCGCGGCGCATCCGGCAATACGGTCGTCCGCTTCACGCTGAAGGCGCCCCCCGCCAATCCTCCGGCCGGATTCGCGGTCGTCAGTCCGCCGCGGATCGCGCTCGACTTCATGAACACGACCAACGCGACGTCGAGCAACCAGCGCGCCGTCGACGATCCCGCGCTGCGCAGCCTGCAGTTCGTCGAGGCCGGCGGGCGCACGCGCGTCGTGTTCAACCTCAACAAGCCGCAGACCTTCCAGACCAGCGTCGAAGGCAACGTGGTGCTCGTCACGCTCGCCGACAGCGGCGCCGCGTCGACGCAGGCGGGGGGCGAGCAGGTCCAGCGCTTCGCGCAGGCTGCGGCCACCGACCAGCAGCATGCGCTGCGCGACGTCGATTTCCGGCGCGGCAGGAACGGCGAGGGCCGGGTCATCGTCGACCTCTCGGACAGCAGCACGGGCATCGACATCCGGCAGCAGGGCCGGCGGCTGATCGTCGATTTCCACAAGACGGCGGTGCCGAAGAACCTCGAGCGCCGCATGGACGTCGGTGACTACAATACGCCGGTGGTGACCGTCGACACCTTCCCGCAGAATGGCGACGCGCGGATGGTGATCGAGCCCAAGGGCATCTGGGAATACTCGGCCTACCAGGCCGACAACCGGTTCATCGTCGAGGTGAAGCCGATCCAGGACGATCCGAACAAGCTCGTCCAGGGCAGCCGCACCGGCTACAAGGGCGAGAAGCTCTCGCTCAACTTCCAGAACATCGAAGTGCGATCGGTGCTGCAGGTGATCGCCGACTTCACCGGCCTCAACATCGTCACCAGCGACACGGTGACCGGCAACCTGACGCTGCGGCTGAAGGACGTGCCCTGGGACCAGGCGCTCGACATCATCATGCAGACCAAGGGCCTCGACATGCGCAAGAACGGCAATATCGTTCTGATCGCGCCCCGCGAGGAACTTGCGCTCAAGGAGAAGCAGCAGCTCGAAGCGCAGGCGCAGATCAACGAGCTCGAGCCGCTGCAGACCGAGACCTTCCAGCTGAACTACGCCAAGGCATCCGACATCCTGAACATCATCAACTCGGGCAGGCCCGGTTCGACCGGGGCGGATACCGGCGGGCGCTTCCTGTCGAAGCGCGGCAGCGCGTTCGTCGATCCGCGCACCAACATCCTGTTCGTCACCGACATCGCAAGCCGGCTCGAGGAAGTGCGGCGGGTGATCCGACAGGTCGACACCGCGGTGCGCCAGGTGCTGATCGAGGCGCGCATCGTCATCGCCGACGATTCGTTCAGCCGTCAGCTCGGCGTGCGCTTCGGCGAGCAGACCGGGGCGACGGTGTTCGGTCGTCGCTTTGCGCTCGGCAGCGGCGGGTCGCTGGCGACGACCCCGGTCGTCTCGCTGGGCAGCGGTGCCGGCGGCACGCTGACGCGCACGACCAACACGCAGACGCCGTTCGAGCTCGCCTCGGGCGTTGCCTCGGCCGGTTACTCCACCCCGGACCAGCTGAACGTCAACCTTCCGGTGGCCAACCCGGCGGGCCAGCTCGCGCTCACCCTGATCAACCTCGGCAGCGGCAACCTGATCAACCTCGAGCTGTCGGCGCTCGAAGCCGACAACCGCGGCAAGGTGGTGTCGAGCCCGCGCGTCATCACCGGCGACAACCAGAAAGCCCATATCGAGCAGGGTACCGAGATACCCTACGTGACGCCGGGCGCCGCGAATTCGCCGGCGACGGTGGCCTTCAAGAAGGCCGTGCTTTCGCTCGACGTGACGCCACAGATCACGCCTGACGGCCGCGTCATCATGCAAGTCGAGATCCGCAAGGATTCCGTCGGCCAGCTGGTCAACGTGCAGGGTGGCGGACAGGTGCCGGCGATCGACACCAAGAACGTGCTGACGCAGATCGCCGTCAACAACGGTGACACGGCGGTGATCGGCGGCATCTACGAGGAAACGATCCGCAACGACACGACCAAGGTGCCATTCCTGGGCGACGTCCCGGTGGTCGGCAATCTGTTCAAGAACACGACCCGGTCGAGCGAAAAGACCGAGCTCCTGATCTTCCTCACACCCCGCATCGTCAAGGACACGGTGACGTCGGCGCGCTAGCGCCACCCCCGAAAATCAGGGACGGACCACGTTTTAAAATCAGGGACGGACCACCTTTTCCGGGTCACGGAAAAGGTGGTCCGTCCCTGATTTTAAAACGTGGTCCGTCCCTGATTTGCGTTCCGGATTTGCTCCATCCACTACAATGCCCCGATGTCACTGCATCGGGGCAATTTGTTCCTGGTCGGTTTGATGGGCGCGGGCAAGACGACGCTCGGGCGCGCCCTTGCCAAGCGACTGGACAAGCGCTTCATCGATGCGGACCACGAGCTCGAGGCCAGGCTCGGCGTGACCATTCCCACGATCTTCGAGGTCGAGGGCGAGGCCGGATTCCGCGCCCGCGAAGAGGCGATGATCGCGGAGCTCTCGAGCCTGGCCGACATCGTCCTGTCGACCGGCGGCGGCGCCGTGATGCGGGCGGGCTCGCGGGTGCGGCTGCGGGAAAACGGCACCGTCCTCTACCTGCATGCCAAGCCCGAGATCCTGTGGCAGCGGCTGCGCGGCAGCCGTCACCGCCCGATGCTGCAGGCGGCGGACCCGCGGACCCGGCTGGTCGATCTCTACACGTTGCGCGACCCGCTGTATCGCGAGGTCGCGCATTTCGTCATCGAATCGGATCGCGACTCGGTGATGCGGTTCGTGCGCTGGCTCGACGCCGATACGCAGGGTGGCGCAGACGCGCCTGCGGAGGGCGGCGAAGCGCCGGCGACCGCCGATCCGGCGGCGCTGCCCGCGAACGAGGACAAGTGACGACCCTCACCGTAGGTCTGGGCGACCGCGCCTACCCGATCCACATCGATTCGGGGCTGCTGCCGCGGGCCGGCGAGCTGCTCGCAGCCGGGCCGCGCCAGCGCACCGTGATCGTGACCAATGCCGTCATCGCGTCCCGGCACCTGGCGCCTCTCAAGGCGTCGCTGCGCGACCGTGGCGCGCAGGTCGACGTCGTCCTGCTGCCCGACGGCGAAGCGCACAAGAACCTGTCGACGTTGAACGACCTGCTCACGCGGTTGCTCGAGCTGCGCGCCGAGCGCGGGACGACGCTGATCGCGCTTGGTGGCGGCGTCATCGGCGACATCGCCGGCTTCGCGGCCGCGGTCTACCAGCGCGGCATGCCTTTCGTGCAGGTGCCCACGACGCTGCTGGCCCAGGTCGATTCGTCGGTCGGCGGCAAGACCGGCGTCAACCATCCCTTGGGCAAGAATATGATCGGCGCATTCTGGCAGCCGCGCGCCGTGCTGATCGACACCGATTGCCTCGCGACGCTGCCCGACCGCGAACTGCGCGCGGGGCTGGCCGAGGTGATCAAGTACGGGGCGATCCGCGACGCCGCATTCTTCGCATGGCTCGAGGCGAACATGCCGGCGCTGCTCGCGAAGGACACCGCAGCGCTTGCGTACGCGATTCGTCGCAGCTGCGAGATCAAGTCCGGGATCGTCGCCGCCGACGAGCGTGAATCGGGCGAGCGCGCATTGCTCAACTTCGGCCACACGTTCGGCCATGCGATCGAGGCCGCGCAGGGCTACGGTGCGTGGCTGCACGGCGAAGCCGTGGCGGCCGGAATGGTCTGCGCGGCGCGGCTCTCCGAGCGCGCCTGCGGCCTCGATCCGGCCGGGACGCGGCGGCTGTCGGCGCTGATCGCAGCGGCGGGGCTGCCTGTTGCGCCGCCGAAGATCGCCCGCGGGCGATGGCTGGAGCTGATGCGACGCGACAAGAAGGTCGAGGGCGGCGCGATGCGCTTCGTGCTTCTCGACGCTCTGGGGCGTGCACAGGTTCGCGACGACGTGGCGGACGCCGACGTTGCCGCCAGCGTCGCCTGATTCGAGGGGCGATCGCCGCAGATCGCGGACAGCGAGTCCCCCCCGACGCTGCGCGACCTGCAGTCAAAATGGCGCCCGGAGGCGCCATCTTGCGTCGCAGTCGACGGCGCTCAGTTGCAGGTGAGCACGGCGGTGACGATCTGGCTGCCCGAGGCGACGTTGACGTCGAACTTGCCGGTCGCGGGGGCGCTGAACGACACGGTGACGTTGGCTCCGCTCGGAGACACCGTTGCGGTCCCGGTTGCGCCCGCTTCCGGATTGACCGCGTTGGTATAGGTTCCGGTTCCCCCCGTGGCGAGGAACGAGAACGTCGAACCGGAGCTGCAGGTACCGCTGAGCGACCCTGGAGTCACGTTCAAGGGCGGTGGCGCCGCGGCCGCGGTTCCGAACCCATTGGTTGCCGTGGGCGGATTGAGAAGCACGCGGCCGGTCGCATCGGTGATCGCGAACGTCAGGTTGGTAAAGCAGATGCCCGTCGTCGTGATCGTGAAGCCGCCGCCGCTGTGCTGGACCGGCGCGCCTCGGATCGTGATCGCCTGCGGAAAGTTCGTGGTCACCGTGTAGGGCGGGGTTCCGCCGAAAATGTAGAACGTGGCCTGGCCGCCTGCGTTGCAGGTCGCCGTATCAGGGCCGGTGAACGTCGTCGTGCCGCTGGGCAGCACCGACAGGATCGAGTTGCCGTTCACGTATTGGGCGATCGTGAACTGGCCCAGGACGTTGCTGCCGCTGGTGACGTCGGTGGCGCGGATCGAGGCGATCTGCGTCGCCGCGGATACGGACACGAGGAGGCGCACCGTTGCATTCCCGTTCTGGTCCGTCGTGACCGTCAGCGTCGGGACCGATGCCTGTCCGGGTGGGGAGATCGTGAAATCGCCCTGGACGACGTCGAAGCGCACGCTGCGACCGGCAAGCCCCGCACCGCCGGGTCCGGTCACCTTGACCGATGCGGATCCATCCTGGCCCGAACACAGCGTGGCGCCGGACGCCGCGCAGTTGGGATTGCCGGTGATGGTGATCGACGCAGGCAACAGCAGCGCGGGGTTGACGTTCAGCGATCCCGTGACCTGGTGGCCGGCCGAATCGCTGACCGTGAAGCTCACCGAAGTCGCCGCGACCACGTTGCCGGGGACGACCACCAGCGAATTGCCGGAAACGCCGGACGTTACCGGCAGGATCACGGAATCGCTCGAGATGACCGAGTACGGCGCGGTGCCCCCGGTGACCGAGAACATGAACGGGACCCCGGAATAGCCGGTCGCGGTGGTCGGCGTAATGGTGAGCGGTCCCGCCCCCGGTTGGTAGGGGTTGTTCGGAGCCCCGTTGCCGCCGCCGCAGGCCGCGAGCGACAGCACGCCGGCCAGCGCGGCGAGAGTGAGGAGCGGGCGCAGCCACGCGGTCACACGGTATCCGGGCATGATGTTGTCCTGATGATGTTGTCCTAAAGATGCAATTTCACCCAAGTCGAATTAAGCGCTGCAACAACGATATAGGCGATTTTGTTCAGATTAAAGCCTAACAAGGTGACCGGTGCAAGTGTTTCCGGCGGAATGGTCGCTTTCGCCGCCGCCGGCTGTTGCAGGCTCGTGCGCCTGGCGATCCCCGTACGCGCCTTGCCGCAATGCAGCATCCTGCGTAACATTGACAGGTTTCGCCTGAACTTTCGCGCCGATTCGCGACCGCGGCTTCCCGGCGCCAATCCTGGTCAGGCCGCCCCAGCGCAACGAGGTCATCGTGGATCATCGGTCATCAGCTTCAGATCGTCCCCATCCCCCGGCGGCGCAGGGGCTCTACGACCCGGCGCATGAGCACGACGCCTGCGGGCTGGGCTTCATCGCGCACATCAAGGGCCGCAGGACGCACGACATCGTCACGCAGGGCCTGTCGATCCTCGAGAACCTGACCCACCGCGGCGCCACCGGCGCGGACCCGCTGCAGGGTGACGGAGCCGGCATCCTGTTGCAGCTTCCCGATGCATTCTTCCGTCGTGCCTGCGGCAAGCTCGGCATCACGCTGCCGGCGCTCGGCCAGTACGGCGTGGGCATGGTCTTCCTGCCGCAGGAACCCGCGTCGCGGATGGCCTGCGAGCAGGAGATCGAGCGCGCGATCCAGGCGGAGGGACAGGTGCTGCTCGGCTGGCGCGACGTGCCGACCGACAACTCCGGACTCTCCGCGCGGACCAAGGAGGTCGAGCCGGTCATCCGCCAGGTGTTCGTCGGACGCGGGTCGCGCGACATGGACCAGGACGCCTTCGAGCGCAAGCTCTACGTGGTCCGCAAGGGGGCGGGCCACGCGATCCAGGACCTCAAGCTGCGTCATGGCAAGGAGTTCTACGTGCCGTCGATGTCGACGCGCACGATCGTCTACAAGGGCATGCTGCTCGCACACCAGGTCGGCGAGTACTACGTCGACCTGCACGACCGGACGATGGTCTCGGCGCTGGCGATGGTCCACCAGCGGTTCTCGACCAACACGTTCCCGACCTGGGACCTCGCGCACCCGTTCCGCTTCATCTGCCACAACGGCGAGATCAACACGCTGCGCGGCAATTTCAACTGGATCCGTGCGCGCGAAGGCGCGATCGCGTCGAAGGTGCTGGGCGACGATCTGCCGAAGCTGTGGCCGCTGATCTACGACGGCCAGTCCGATTCCGCGTCATTCGACAACGCGCTGGAGCTGCTGCTGATGGGCGGCTATCCGCTCGCGCACGCGATGATGCTGATGATCCCGGAGGCCTGGGCGGGCAATCCGCTGATGGACGAGGACCGGCGCGCGTTCTACGAGTACCACGCCGCGCTGATGGAGCCCTGGGACGGTCCGGCGGCGATGGCGTTCACCGACGGTCGCCAGATCGGCGCGACGCTCGATCGCAACGGACTGCGCCCGGCGCGCTTCGTGGTGACCGACGACGACTACATCGTCATGGCCTCCGAGGTCGGCGTGCTCGACATCCCCGAGTCGAAGATCGTCAAGAAGTGGCGGCTGCAGCCGGGCCGCATGCTGCTGGTCGACCTCGACGCGGGCCGCATCGTCGACGACGATGAGCTGAAGCGCACGCTCGCCACCGCCAAGCCGTACCGCGACTGGATCGCGCGCTGCCGGCTGTCGCTGGAGGAGATGCCGGAGCCGGCGCCGCTGACGCCGTCGGAGGTGCCGCTGCTCGACCGCCAGCAGGCGTTCGGCTGGACGCAGGAAGACCTCAAGGTGATCCTCGCCCCGATGGCGCAAAACGGCGAGGAGGCTGTCGGCTCGATGGGCAACGACGCCGCATTGCCGGTGCTGTCGGACCGGCCCAAGGTCTTCTACAACTATTTCAAGCAACTGTTCGCGCAGGTGACCAACCCGCCGATCGACCCGATCCGCGAGGAGCTCGTGATGTCGCTGGTGTCGTTCATAGGTCCGCGGCCGAACCTGCTCGCCGTCGACCAGGGCGCCGATGGCGGCGAGCCGCCGATGCGTCTCGAGGCCCAGCAGCCGATCCTGACCCCCGAGAACATGGAGAAGCTGCGCCACGTCGAGCTCTTTTCGGGTGGCGCATTCCGCTCGATCGAGCTCGACATCTGCTACCCGGCGGCATGGGGCGGCAACGGCATGGAGGCGGCGCTCGCGAGCCTCGCCGCGCATGCCGAGGACGCGATCCACCAGGGCTTCAACATCATCATCCTGTCCGACCGTTGCGTGTCGGACGCGATGCTGCCGATACCGGCGCTGCTCGCGACGGCTGCCGTCCACGAGCACCTGGTCAAGAAAGGGCTGCGGACGTCGACCGGACTCGTCGTCGAGACAGGATCGGCGCGCGAGGTTCACCACTTCGCGCTGCTCGCAGGTTACGGTGCCGAGGCGATCCACCCGTACCTCGCCCTCGAGACGATCGACGACGTCGAGCGCGCGGTGTCCGGCGCAGACGGGAAGCAGTCGCAGAAGCGCTACATCAAGGCGATCTGCAAGGGCCTCTACAAGGTGATGTCCAAGATGGGCATCTCGACCTACCAGTCCTACTGCGGCGCCCAGATCTTCGAGGCGGTCGGCCTGCAGAAGTCCTTCGTCGACAAGTATTTCACCGGCACCGCGAGCACGATCGAGGGCATCGGGCTGTTCGAGGTCGCCGCGGAGGCGCAGCGCCTGCACGCGCTGGCCTTCGGCGACGACCCGCTGCTCGTGCGCATGCTCGACGCGGGTGGGGAGTACGCGTACCGCGTGCGCGGCGAGGAGCACATGTGGACGCCCGACTCGATCGCCAAGCTGCAGCACGCAGCGCGCTCGAATTCGTACTCGACCTACCGCGACTACGCTGCGCTGATCAACGAGCAGGGCAGGAAGCTCAGGACGCTGCGCGGCCTGTTCGAATTCCGCACCTCGGCGTGCACGCCGGTGCCGCTCGACGAGGTCGAGCCCGCGAAGGACATCGTCAGGCGCTTTTCCACCGGCGCGATGAGCCTCGGCTCGATCTCGACCGAAGCGCACACGACGCTCGCCGTCGCGATGAACCGCATCGGCGGCAAGTCGAACACCGGCGAGGGAGGCGAAGATCCCCTGCGCTACCGCGCCGAGATGCGCGCGGGCGGGAGCACGGTCAAGGACGGCGACACGCTTGCATCGGTGATCGGCAAGGGCGCGGTCGAGCACGACATTGCGCTGAAAACCGGCGACAGCCTGCGCTCGAGGATCAAGCAGGTCGCCTCCGGGCGCTTCGGCGTCACCGCCGAGTACCTTGCCTCCGCCGACCAGCTCCAGATCAAGATGGCGCAGGGTGCGAAGCCGGGCGAGGGCGGGCAGCTCCCCGGCCACAAGGTGTCCGAGTACATCGCGCAGCTCCGCTACTCGGTGCCCGGCGTCGGGCTCATCTCGCCGCCGCCGCATCACGACATCTATTCGATCGAGGATCTCGCGCAGCTGATCCACGACCTCAAGAACGCGAACCCGAAGGCGTCGATCTCGGTGAAGCTGGTGTCCGAGGTCGGGGTCGGGACCGTCGCCGCCGGCGTCGCCAAGGCCAAAGCCGATCACGTGACGATATCGGGGCACGACGGCGGGACCGGCGCCTCTCCGTGGTCGTCGATCAAGCACGCCGGCACGCCCTGGGAGCTCGGCTTGGCCGAAACGCAGCAGACGCTGGTGCTGAACCGCCTGCGCGGGCGCATCGCAGTGCAGGTCGACGGGCAGATGAAGACCGGCCGCGACGTCGCGATCGGCGCGCTGCTCGGCGCCGACGAGTTCGGCTTTGCGACGGCACCGCTGGTCGTCGAAGGCTGCATCATGATGCGCAAGTGCCACCTCAACACCTGCCCGGTCGGCGTCGCGACGCAGGACCCGGTGCTGCGGCGGCGCTTCGCCGGGCAGCCCGAGCACGTCGTCAACTATTTCTTCTTCGTCGCCGAGGAATTGCGCGAGATCATGGCCCAGCTCGGCTTCCGCAGGCTGGCCGACATGATCGGACGCGCGGACCTGCTCGACACGAAGAAGGGCATCGAGCACTGGAAGGCGCGTGGACTCGACTTCTCGCGGGTGTTCCACCTTCCGGCGATGCCGGCGGAAGTCGCGCGCCATCATTGCGAGAGCCAGGATCACGGGCTCGCACGCGCGCTCGACCACCAGCTGATCGCGGCGGCTGCGCCGGCGATCGAGAAGGGCCAGCCGGTGCGCCTCAACTACCGGATCCGCAACGCGCACCGGTCGGTCGGTGCGATGCTGTCGGGGACGATCGCGCGCCGGCACGGTCACGAAGGCCTGCCCGAGGACACGCTGCACGTCGCTTTCGACGGCATCGCGGGCCAGAGCTTCGGCGCGTTCCTCGCGAAGGGCATCACCTTCGAGCTGCAGGGCGCCACCAACGACTATGTCGGCAAGGGACTGTCCGGCGGGCGCATCGTCGTCTACCCCGACCCTGCCTGCCCGGCGAGGCCGGAGCACAACATCGTCATCGGCAACACGGTGATGTACGGGGCGATCGACGGCGAGGCCTATTTCCGCGGTGTCGCCGGCGAGCGCTTCTGCGTGCGCAATTCGGGGGCCTCGGCCGTGGTCGAGGGCACCGGCGACCACGGCTGCGAATACATGACCGGCGGCACGGTCGTCGTGCTGGGCCCGACGGGGCGCAACTTCGCCGCCGGCATGAGTGGCGGCGTCGCCTACGTCTACGATCCCGACGGGGCGTTCGCGTCGCGCTGCAACCCGTCGATGGTGAGTCTCGCCCCGGTGCTGGCCGAGGCCGAGCAGCTGCGCGCGGAGAAGGAGCTCGCGGCAGCCGGCAAGGGGCGTCTGCTCCATCGCGGTCGTGCCGACGAAGCCATCCTGCGCGAGCTCGTCGAGCGCCACCTGCGCTTCACCGGATCGACGCTCGCGCTGTCGATGCTCGATGCCTGGGACGCCGCGCGCGCGCGATTCGTCAGGGTGCTGCCGAACGAGTACCTGCGTGCGCTTTCGGAGATGTACGCCAGGGCGCAAAGCGCGAAGCGTGCCGGCACCGCGGCGCAGAAGCAGGCCGCGTAATCCGCGAGCCGAAGACGTCGATGGGCAAGATCACCGGTTTTCTCGAGTTCCAGCGCATTGCCGAGGTCTGCGACCCGGTGACCGCGCGCCTGCGGCACTACCGCGAGTTCGTCCATGCGCTGGATGACGCGGCCGCGTCGAAGCAGGGCGCACGCTGCATGGACTGCGGGATACCGTTCTGCCAGAGCGGCTGTCCGGTCAACAACATCATTCCCGACTGGAACGACCTCGTCTACCGGCAGCAGTGGAAGGATGCGCTCGACGTCCTGCACTCGACGAACAATTTTCCCGAGTTCACCGGGCGGGTGTGCCCGGCGCCCTGCGAGGCGGCGTGCACCTTGAACATCAACAGCGATCCCGTCGGCATCAAGTCGATCGAGCATTTCATCATCGACAAGGGATGGGAGGAGGGCTGGGTGGTTCCGCAGCCGGCCGCGCACAAGACCGGGCGGCGCGTCGCCGTCATCGGATCGGGGCCCGCCGGGCTCGCCTGTGCGCAGCAGCTCGCGCGCGCCGGGCACGACGTCGTGGTGTTCGAGAAAGCCGACCGCATCGGGGGCCTGCTGCGCTACGGCATTCCGGACTTCAAGATGGAAAAGCACCTGATCGACCGGCGCATGGCGCAGATGTCGATCGAGGGCGTCGAGTTCCGGCCGAATTCGCGGGTCGGCGGCGACGTCGACGCGCGCGCGCTGCTGGCCGAGTACGATGCGATCGTGCTGGCGGGCGGGGCCGAGAAGCCGCGCGACCTGCCGGTGCCCGGTCGCGAGCTCGACGGCGTCCACTTCGCGATGGACTTCCTTCCGCAGCAGAACCGCGTCGTCGCGGGCGACGCCGTCGACGGGCAGATCACCGCGACCGGCAAGCACGTGATCGTGATCGGCGGCGGGGACACCGGTTCCGACTGCGTCGGCACGTCGAACCGCCAGGGCGCCGCGTCGGTCACGCAGTTCGAATTGCTGCAGCAACCCCCGGCCGCGGAGAACAAGCCACTGGTGTGGCCGTACTGGCCGATCAGGCTGCGCACGTCGTCGTCGCACGAGGAAGGATGCGACCGCGACTGGTCGGTGTCGACGAGGCGTTTCGAAGGATCGAACGGGCGCGTCGAGCGGCTCGTCGCCGTGCGCGTCGATTGGCGGCGCGACGGCAGCGGCGCGATGCGCATGGTCGAGATGCCCGGGACCGAGTTCGCGATGAAGGCCGAACTGGTGCTGCTCGCGATGGGTTTCACCGGTCCTGGCGACACCGGGCTGCTCGAGCAGCTCGGCGTCGAGCGGGATGCGCGCAGCAACGTCAAGGCCGATACCGACGGCTATCGGACCAGCGTGGCCAACGTGTTCGCGGCCGGCGACACGCGCCGCGGCCAGTCGCTGGTCGTGTGGGCGATCCACGAAGGCCGGCAGTGCGCGCGCGCGGTCGACGCGCATCTGATGGGCGCATCGGAGCTCCCCCGCTGAGTCTGTGCAACGCTTGGACACATCGGAACCGACGGTGACGCCGATCGTCACGCTCGACATCGAGCGCTGGCGGCCGGAGGTTCGCGCGCAGGACACCGAGCGCTGCGCGCGGGCGCTGGAGGCAGGCGCCGTGCTCGTGCTGCCGCGCCTGCCTTTCGCCATCGCGCCGGATGAAACCCGCTTTCTCGACGTCCGCTGGTCCGACGGCAAGGCCAAGAACATCAGTCTCGACGGTGCGTCGATCCGGGGAGCGGTTGGCAGCGCCGACGATCTCGCCGCGCTCGCGCGGATGGTCGGGCGCTTCGCCGCCGATGCGAGCGCGCTCGTCACGGCGCTGTTCCCGCGTTACGCGCCGTGGTTGAAGCGCGCGCGCACGAGCTACCGCCCGCACGGCGTTACCGGCCGCGCGATGTCCTGGCGCAAGGACGACACGCGTCTGCACGTCGACGCCTTCCCGTCGCGCCCGACCCGCGGCGAGCGGATCCTGCGCGTGTTCTCCAACGTCAGCCCGCAGGGCGAGGATCGCGTCTGGCGCGTCGGCGAGCCTTTCGAGGCGATGGCGCGGCGCCTGCTGCCGCGGGTGCGCCCGATGCTCCCGGGCGAGGCGGCGTGCCTGTCGGCGCTGCACGTCACGCGGGGGCGGCGCAGCGAATACGACCACATGATGCTGGGGCTGCACGACTGCGCCAAGAGCGACCTCGGCTACCAGCGCGCGTCGCCGCAGCGCGAGGTCCGCTTCGCGCCGGGCACGACGTGGATCTGCTACTCCGACCAGGTGATGCACGCCGCGGCATCGGGGCAGTACATGCTCGAGCAGACGACGCACCTGCCGCTCGACGCGCTCTACGATCCGGGCTCGTCGCCGCTCACCATCCTGGAGCGCATCAGCGGCCGCCCGCTGGTCGACGCGTAGCCGATGCCACTCGAGAACGACACGCTGCTGCGTGCGCTTCGGCGCGAGCCCGTCGACCACGTTCCGGTATGGCTGATGCGCCAGGCGGGCCGCTATCTTCCCGAGTACGCAGCGTTGCGCGCCCGTGCGGGAAGCTTCATGGCGCTCGCGACGACGCCGTCGCTCGCGACCGAAGCGACGCTGCAACCGCTCGCCCGCTTTCCGCTCGATGCGGCGATCCTCTTCTCGGACATCCTGACCATTCCCGACGCGATGGGGCTGGGCCTGTCGTTCGCCGAGGGCGAAGGCCCGCGGTTCGCCCGCGCCGTCGCCGACGAGGCGTCGATTGGCGCACTCGAGGTCCCCGACCTTTCGAGGCTGTCCTACGTCTTCGATGCGGTCGGGCAGATCAAGCGGGCCCTGGCCGGGCGCGTACCGCTGATCGGCTTCGCCGGCAGCCCGTTCACGCTCGCCTGCTACATGATCGAAGGCGGGGCCAGCGACGACTTCGCGACGGTCCGAAAGATGGCATTCGCGCGACCGGATCTGCTCGACCGCATCGTCGCCGTCAATGCCGACGCGGTCGCGGGCTACCTGGCCGAGCAGCTGCGGGCGGGCGCAGATGCGTTGATGCTCTTCGACACCTGGGGTGGGCTGCTCTGCGAGCCTGCGTATCGCCGCTTTTCCCTCGAGCCGATGCGCAGGGTGCTGCGCCGATTGCCTGCTGGGGTCCCGACGATCCTGTTCACCAAGGGGCGCGCGGGCTCACTGGCGTCGATCGCGGAGTCGGGGGCGAGCTGCATGGGCCTCGACTGGACGGCCGACCTGGGCGAGGCGCGCCGGCGTCATGGCGCAAGGATCGCAATCCAGGGGAATCTCGACCCGCTGGCGTTGCTGACCGACCCGCGCAGCGTCGAAGCGGCGGTGGCGGACCTGCTGTGCGCCGCCGGACCGGAGCCGGGTTACGTGTTCAACCTGGGGCACGGCATCGTTCCGGCAACCCCGCCCGAGAATGTCGCAGCGCTGGTCGCCGCCGTGCACGCGATCTCGCGCAGCGCCACGCCCGGCGCAGTTGCACGCGGTGTCGCCCCGGGAGAATCGGCCGCAAGCCGCGCCGGGCCTCGCGTTCACGGGGGTTGACAAACGCGGCGACCTCGAGGGCGCGTCCCCAGTTATGCACAAAATCGAGCCCGGCGTCCTACACGGGGCCATATGACGAATTTTGCACGAAGCGCAAGGGATAACCCGCTGAAAACAGGCGGCAATTTATGGGCCGTCACCATAATGCAACATTCGCGCCATGATCGCGCCCGCCGGCCGCTGTCGCAGAGCGATGACTTACGCACAAAGTTATCCACATCAAATGTCGGCCCGTTTTCCAAGATATGTCCTAAATTAAGGGGTTGCGTGAGTAAGCTTAGGCCAGGCCTCAACTGTCGCGCGGTGGTGTTACGCGCTCCGGAAGCCGCGACCTGATCAGCGCCGGAATGGCATGGGAATCGCCCGAGTTGCGCTGCCGGTCGCGGTCCCCCACGCGTTCGACTACTGGATACCCGAGGGCCTCGACGTACGTCGAGGCTCGGTCGTGCGCGTGCGCCTCGCGAACCGCAGCAGCCTCGGCGTCGTGGTCGGGATCGATTCTGCTTCCGAGCCCGGACTGCGCGTGCAGCCGATCGACGAGGTCATCGCAATCCCGCCGATCGCCGACGAGATCCTGGACCTCGCCCTGTTCGTCGGCCGCTACTACCAGGCGGCGCCGGGCCTCGCACTCGAGCTCGCGGTGCCGCCGTCCTGCAAGGCTCGGTCGCGCCGACGCGACGGCGCCGGCGTCGCCGATGTCCCGCAGCTTGCCCCTGCCTCGCACGCGCTGAACCCGGCGCAGCGCGCGGCAGCGCAGGCGATCCTCGACGCGCGCGGAACCTCCGCCGTCTTCATGCTGCACGGGGTCACCGGCAGCGGCAAGACCGAGGTCTACCTCGCGGCTGCCCAGGACGCGGTGGAGCGCGGCGGCCAGGTGCTGATCCTGATGCCGGAGATCAACCTGACCCCGCAGTTCGAGCTGCGCGTGCGCGCCGCACTGCCCGGCATACGGGCGGTGACGCTGCACAGCGGCCTCGCCGCCGGCACGCGCCGCGCGAGCTGGGATGCCGCGGCGAGCGGTGCGGCGCGGATCGTCCTCGGAACGCGCCTTGCCATGTTCACCCCGATGCCGGAGCTTGCGCTGGTCGTCGTCGACGAGGAGCACGACGATTCGTTCAAGCAGCAGGAAGCCGTCCGCTATCACGCGCGCGACCTCGCGATACTTCGCGCCCGCAGGCGTGGCATCCCGGTCGTCTTGGGGAGCGCCACGCCGTCGCTCGAGACCTGGGCGCGCTCGCGGCAGGGCCGCTACCGCGCGCTGGCGCTTCCCGCGCGCGCCGATCCGCGCGCGTCGCCGCCCTCGATCGCGTTCGTCCCGTTGCGGGGATCGCGAACGCAGGACGGCCTCTCGCCGCCGCTGCGCGACGCCATTGCGCAGCGACTTGCGCGCCGCGAGCAGTCGCTGCTGTTCATCAACCGCCGGGGCTACGCGCCTTCGCTCAAGTGCGCGTCGTGCGCCTGGGAATCGGAATGCCCGCGCTGCGCTGCGCGGCTGGTGGTCCATCACGCGCCGGATCGGCTGCGCTGCCATCATTGCGCGCACGTCGAGCGCGTCACCCGCGCATGCCCGCAGTGCGGCAACGTCGACCTGACGCCGCTGGGCTTCGGCACGCAACGCCTCGAGCAGGCGATACGAACGGCGTTTCCGCAGGCGCGGGTCGCGCGCATCGACCGCGACACGACGCGAAGCCGCGGCGCTTTCGCCGCGGTCAGGCAGCAGGTCGAGGACCTCGAGGTCGACATCCTGGTCGGAACGCAGATGCTCGCCAAGGGTCACGATTTTCCGCGCCTCACCCTGGTCGGCATCCTGGGCGCCGACAACGCGCTCTACAGCGCCGATTTTCGCGCGACCGAGCGCCTGGTCGCCTTGCTGATGCAGGTTGCCGGTCGCGCCGGTCGCGCCGGCCTGCCGGGGCAGGTGATCGTGCAGACCGATTTTCCCGACCACCCCGTCTACCGCGCCCTGGCGACGCAGGATTACGCCGCGTTCGCCGACGAGCTTCTCGCCGAACGCGAGCTGGCACAGCTGCCACCGGTCACGCGCGTCGCGCTGCTCGCCGCGGAGGCGCACTCACGCGACGACGTCGATCGCTTTCTCGCCTCCGCCGTCGAACGGGCGCACGCGCTCGCGGAGGGGGCCGGCGGCATCGAGGTCTTCCCCCCGGTACCTGCGGCGATGGCGCGCAGGGCGGGCTACGAGCGCGGGCAGGTTCTCGTCCAGTGCCCGCGGCGCGCGCCGCTGCAGGCGTTCCTGCCACGCTGGCGCGACGCGCTGGTCGGCATCGGCGGATCGAAGCTGCGGTGGGCGATCGACGTCGATCCGGTGGCGTTCTGACCCCGCGAGGGCGTCCCACGGGGTGGTTCTGACATAATTCCCCTCTTATGCCTTCGTCCCGCGTCGACGCGCCCGCAAGCGCCAATCCCAGGCAGCGAATCGCGCAAACCGTCCTGCGCATCGTGCGCGAGCAGTTTCCCGGCGCAGCCGCGACCCCGGTCGTCATCGAGCGCCCCCGCGATCGATCGCATGGCGATTACGCGACGAATGTCGCGCTGACGCTCGCCAGGCCGGCGCGTCGCAACCCGCGCGAGCTGGCACAGGCGATCGCATCGTCGCTGAAGGGCATCCTCGCCGACGTGGTCGAGGACTGCGAAGTCGCGGGTCCCGGATTCATCAACCTTCACCTGCGCGATGCCGCAAGGCAGGCGGTGGTCGCCGAGGTCCTCGCCGCGGGCGCGGACTATGGCCGCACTGCATCGCGCGCCGGGGAACGCATCATCGTCGAGTTCGTCTCCGCCAATCCGACCGGGCCGCTGCACGTGGGCCACGCGCGGCAGGGCGCACTGGGCGACGCGATCTCGACGCTGCTCGAATGGCAGGGTTGCGACGTCACGCGCGAGTTCTATTACAACGACGCGGGACAGCAGATCCACAACCTCGCGGTGTCGGTGCGCGCGCGCGCGAAGGAGCTGCTCGGCGAGTCGGGCGAGTTCCCGGAAGACGGGTACCGCGGAGAATACGTGCGGGAGCTCGCGCAACGCTATCTCGACGAGGTCGGCCACGACCTGTCCGACATCGAGGCGATACGCCGCTATGCGGTGACCGAATTGCGCAAGGAGCAGGACCGCGACCTGCGCGCGTTCGGCGTTACGTTCGACAACTACTACCTGGAGAGCTCGCTGTACCTCGACGGGCGCGTCGATGCGACGGTCGCCAAGCTCGTCGAATCGGGGCACACCTACGAGCGGGACGGCGCGCTGTGGCTGCGCACGACCGACTTCGGCGACGACAAGGACCGCGTGATGCGCAAGTCCGACGGCGGATACACGTATTTCGTTCCCGACGTCGCCTATCACCTGACCAAGTTCGAGCGCGGCTATCTGCGCGCGCTCGACATCCAGGGATCGGACCATCACGGCACGGTCGCGCGCGTGCGCGCAGGGCTGCAGGCGATCGGGATGGGTATTCCCGACGGCTATCCGGATTACGTCCTGCACAAGATGGTCACCGTGATGCGCGGCGGGCAGGAAGTCAGGATCAGCAAGCGCGCGGGCAGCTATGTGACGCTGCGCGACCTGATCGACGAGGTCGGGCGCGACGCGGTGCGCTTCTTCCTGGTGTCGCGCAAGGCCGATTCGGAGTTCGTCTTCGACATCGACCTCGCCCGCTCGCAGTCCGAGGAGAATCCGGTCTACTACCTGCAGTACGCCCACGCGCGCGTCGCGGCGGTGCTGCGCCAGGCGGGGATCGCTCGCGACGACGCGCTCGTCCGGTTCCGCGGCGTCGACCTGGCGCCCCTGACCAGCGTCTACGAGATTCCGCTGCTGCGCAGGGTCGCCGATTTTCCAGACGAGCTCGCGGCCGCGGCGGCGGAGTTCGCGCCGCATCAGCTGACGTTCTACCTGAAGGATTTGGCGCAGGAATTCCACAGTTACTATAATGCCGAGCGCTTCCTGGTCGACGATCTGCGCCTGAGGGATGCAAGACTCGCGCTGGTCGTCGCCGTGGGCCAGGTCCTCGCCAACGGACTGTCGATCATCGGCATCGACGCGCCCGACACGATGTGACGCGTCACGACGACCCGACCCGATCGCAGGCCTCTTCACTGCCCCGATGACCGCACCCACCGCAACGCGCCGACCCTCAACGCACCGCGCAGCCCGGCGCAGCTCCGCCGTTGGCGGCACGCTGCTCGGCGTATTCATCGGCATCGTCGTCGGGCTCGGGCTCGCCGCCGGTGTCGCGTACTGGCTGATGAGGAACAATCCCGCGATCCGGTTCCCGTCGCCGGCCGGGAGCGCGCAGGAGCCGCCGCAGGATGCGAGCGCAGCCGCGAAGAGCGGCGACGCCGACAAGCCGCGCTTCGACTTCTACAAGATCCTCCCAGGGGTCGAGGAGCCGAAAGTGCAGTCCGGGGTCCGCCCCGCCGAGCGCGGTGATCGCGCCGTTGCCGAGCAGGCCCGGGGTCGATCGGCGGGTTCGCCGCCAGGCGCTGCGCCCACCGGCGGCAGCGCAGGATCCGGCGCAGCGCCGACGCCATCGGCTGCGGCGGCGCCTCCTCGCGGCGCCGCGCCATCGGCGGCAGTCGCAGCGATCGATCACGGCGCCACGACCCCGCAGCCGGGGAGCCGGTACTGGCTGCAGGCCGGTTCCTTCACCGGCGAATCCGATGCGGAGAACCTGAAGGCCAGGCTCGCATTCGCCGGCCTGGAGGCGGCGGTGCAGCAGGGCGTCCTTCCGGACAAGAGCATCCGCTACCGCGTCCGGCTGGGGCCGTACGACAATCTCGACGAGCTCGGCAGGATGAAAGCCGAGCTCTCGAAGCGCGGATTCGACGTTGCCGTCGTCAGGTATTGAGCGTGTTTCCGATCATTGGCGGGAACTTGGGCGGATTCGATCCGTCCCAACCCGTTGCCGCGGGTGCCTCGGTGTCATCGGGACGTGATTCCGATGCGCCGGTCCCGTCATTCTGGGAGTCCACATGAGCATGACTGCAATGCGCAAGTCCCGCCGGGTTGCGCTGGCCATGATCGCGGCGGTGGCCGCGATGACCTTCGCCGGAGGCAGCGTCGCTGCGTCGCTGGTCGAGGGGAAGAACTACATGCGCCTTTCCAATCCCCAGCCGGTCGACACCGGCAAGAAAATCGAGGTGATCGAGTTCTTCTCCTATGGCTGCCCGCATTGCGCGGCGCTCGAGCCCTTTCTCGACGCCTGGCGCGCCAAGCTGCCGCCCGACGTCGCGTTTCGCCGCGTGCCGGTGATGTTCCACGACCAGTGGGTGCATCTCGCCCGGATCTACTACACCCTCGAGGCGATGGGTGACGAGGCCAAGCTCTCGCCCGAGGTCTTCAAGGCGATCCACGGCGACGGCATCGCGCTGTGGGACGACAGCAAGTTCTTCGACTGGGCCGCGTCCAAGGGCCTCGACCGCAAGAAGGTCGAGGGAATCTTCACCTCGTTCACCGTCGACAGCAAGATGAAGCGCGCGATGCAGCTCGGCAAGGACTATGCGATCGACTCGGTGCCCACGGTCATCGTCGACGGGAAATACATGACGTCCTCTGCGATGGTCGGCACGCATGCCGCGCTGCCGGGCGCGATCGACGAACTGATCGCCAAGGCCCGCGCGGAGCGAACGAAGGGCTGAGCGCGGCGCCCGGCTTGAACGTCTTCATCACGGGCGCATCGTCGGGCATCGGCGAGGCGCTGGCGCGACATTACGCGGCGACCGGGTCGAACCTGGGGTTGTTCGCGCGCCGCGAGGCCGAGCTTGCCCGCGTTGCCGCCGCGCTTGCGCCCGCGCGCATCGCGGTCTACGCGGGCGACGTCCGCGACGCGCCGGCGCTGGCGCTCGCCGGCGGGGATTTCCTGGCGCGCTTCGGCGCACCCGACGTCGTCATCGCCAATGCCGGGGTGTCGCGCGGGACCGTCACCGACTTCGCCGAGGACATGCCGGCATTCGCCGAGGTCCTCGGCACCAACGTCCTCGGCATCGTCCACACGTTCCAGCCGTTCATCGCGGCGATGCGCGCGGCGCGGCGTGGGGCGCTGGTCGGAATCGCGAGCGTCGCGGGCTTTCGAGGGATCCCGGGCTCGGGCGCCTACGGCGCTTCCAAGGCCGCCGCGATCAATTACCTGGAGAGCCTGCGCGTCGAGCTTCGCGGCAGCGGCATCGCGGTCGTCACCGTATGTCCCGGCTACGTCGAGACCCCGATGACCGCGGGAAACCCGTACCGGATGCCGTTCCTGATGCGGCCCGAGGTCGCGGCGCGCAAGATCGCGCGCGCAATCGCGCGACGCCGGCGTTTCTACGTGCTGCCGTGGCAGATGGCGCTCGCCGGCCGCGCATTGCGCTGGCTGCCGCGCCCGCTGCACGAGCGCGCCTTCGCACGCGTCAAGGTCAAGCCGCGCCGGCCCGGTTGACCGAACGCGCGGCGTGCCCCGGCGCGTGCTCGCGCTCGCTACAGCGGGACGCGCAATCCCACCGTCACCGTGTAGCCGTTGCCACCGCTCCGGCCCGACGTCGTCGATCCCGTCACGTAGCCGGTGACATGACCGAAGTCGCTGCTTGCGCCGAGCTCGTAGCGCATGTAGCTGCTGTCCGGCGCGAGCACGGGCATCGAGTAGCTGCCCCCGAGCGACACCGACGATGCGGACACCATGCGCGCATCGGCGCGGCCTTCGTGTTCCCAGGTCGCGCGCGCGAACGGCCGCAGGTTCGCAATCCGGCCGCTGACCTGCCAGCCAAGCTCGGAAACGAGCGACGTCCGATCCTGTGCACCGTAGTAGAGCGCGGTGCTGTCGCTGCCGCGCTCGGCGAAGGCATCCACGTGGATCTTCTGGTAGGCGACGCGCGCGAACGGACCATGCAGCCAGCCCCGGTAGTCGAACCAGTACCCGCCCAGCACGCTGCCCATCATGTGCCAGCCGCGCGTGGTGGCGGATTCGACGCGGTTCATCGCGCCGATCTGGATGTCGCGGTGGACGTCGGCGTAATCGAGGTCGCCGGCGCCGAGCGTCGCGCCGACGTACCAGGGTGCGGTGCCGTAGCCGACGTACGCGGTGCCGGAGGTTTCCCTGAGCTTGTAGCCGCCGCTGCCGCCCCCGAAATCGCCCTTGTTCTCGGCATAGCCGAACGCGGCGCCTGCCAGCAGGCGATCGGACAGCCTGACGTCGCCGCCGGCGTGCAGGCCGTTGACGTCGGCGTTGCCCGAGAGGAAGCGACCGCCGAGGTCGTTGTGCCCGTAGTCGTAGGAGGCCCAGGCCTCGAGCCTGCCCGGTGCGCCTGCGGCCGCGAGGCTCGACATCATCCGGCTGTCGATGGCCTGGAAATTCGCCTGCTCGACGGCCAGTGGCGCTTCGGCGAGCGCGCCGATCTTCGACGGGCCTTCGAGCATCGATGCGACGAGCTGCGCGATCATCGCGTGGCCCGCGGTCGTCGGGTGGACGCCGTCGGCGAACAGGAAGGTGCTCGCTGCGTTGGGCGTGACCAGGTTGGCCGGCGTGCACAGCAGCGACGGCGTCGCGCCGCAGGCGGGAATGCTGGTGTTGGCAATGCCATAGGCCGCCGGGTCCGCCAGGACCTCATTCAGGAACGCGAAGACGTTGACGCGGATCGTCGACACCTGCAGCGCATCGAGACCTGCCAGAAGTGCGCTGTTGTACAGCGAGGAAATGGCGCTGATCTGCGCGCTCTGCCCGGACGCGATGCCGAACGGGGACTTGCCGATGTCGGGCAGGTTGAACACGACGACGTAGCGCGCGCCGGCGGACTCGAGCACCGCGACCTGCCCGGCGAGGTTGCCTGCCGCCGTGGTGACGTTCGCCTGCAGCTGGGCGGGGGTGATGGCGCCCATCTGGAGCGCACCGAGCTGGGTGAAGATGTCATTGGCGCCGCCCCACACCGTGTACAGCGCGTTGCCGTCGAGCGGCCCGTGGGCGAGGAGCTGCGATACCTGGGTGGCGATCGGTGTCGCGGTTCCCGTCGGCGGCTTGTCGGGGACGCCGGGAAGGTCGGTGACGCGGGCGCCGCCCTGCGCGTAATCGGTGCCGCCCTGGTCGGCGGGGATCGCCGTCAATCCGTAGCGCTGTGCGAGCACCTGCGTCCAGACCGGACCCGGATTGGTCGTGAACAGGCCGGTGCCCGGAGGCAACACCGGGGCGAACGACCCGGCATCGCTGAGGCTGTCGCCGAAAGAGTAGATGTTCGAGAACTGCGCGAACGCCGGGGTCGCGCACAGCGCGAGCGCGATGCTGCTCGCAGCGAGGGTGGCACGGAAGGAGGGCATGTCGGGATTCCTGGGTGTATGCCGGTGGACGAAGCGGTGCAGAATCGGCGACAGCAGCGGTCGACCACGGGTCCCCGCATTCTAGCCGCAGGGTGGCGCATGACGCCAGACGCGCGGGAAGGTCGATGAACACCGCGGAGGCCCCGTCGTCGTCGCCACCCAGGCCGGACTGAATCGCGTCGCGTCAGCCTGCGTCGGCGCGCTGCCGGGCATACGAGCCCGGCGCCGGCTCGACAATCGGCAGCTTGCCTTTGCCCGGCACCCGCGCGGGAACCTCGCGGCCGGCGTGGGACGCGATCCAGGCGCGCCAGTCGGTCCACCACGATCCGTCGTGCTGGGTGGCGTCCGCTAGCCACCGGTCGGCGCTCGCCGGGAGCTTGTCGTTGGTCCAGTAGGCGTACTTGTGGGCGGCCGGCGGGTTGATCATTCCGGCAATGTGACCCGAGCCCGACAGCACGAAGCGCGACTTGCCTTTCAGCAACCGCGGCCCGGCGTACGTCGCCTTCCACGGCGCGATGTGATCCTCGATCGCGGAGACGAAATAGCTCGGGGTCGTCACTTTCGACAGGTCGATCGGCACGCCGGCGAGGTTCAGCCCGCCCGGCTCGCGCAGGCGGTTGTTCATGTACATGTTGCGAAGGTAGTAGCTGTGCATCGTCGCGGGCATCCGCGTCGAGTCGCAGTTCCAGTGCAGCAGGTCGAAGGGGAAAGGGTCGCGGCCCATCAGGTAGTTGTTGATCACGAACGACCAGATCAGGTCGTTGGCGCGAAGCAGGTTGAAGGTATTCGCCATCTCGCTGCCTTCGAGATAGCCGCGTTCCTTCATCTTCCTTTCCAGCGACCGGACCTGGTCCTCGTCGATGAACACCTCGAGCTCGCCGGGCGCGGTGAAATCGATCAGCGCCGTCATGAAGGTCGCGCTGGCGATGCGCTTCTGCCCCTTCGCCGCGAGCCAGCCGAGCGTGGCGGCGAGCAGCGTTCCTCCGAGGCAGTAGCCGACGACGTTGGCATCGGGCTCGCCGGTCGCCTTCTCGATCGCGTCGAGCGCAGCAATCGGTCCCTCGATCAGGTAGTCCTCGAAATCCTTGTGCGCGAGGCGCTCGTCGGGGTTCACCCAGGAAACGACGAACACCGTCATGCCCTCGTGGACCGCCCAGCGGATGAGCGAGTTCTTCTCGCGCAGGTCGAGGATGTAGTACTTGTTGATCCACGGCGGAATGATCAGCAGCGGCCGCTTCCACTGCTTCTTCGTCGCCGGCTCGTACTGGATGAGCTGCATCAGGTCGTTCTGGAACACGACCTTGCCGGGCGTGGTCGCGATGTTGACGCCGAGCTCGAAGGCCTTCGAATCGGTCATCGAGATCCTGAGCTGGCCGTTGCCGCGCTCGATGTCGTCGAGCAGGTTGTGCAGGCCGCGCACGAGGTTCTGGCCGCCGCTCGCGACGGTCTCGCGGAACACCTCGGGATTGGTCAGGGCGAAGTTCGACGGCGCGAGCGCGTCGATGTACTGGCGCGTGAAGAAGTCGATCTTCTTCTTCGTCGGCTCGGGCATGCCTTCGACGCTTGCGACCTGCTCGTGCATCCAGCGCGCGGCGATAAGGTACGACTGCTTCACGTAGTCGAACAGGAAATGCTCCTGCCAGCCCGCGTCCTTGAAGCGCCTGTCGCCTTTCGCCGGCTCGGCGACGGCGATGGCCGGCGCGCCCATCATCCGCAGCATCGAGCTCTGCCACAGGCTCATGTAGTCGCGCCAGAGGTTCATCTGCCCCTCGGCGAGCCGCGCCGGATTGGTCAGCATCTTGGCGGCGAGCTCCATGAACGCCTGGCCGAGCCCGAGCTCGTCGCCGGGGACGACCGAATGACTGCCGGCGTGGCGGGCGGCGAATTCGCCCATCAGCTTGGCGCTCTTCTCGGCTGCCGAGGCCAGCGACTCGGCGAGCGCCATCGGGTCGTAGCTGGCCGCGCCGGGCGCTGCAGCGGCGGATGCGGTCGGAGCGGGGGTGGCCATCGAGCCTCTCGCAGGGTCGTCAGGAACGTCGGTCGGACATTCTACGCGGCGTAACGGATCGTGCCGTCGGGCGCAACCTCGCGCGACGCGCGCCCGCTCCTCCACAGGTGGTTCAGGTGGGCGATCGCCTCGCCCATCGCGAAGAACCGCTGCTGGAGGTCGAGCTCGCGCCGGAACAGCACCGGGATCATGTCGGACGCGGTCCGTGACGACGGCGCTGCGGCGAGCGCCGCGTGCAGTTCGGCGAGGCGCTCGGCATGATGGCGGCGCAGCGCGTCGACGCGCTCGGCAATGCCGTAAAACGGGCGGCCGTGCGAAGGCAGGACCAGCGTATCGGGCGGCAGCGGCGCGAAGCGCGACAGCGACGAGAGGAACCTCGCGACGGGATCGCCATCGGGCTCGCCGGGCCACACGGCGACATTGGTCGAAATCCGCGGCAGCAGCATGTCGCCCGAGATCAGCAGACGTGCCGGTACGCAGGAGAGCGAGGCGTGCTCGGGCGAATGCCCGTAGCCGGCGATGACCTCCCACTGCCACGGTCCGGCGGCCACGCGGTCGCCATCGATCAAGCGCAGGAACGTATGCGGCGCTTCCGGCACGCCGCGATGGTAATGGTTGCCTCGCGCTGCCAGTGCCGCGAGATGCTCGGCGGGCATTCCGTGGCGCGCGAAGAGGCCGCCGACATCGGCCTGGCCGAGCCCGGCACCGCCGGCGATCAGTGCATGCGAGGCCAGGAATTCGGCCTGCGTCATCGCGATCGTGCAGCCGAAGCGCGCGGCCAGCCATTCGGCATTGCCGAGATGGTCGGGATGGCAGTGCGTCGCGATGATGCGGCGGATCGGCCGGTCGCGCAGCGTCGTTTCGAAGTGGGTGTGCCAGTGGCCGCGGGTCACCGCATCGCCGTACCCGCAATCGACCAGCGTATGACCGTCGGGCTCGGCGACGAGCCACAGGTTGATGTGGTCGAGCGCGAATGGCAGCGGCATTCGCAGCCACAGCACGCCCGGAGCGATTGCGACCGCGTGTCCGGGTGCGGGCGGGTGCAGCGCATGCTCTTCCATTTCGCTATGGTATCGTGGCGCAGGCGGCGTGCCCGCGCCGATTCGCAGCTCCCGTTCCGAACGCCATGTCCTCCAGAGTCCGCGAGACCGCCGCGTCGACGACGCGGACGCCAACGTACACGATTTCCGAGCTCGCCCGCGAGTTTGCGCTGACCACGCGGGCGATCCGCTTCTACGAGGATTGCGGCCTGATCTCTCCGCGCCGCGAGAAGCGCAGCCGCATCTATGGCGAGCGCGAGCGCGTGCGCATCAAGCTGATCCTGCGCGGCAAGCGCCTGGGCCTCGCGCTTTCCGAGATCGGCGAGCTGCTCGACCTCTACGAGGTGCGACGCAACGAGCGCGCGCAACTGACGGCGTTCCTCGCGCTGCTGGCCGACCGGCGGATGCGCCTGCTGCAGCAGCGGGAGGACATCGAGATCGTGCTGGCCGAGATCGACGGTATCGAGCGCGAGTGCCGGCGCCGCCTCGCCGTCGAGGCCAGGGGGACGGGGGCAGGGGACGATTGACGTTTACGTAAACGTCATGGAGAATCTGCCCACGCGAAGCGCCCGACGGGACCCGTTGCCGGGTGCCGCGCGGGCGACGCGAAACCGACGGCCATGCCACAGGCGTTCACCCCTGCATTTGCGGATTTCGAGGCTCGCGTACGCGCGAGCTTTGCCCGCCAGGGAGCGATGGCGCTGGTGGGCGCGGTGCTGGGCGAGGTGCGAGCGGGATACTGCTCGATCGCGCTGGTGCCGCGCCCCGAGGTGTCGCAGCAGCACGGCTACGTCCATGCGGGTATTCTGGCGACGCTGGTCGACACGGCGGGCGGTTATGCCGGCTACACGCTGTTTCCCGAGGACAGCTCGGTACTGACGGTCGAGTTCAAGCTGAACCTGCTCGCGCCTGCCCAGGGCGAGCGGATCGTCGCCGAAGGCTTCGTCGTCAAGGCAGGACGCACGCTCGCGATCACGCGCGGCGAGGTCCACGCCGAGCGCGACGGACAACGGGTGCAAGTCGCGATGATGCAGCAGACATTGATCGTGATGCGCGGCCGGACCGAGGGCTGACTGGCCGGCGGCGGATCGTCGGATCACGGCGGAACGCCGGATGGCGGCCGCGGGGCGAACCGGGGACCGCGAAACGAGGCTTGGCATGGACGCATTTCCTGCACTGGATTTCGAGCTCGGCGAGACCGTCGACATGCTGCGCGCATCGGTGCGCCAGTTCGCCGCCGCCGAGATCGCGCCGCGCGCGGCGGACATCGACCGCGACAACGCCTTTCCCTCGGATCTGTGGCGCAAGCTCGGCGACATGGGGCTGCTCGGCATCACCGTCGAGGAGGACTACGGCGGCAGCGGGCTCGGCTACCTCGCGCACGTCGTCGCCATGGAGGAGATCTCACGCGCCTCGGCGTCCGTCGGTCTGTCCTACGGTGCGCACTCGAACCTCTGCGTCAACCAGGTCCGGCGCAATGGCAGCGACGCCCAGCGGCGTCGCTACCTGCCCGGCCTCGTTTCGGGCGAGAAGGTCGGCGCGCTGGCGATGAGCGAGCCGGGGTCGGGATCGGACGTCGTGTCGATGCGTCTTGCGGCGACACGGCGCGGTGACGGCTTCGTCCTGAACGGCACCAAGATGTGGATCACCAACGGTCCGGACGCCGACACGCTGGTGGTCTATGCCAAGACCGATCCGCAGGCGGGCGCCCGAGGCATCACCGCGTTCATCGTCGAGAAGGGGATGCCCGGCTTCACGACGGCGCAGAAGCTCGACAAGCTCGGCATGCGCGGATCGAACACCTGCGAGCTGGTGTTCGACGGCTGCTTCGTTCCCGCGGCGAACGTGCTGGGCGAGGAAGGGCGTGGCGTCAACGTGCTGATGAGCGGGCTCGATTACGAGCGCGCCGTGCTCGCCGGCGGACCGCTGGGCATCATGGCCGCCTGCCTCGACCAGGTGCTGCCCTATGTCCACGAGCGCCGGCAGTTCGGCCAGCCGATCGGCGAGTTCCAGCTGATGCAGGGCAAGCTCGCCGACATGTACACGACGATGAACGCATGCCGCGCCTATGTCTACGCGGTCGCTCGCGCCTGCGACCGCGGGCTGACGACGCGCAAGGACGCCGCCGGCGCGATCCTCTACGCGGCCGAGAAGGCGACGTGGATGGCGGGCGAGGCGATCCAGTGCCTGGGCGGCAATGGCTACATCAACGAGTTCCCCACCGGCCGGCTGTGGCGCGACGCCAAGCTCTACGAGATCGGCGCCGGCACGTCGGAGATCCGGCGCATGCTGATCGGTCGCGAGCTTTTCAACGACACGAAATAGCGGGCAAGGAACGCGCATGATCAACGACCCCATCGTCATCGTCGGCGCGGCGCGCACGCCCATGGGCGGGTTCCAGGGCGTGTTCTCGCCGCTTGCCGCGAGCGAGCTCGGCGCGGTCGCGATCAAGGCCGCGGTCGAGCGCTCTGGCATCGCGCCGCAGGACGTCGACAAGACGATCTTCGGCTGCGTACTGCCTGCCGGGCAGGGCCAGGCGCCCGCGCGCCAGGCGTCGATCAAGGCGGGACTGCCGCTTGCCACCGGCTGCACGACGGTCAACAAGATGTGTGGCTCGGCGATGGAGGCGGCGATACTCGCGCACGACGCGCTGGCTGCAGGCTCCTGCGACGTCGTCGTCGCCGGCGGCATGGAGAGCATGACCAATGCCCCCTACCTGATGCCCAGGGCTCGTGCCGGCTACCGGATGGGGCACCAGAGCGTCTACGACCACATGTTCCTCGACGGCCTCGAGGATGCCTACGACAAGGGGCGGCTGATGGGGGCCTTCGCCGAGGATTGCGCGGCGAGCTTCGCCTTCACCCGCGAGGCCCAGGACGAGTTCGCGCTCGCTTCGCTGTCGCGGGCGCTGGCCGCGAACCAGGACGGCACCTTCGCCTGGGAGATCGCGCCGGTGACCGTGAGCGGAAAGACGGGTGATGTCGTCGTCGACCGCGACGAGCAGCCGGCCAAGGCCGCTCCCGACAAGATTCCCACCCTCAAGCCGGCGTTCCGCAAGGACGGCACGGTCACGGCGGCGAACTCGAGCTCCATTTCCGACGGCGCCGCGGCGCTGGTGCTGATGCGCCGCTCGACCGCCGAGGCGCGCGGCCTGAAGCCACTGGCGGTCATCGTCGCGCACGCGACGCATTCGCAGGAGCCCGCGTTGTTCACCACCGCACCGGTCGGGGCGATCTGCAAGATCTATGCGAAGACCGGCTGGACGACCCGCGACGTCGACCTGTTCGAGATCAACGAGGCCTTCGCGGTGGTGTCGATGGCGGCGATGAAGGAGCACGGCATCGCCCAAGACCGAGTCAACGTCCACGGCGGCGCCTGTGCTCTTGGCCATCCGAGCGGCGACTCGGGTGGGGGCATCGTCG
>JAGXBK010000128.1 GCA_018971195.1 Betaproteobacteria bacterium
GTGCTCGCCTACGGCGCCGAATACTTCCGCCGCCGGGTGCTGCGCTTTCCGCTGTGGCAGCAGGCGGTGCAGGTGGCGGCGCTGCTGATGCTCTGCGCGCTGCTCGTGCTCCTGGTGCGCTACGTGGGTGGCGCGCCGCTGCCGCACTGGACCTACGCCGTGCCGCCGCTGGTCGGGGCGCTCCTCTGGCCGCTGCTCTCGGTGCTTCTGCAGGCGCCGCAGCGACCGCGGCGCCCGCACGCTCGCCGGTAAGCGCCGGCGCCCAGCGATGCCCCGTCGCCTGCTCTTCCAGTCCTGGCGCGACCGAAACGGCGGCAACGGCTTCGGCGCGCCGGAGCTGCGCAATCCCGAGCGCGAGCTCCATCGGTTCAGGCGTCGCCTCTCGGTGGCCGCGGTGCTCGTCGGCCTCGCGTTTGCCGGGCTGTTCGCGCGCTTCTTCTACCTGCAGGTCGTCCAGCACGCGCATTTCGAGACGCTCGCCGAGACCAACCGCATCGCGATCGTGCCGATTCCGCCCAACCGCGGCGTCATCACCGACCGCAACGGTGTCGTGCTCGCGCAGAGCTATTCCGGGTACTCGCTCGAGATCACGCCGTCGCAGGTGGGCAACCTCGACCGGACGATCGACGAGCTGTCGAAGGTCGTCGACATCGATGGGCGGGACCGCAAGCGCTTCCACAAGTTGATGGAGGAATCGAAGGATTTCGAGACCCTGCCGCTGCGCACACGCCTTTCCGACGAGGAGGTAGCGCGCTTCGCCGTCAACCGCTATCGATTCCCGGGCGTCGAGATCAAGGCCCGCCTGTTCCGCCAGTACCCGTACGGCGCGATCGCGTCGCATGTCCTGGGGTACATCGGGCGCATCAACGACAAGGACGTCGAGCGCATCGCCTCGTGGGACCAGGTGGCGAACTACAAGGGAACCGACACCATCGGCAAGGCCGGCGTCGAGCTGTCCTACGAGCGTGACCTGCACGGCACCACGGGCGTCGAAGACGTCGAGGTCGATGCCAACGGGCGCGCGGTGCGGACGCTCAAGCGCACGCCGCCGATCGCCGGCGACAACCTGAGGCTCTCGCTCGACATCGGCCTGCAGCAGGTGGCGGAGGCGGCGTTCGGCGACCGGCGCGGCGCGCTGGTGGCGATCGACCCTACCAACGGCGATGTTCTCGCGTTCGTGTCCAAGCCGGGATTCGACCCCAACCTCTTCGTCGACGGCATCGATTCCGCGAGCTGGCAGGATCTGAACGATTCGCCCGACAAGCCGCTGCTCGACCGGCCGCTGCGCGGCGCGTACCCGCCCGGCTCGACGATCAAGCCCTACCTCGCGCTGGCGGCGCTGCACTCGGGCAAGCGAACGCCGGGCCAGACGATCTTCGATCCGGGCTATTTCCAGATTCCAGGGCAGTCGCACAAGTATCGCGACGACAAGCCCGGAGGCCACGGTGTGGTCGACATGTACAAGGCGCTGGTGGTGTCCTGCGACACCTACTTCTACACGCTGGCGAGCGAGACCGACATCGACGACACGGCGCGCTTCCTGGCGAAGTTCGGCTTCGGGCAGAAGACGGGGATCGATATCGAGGGCGAGCTGACCGGCGTGCTTCCGTCGCGCGCGTGGAAGCAGCAGCGCTTCGCCGGGAAGAACTATCGCGACGACGCGCGCAAGTGGTACCTCGGCGACTCGATCTCGGCGGGGATCGGCCAGGGCTACAATGCTTTCACGCCGATCCAGCTCGCGCATGCGATCGCCATGATCGCCAACGACGGCGTCGGCTACACGCCTCACCTCGTCAAGTCGGTGCAGGACATACGGACCGGCGCGATCACGCCGATTGCAAGCGAGCCTTCGTCGCGGCTCGACGTGCGGCCCGACCAGCTTGCCTTTGTCAAGAGCGCGCTGGTCGGCGTCGCCCGGGACGGGACCAGCGCGGCCGTGTTCAAGGATGCGAAGTACGTGAGCGCTGGCAAGACCGGGACCGCGCAATTGTTCTCGCTCAAGGGAGAGAAATACTCGGAGCACCGCGTCGACGAGCGGCTGCGCGACCACGCGTGGTACGAGGCGTATGCGCCGGCCGACCATCCGAGGATCGCCGTCGCCGTCCTGGTCGAGAACGGCGGATTCGGCGCCGAGGCCGCCGCGCCGATCGCGCGCAAGGTCTTCGATTTCTACCTGCTCGGGGAGGCGGCACCGGGGGTCGCGCAGGTGACGCCGCTGACCCCGGGCGACGAAGGCGACTGACGATGGGCAATCCGATCGGCAACGTCCTGCAGCGCGGATGGGAAGTGCTGACGCGGCGCATCGATTCGATGCTCTTCGGTGCCGCCCTCACGATCGTCTGTGTGGGCCTGGTGACGCTGTTCTCGGCCTCCGACGAAAGCGTCGCCCGCGTGACCAGCCAGGCGCTGAGCTTCGCGTTTGCCATCGCGCTGATGTGGCTGTTCGCGAACATCCCCCCGCAGACGCTCGCCCGCGGGGCGGTGCCGCTGTACATCGTCGCCGTGGCATTGCTGGTCGCGGTCGCGTTGTTCGGCGTTGTCGTCAACGGCTCGCGGCGCTGGCTGAATCTCGGGATCGCGCGCTTCCAGCCCTCCGAGCTGATGAAGGTCGCGCTGCCGCTGATGCTCGCCTGGTATTTCCAGAAATTCGAAGGCCGCATCGGCTGGCGCGACTTCGCGTTCGCCGGTCTGCTGATCGCGGTTCCGGTGTACCTGATCAAGCGCCAGCCCGACCTCGGCACCGCGCTGCTGATCGGCGCATCGGGTTTCTACGTGCTCTACCTCGCCGGGCTCTCCTGGCGGGTGATCGCCGGCCTGCTGCTGCTCGCCGCCGCCGTGGGACCAGTCGTCTGGACGCACCTGCACGACTACCAGCGGGCGCGCATCCTCACCTTCATCGATCCGTCCCGCGACCCGCTGGGCGCGGGGTATCACTCGATGCAGGCTTCGATCGCGCTCGGGTCGGGGGGCATCGTCGGCAAGGGCTGGCTGAACGGCACGCAGACGCATCTCGATTTTTTGCCCGAGCGCCACACCGATTTCATTTTCGCGGTGTTCGGCGAGGAGTTCGGCCTGATCGGCAACGCCGTGCTGCTGTTGCTCTACCTGCTCCTGATCGGCCGGGCGATGGTGATCACTGCCAATGCGTCGACGATGTTCGCGCGCCTGATCGCGGGTGCGATCACGCTGATGTTCTTCACCTACGCGTTCGTCAACATGGCGATGGTGAGCGGCCTCCTCCCCGTCGTCGGCGTTCCGCTGCCGCTGGTGTCCTACGGCGGAACCGCCCTGATCTCGCTGTTCATCGGGCTCGGCATCCTGATGAGCGTGCACGCGCACCGCAAGCTCGTCACCAGCTGATGCGAATCACCCGCAAGGTTTTCCATGATCTCGCCATCTGGCAGGTCTTCTTCGGCCTCTGCATCGGCGTCGTATTTCCGCCCTTCGTGATGCTGCTCGGGGTGCCGCGCGCCATTGCGTTGACGCCCTTGTTCTTCACCGCGTGCCTGGTTGCCGGCGCCCTGGCGGGCCTCGTCAACTACACCATCTCGCACCGCGTGGTCGGTGCACGCCTGGCGCTCCTCGCCGCGAGGATGACCCAGGTCGGGGACAGTCTCGAGTCGATGACGAAAAGCGGCGACCTTTCCGAATGCACGCCCGCCCAATGCTCGATCGTGGTCGATTCCGAGGACGAGATCGGCGAGAGCTCCCTCGCATTCAACCGCCTCGTGAACGCGTTGTCCACGTCGATGCGGAACCTGCTGGCGGTGCGCTCCTTCTCGGAGATGCTGACCAGCCAGCTCGAGATCGGCAGCCTTGCCGAAGAGGCACTGCGCCAGTTCTCCGAGCATGGCGGAGCGGCGGCCGGCCTGATCCTCTACGAGACCGAGGGCGAGCTCAAGGTCGCCGCCTCGCGCGGCCTCCGGGACCCGCAGTCGGTCGCGGTGAGCCGCCACGTCGCCGCCGCGGTGCGCACTCGCCAGCGACAGATGATCACGATCCCCGACGACGTGCACATCGAAGGCGTCCTGGCGGATTTCCGGCCCGGCGAGGTCCTGGTCTTGCCGATCGTCTACAAGAGCGTTTCGCTCGGTGTGGCGGTGCTGGCGACCGCGGGGACGTTCACTGTCGACCAGAGAGGACTGATCGACCTGTTTCTTCAGGGCTTGGGACTGGCCCTCAACAATGCCATCGCTCACGACCGGCTGCAGCACCTCGCGGCCGTGGACCCGCTCACCGGGATCTACAACCGCCGCTTCGGCCTGGGCCGCCTGCACGAGGAGTTCGGGCGGGCCGTGCGCGCCGCTGCGCCCCTGGGCGTTCTGATGCTGGACATCGATCATTTCAAGGCCGTGAACGATACCTACGGACATCTCGTCGGTGACCGGGTCCTCAAATCGATCTGCGCGATCACCCGCTCGGCGCTGCGGGAGGGCGACGTGCTCTTGCGCTATGGCGGCGAGGAGCTCCTCGCCATCCTGCCGGCAGCGTCGGCGGACGACTTGCGCCAGGTGGGCGAGCGCGTGCGCCGGGCGGTCGAGGACAGTGCCGTCTCGGACGGCGACAAGACGGTCCGCGTGACCCTCAGCGCCGGTGGGGCCTCGTTTCCCAATCCGGGCGTCGAACATGAGGACGAGCTCATTCGCCTCGCTGACGAGGCGATGTATCGCGCCAAGGACAGCGGCCGCAATCGCGTGGAGATTGCAAGGTAGCGGCGCGCCGTCGCCCGGATTCGATCGACCGCGCCGAGCGGTTTCAGTGGCCGCTTTGCATCGGCACGAACTTGACGAAAATCAACGCGCCGGGGGTTCGCTCGTCCTAGGATCGGCGATCACTCACTCGCCAAGAATGACCGCTTCCAGGCGCATCGAGCTTCTCTACCCGGCTTCCGCGCCGCCGGCGCAGAAGATCTCGCTCGATGATCGTGCTGGGCCTGCCGTGCGTGGGCACGAGTCGCTCGTCCCGCCGAGATGACGGAATCGGCCAGGAAGCTCCGGCAAGGTCGTGTCCGCCTGCCTTTCGCGACTGTCCGTGGGGTCGTCGCGGCATCGCTGCTGGTGCTCAACACCCTGTTCTGGTGCGGGCTCCTCTTTCTGTTCGCGCTGGTCAAGCTGGTCGTGCCGGCCAGGTCCCTACGTGCCGGGGTCGACCGGGTCTTGAACGGGATCGCCACGTCGTGGGTCGCCGGTAACAGCGCGTGGATGCGGTTCACGCAGCGGACCCAGTGGGATGTCGCGGGACTGGACGATCTCGCGTACCGCGGCTGGTACATGGTCACCTGCAATCACCAGTCATGGGTGGACGTCCTGGCGCTCCAGCACCTGCTGAACCGCCGGGTCCCGATGCTCAAGTTCTTCTTGAAGCAACAGCTCATCTACGTCCCGGTGATCGGCCTCGCATGGTGGGCGCTCGACTTCCCTTTCATGCGCCGCCATTCGGACACCCATTTGAAGCGCCACCCGGAGAGCCGGTTCGACGACATCGAAGCGACGCGCCAGGCATGTGAGAAGTTTGCACGGCTGCCCACCAGCGTGATGAACTTCGTGGAAGGCACCCGCTTCACGTCCGCCAAGCATTGCTCGCAACACTCGCCGTATCGCCACCTGCTCAAGCCCAAGGCCGGCGCGCTGGCACTGGCGCTGGGCGTGCTTGGCGAGAGGTTCGACTCGTTGCTCGATGTCACGATCGTCTATCCTGACGGGGCCCCGACATTCTGGCAGTTTCTCTGCGGGGATTTGCGCCACATCGTCGTGCGCGCCCAGCGCATAGCGATCCCGCCTGCGTTCCGGGGCGGCGACTACGCGCGAGATCCGAAGTACCGGAAGACCTTCCAGCGCTGGCTCCAGGCGCTCTGGCACGAGAAGGACGCGCGGATCGACGCGCTTGTCGAATTGCCGGGCGTGCGGCGGCCGCCGAGACAGACGTGACGATGCGGAATCGGCGAACGAAGGAGAACCCGATGACCCAACTGCGCCGCGGTGTGCACAGCGGCAGGCAATGGCTCGCGACCCTCGGGATCGTCGCCTGCGCACTCGCTGCATCGGCAGATGCGACGGGACCCGCGCCACCGACGTCCGATGGACGCCCGGTCGTTGTTACGCCAGAAATGATTGGTGCCGGGATCGTGTCCAGCGGGACAGTGCTGCCCGCGATTCCGCCAGTCACCGGCTCGCGAGCGAATCCGGTGGCGGCCTGGGCCGGACCGCTGCCCTATCCCATCGTCATCGCCGACCGTCGCAACAACCGATTGATCGAGATCGCGCCCGACAAGCGCATTGTCTGGGAGTTTCCATCGCCCAACCTCAAGATCTACCGCGGCAACGACGACGTGTTCTTCTCGCCCGATGGTCGCCGGCTGATGGTCAACGAGGAGGACAACTACGACATCCACATTGTCGATTACGCGACCCGCTCGCTGGCGTGGACGTACGGCGCCTCCGACACCAAGGGTAGTCGGCCCGGCTACTTCAACTACCCCGACGATGCGCACTTGCTGGCCGACGGCACGATCGTCACGGCCGACATCCGCAATTGCCGTGTCCAATTCATCGATCCGGCGGCCGCGACGGTCGTCGGTCAATGGGGCAAGGAGGGTACCTGCAGGCACGATCCGCCGCGTTTGCTCGCCTACCCCAACGGCACGACCCCACTCGACAACGGCGACATTCTCGTCACCGAGATCACCGGCTCGTGGATCACCAGGATGACGCGAGACGGCAAGGTCGTTTGGAGCATGCATGCGCCGCACGTCCGCTATCCATCGGATGCTTTCCCGACGCGCGACGGGCAGGTCATCGTCGCCGATTTCTCGAAGCCGGGGCGTATCGTAATTTTTGATCCGAAGAGCGGCAAGATTTCGTGGGAATACTTCGAGAAGAGGGGGGAGCGCATGCTGGACCATCCATCGCTCGCTCTGGAACTTCCGAACGGCAATGTCGTCCTGAACGACGACCAACGCCATCGTGTGCTGGTCATCGACCGCGCTACAAAGGAGATTGTCTGGCAGTACGGCGTGACCGATATGCCGGGACACGCGCCGGGATACCTGTTCGTCCCCGACGGCATGGACATCGACCTCTTCCACGACTGGAGGCGAGCACTTGCACAGCGCTGAATGCAGTTTTCGCGCGGCCGCATTCGCGCCTGCTTCGCTGACCGTGTCGACCGCAGCCGCGTGCTGTAAAACAGGGGCGGACCACGCTATAAAACAGGGACGGACCACGTTTTCAGAAAACAGGGACGGACCACGTTTTCGTGCTTTTGGCGCAATCCGTATTTCTTGCAAGCGCGAAAACGTGGTCCGTCCCTGTTTTCTGAAAACGTGG
>JAGXBK010000129.1 GCA_018971195.1 Betaproteobacteria bacterium
TCGCGTGGTAGCTCGGCGTTTCCTGGGGCGCAGCAGCGGGCATGGGATTCGCGGGTCTCTCCAGATGGGTTGCGGGAAAGGGAATTCTCGCTGCTATTTCACCCACGGACAATTATGCCCGATCGTCAGGTGCGAGCCTATCGCGCTCACGCCTTCGAATAGATCTCCGCGCCCTTCTTCACGAACTCGACGGCCTTCGCCTCCATCCCCTGCGCCAGGGCCTCGCGCTCGTCGAGGCCCTGCTTCGCGGCGTAGTCACGCACGTCCTGCGTGATCTTCATCGAGCAGAAGTGCGGGCCGCACATCGAGCAGAAGTGGGCGAGCTTGGCACCGTGCTGCGGCAGCGTCTCGTCGTGGAACTCGCGCGCCTTGTCCGGATCGAGGCCGAGGTTGAACTGGTCTTCCCAGCGGAACTCGAAGCGGGCCTTGGACAGTGCGTTGTCGCGGATCTGCGCGCCCGGATGGCCTTTGGCGAGGTCGGCCGCGTGGGCGGCGATCTTGTAGGCCATGATGCCGTCCTTGACGTCGGTCTTGTTCGGCAGGCCGAGGTGCTCCTTGGGCGTGACATAGCACAGCATCGCCGTGCCATACCAGCCGATCATCGCCGCGCCGATCGCGCTGGTGATGTGGTCGTAGCCGGGCGCGATGTCGGTGGTCAGCGGGCCCAGCGTGTAGAAAGGCGCCTCGCCGCAAAGACGCAGCTGCTCGTCCATGTTGTACTTGATCAGGTGCATCGGCACGTGGCCGGGGCCCTCGATCATCGTCTGCACGTCGTGGCGCCACGCGATCTGCGTCAGCTCGCCCAGCGTGGCGAGCTCCCCCATCTGCGCCTCGTCGTTGGCGTCGTAGCCGGAGCCGGGCCGCAGGCCGTCGCCCAGCGAGAACGCGACGTCGTAGGCCTTCATGATCTCGCAGATCTCCTCGAAATGCGTGTAGAGGAAGCTCTCCTTGTGATGCGCGAGGCACCACTTGGCCATGATCGAGCCGCCGCGCGACACGATGCCGGTCATGCGTTTGGCCGTCAGCGGGATGTAGCGCAGCAGCACGCCGGCGTGGATGGTGAAATAGTCGACGCCCTGCTCGGCCTGCTCGATCAGCGTGTCGCGGTACATCTCCCAGGTCAGCTCCTCGGCCCTGCCGTCGACCTTCTCCAGCGCCTGGTAGATCGGCACCGTTCCGATCGGCACCGGCGAGTTGCGGATGATCCACTCGCGCGTCTCGTGGATGTTCCTGCCGGTCGACAGGTCCATCACCGTGTCGGCGCCCCATCGCGTCGCCCAGGTCATCTTCTCGACTTCCTCGCCGATCGACGAGGACACCGCCGAGTTCCCGATGTTGGCGTTGATCTTCACCAGGAAATTGCGGCCGATGATCATCGGCTCGGTTTCCGGGTGGTTGATGTTGCTCGGGATGATCGCCCGGCCCCGCGCCACTTCATCGCGGACGAATTCCGGCGTGATGACGTCGGGGATCGCCGCGCCGAAGCTCTGGCCCGCGTGCTGGCGCGTGACCAGCGCGGGCAGGGTGCGCAGCATCTCCTCGCGCTTCAGGTTCTCGCGGATCGCGATGAATTCCATCTCCGGGGTCACGATCCCGCGGCGGGCGTAATGCATCTGCGTGACATTGCCACTGCGGTTCGCCCCGGACCTGGCGCGGCGCGGGCGGCGGTGCAGGTCGAAACGCATGCCCGAGAGCTGCGGGTCGTCGAGCCGCTCGCGGCCGTAGGCCGACGTCGGCCCGTCGAGCTCCGCCGTGTCACCGCGCTCCGCGATCCACGGCGCGCGCAGCGGAGGCAGCCCGCGCCTGATGTCGATGCTCGCCGCAGGGTCGGTGTAGGGTCCCGACGTGTCGTAGACGACGATCGGCGGGTTCGCCTCGGCGCCGAACGATGCCTCGGTGTCGGATTGCGCGATCTCGCGCATGGGCACGCGGATGTCGGGGCGTGAACCCTCGACGTGGATCTTGCGCGACGCGGGAAGCGGCGCGACCGCGGCCGAGTCCACCTGGGCGTCGCGGGCGAAAAACTGGTCGTTGGCGTTCATCGTGGTCCTCGTTGCCGCCGGCGACGAACGAGGAGCGCCGATGCGCCCACGCTTCCCTGCGCCGGCATTATCCGTACAGGTTCCAAGGGTGGTCTCTCACCGACCTGCAAACCACTGCAGGAAGGACCCCTAGCGTCACTGCGGAACTTACGCCAAAGCGACCCCTGGGGCAAGGCAGGTCCCCCGATGCGCCGGTCGGCCCCGGTCCGGGCGACCTGCGCGCCGGTCAGCCCGGGTCCGGACCGCGCGCGCGCCGGTCGGGAATCCGGCGGCTGCGCGAGACCAGCATCAGCACGCCGAGCAGCGCGAGCATCGACGGCAGGATCAGCCGCCAGCTCACCCAGTAGCGATCGTGCAGCAGCCACGCGATGCCGATGGCGATCAGGAACGGCCCGACGACGACCGAGTTCCGGTTGATGCCGTCGATCGCCAGCACCGCGATGCCGCCGGCGATGAAGCCGATGGCGATGATCCAGTCCACATCGGGAAACAGGCGCAGCTCCCACAGCAGCCAGCCCATGCCCACGACGATCAGCGTGACTGGAATCGATGCGTCTCTCATGGCGTCCTGCTCCGGATGGCCGAACATCAGTCGGCGGGGGCGGGCGCCGGCTGCCGCTGCGCGCGACGCGCATGCCGCATGGTCCAGGCCCGGAAATGCTCGAAGTACACGTAGATCACCGGTGTGATGTAGAGCGTCAGCAGCTGCGACACCACCAGGCCCCCGACGACCGCGAGCCCCAGCGGGCGCCGAGCCATTCCGCCGGCGCCCAGCGCAAGCGCGATCGGCAGGCTGCCCATCAATGCCGCCATCGTCGTCATCATGATCGGTCGGAAGCGCGTCATGCAGGCCTGGAAGATGGCGTCCTCGGGCGATCGGCCTTCCTTGCGCTGCGCGTCGATGGCGAAATCGATCATCATGATCGCATTCTTCTTGACGATGCCGACCAGCATGATGATCCCCACCATCGCGTACATGTCGAGCACGTCGCCGAAGATCAGCAGCGTGACCAGCGCGCCGAAACCGGCGGTCGGCAGGCCCGACAGGATGGTCACCGGGTGGATGAAGCTCTCGTAGAGGATGCCCAGCACCAGGTAGATGACGAAGATCGCGAACGCCAGCAGGATGCCCATGCCCTTCAGCGAGGCCTGGAACGCCTGTGCGGCGCCCTGGAACGAGCCATTGATCGTCGCCGGCATCCGCATGTCGGCGGTCGCGCGCTGGATCTCGTCGATGGCCTGCGAGAGCGCGACGCCGGGCTGCAGGTCGAAGGAGATGGTCACCGCCGGGAGCTGGCCAAGGTGGTTCACCGCGAGGGGCCCCACCGTCGGCTTGAGCGTCGCGACGGCGTTGAGCGGCACCAGCGCCCCGGTGTTCGAGCGCACGTAGAGCATCGACAACGCCGAGGGGTCGGTCTGGTAGCGCGGCTCGAGCTCCATCACGACCCAGTATTGGTTGGTCGGCGCATAGATCGTCGACACCTGGCGTGAGCCGTAGGCGTCGTAGAGCGTGTTCTCGATCGCTTGTGCAGAGACCCCCAGCGCGGACGCCTTGTTGCGGTCGATCTCGACGCTGATCTGCGGCTGCGTGATCTGCAGGTCGCTGGTGACGTCGGTCAACCCGGACAGCGTCTTCAGTTTCGACTCGACGCGCGGCGCCCACTGGTAGAGCTCGGTGGTGCTGGCACCCTGCAGCGTGTACTGGTAGACGCTCTTGGTCAGCTGGCCGCCGATGCGGATGGCCGGGATGTTCTGCACGAATGCGCGTATGCCCGGGATGTTCTGCAGTTTCGGGCGCAGCTCCTGCACGATCGTGTCGGCGTCGGGACGCTCGCCGCGCGGCTTGAGGGTCACGAAGATGCGGCCGTTGTTGAGCGCACCGGTCGGGCCGCCCGCGCCCGCGAACGCCATGACGTTCTCGACGTGAGGATTGCGCCGGATCTCGGCAGCGACCTGCTGCTGCAGGTTGGCCATCGCCTCGAACGAGATGTCCTGCGCCGCCTCGGTGATCACGAACAGCTGGCCGACGTCGTCGCTGGGCAGGAATCCTTTCGGCATCTTCACGAACAGGAAACCGGTGGCGACGAACAGCGCTGCGAACGCGACCATCACCGTCCTGCGATGCCCGAGCGCCCACTGCAGGCTGCTGCGGTAGCCGCCGAGCGCGCCGTTGAAGATGCGCTCGGAGGCGGCATAGATGCGGCCGTGGCGGCCCTCCCGTCCGGCGTCCAGGATGCGGCTGCAAAGCAGCGGCGTCAGCGTCAGCGACACGACGCCCGAGATCAGCACGGCGACGATGATCGTCACCGCGAACTCGTGCAGCAGGCGCCCGAGGATGCCGCCCATGAACAGCACCGGGATGAAGACGGCGATCAGCGACAGCGTCATCGACATGATCGTGAAGCCGATCTCCCTGGAGCCATTCATCGTCGCGACCATCCGCGGCTCGCCCATCTCCATGTGCCGCGTGATGTTCTCGAGCATGACGATCGCGTCGTCGACGACGAATCCCACGCACAGCGTCAGCGCCATCAGCGAGATGTTGTCGAGCGTGTACCCGAACACGTACATCAGCCCGAAGGTGCCGACGATGGACAGCGGCAGCGCGAGGCTCGGGATCAGCGTTGCGCGCACGCTGCGCAGGAATGCGAAGATCACGAGCACGACCAGCACCAGCGCCGACAGCAGCGTGATCTCGACGTCGTGCACCGACTCGCGGATCGACTGGGACCGGTCGTAGAGCGTCGAAAGCTTGATCGACGGGGGCAGCGCTTCCTGGAACGACGGGAGGATCCTGCGGATCGAGTCGACAACCTCGATCGTGTTGGTGCCGGGCTGCCGCTGGATGGCCAGCACGACGCCCCGTGTCCCGTTGTACCAGGCGGCGATCTTGTCGTTCTGCACGCTGTCGAAGACGCGTCCGAGCTGGTCGAGACGCACCGGGGCGCCATTCCGGTAGGCGACGATGATCGGCGCGTACGCCTTTGCATCGTTGAGCTGCCCGGTCGCGGTGACCGAGGTCGCGCGCTGGGCGCCGTAAAGCGTCCCGGTGGGCAGGTTGACGTTCGCATTGCTGATCGCCTGCTCGACGTCGGTCAGCGCGATGTTCCGCGACGCGAGCTGGTTCGGATCGAGCTGCACGCGCACCGCGTACTGCTGCGACCCGAACACCAGCACCTGCGCGACGCCGCTGATCGTCGAGATCCTCTGCGCGAGGTTGTTCTCGGCATAGTCGTCGACGGTGGACAGCGGCTGGCTGTCGGACGTGAGGGCGAGCAGCAGGATCGCGAAGTCGGCGGGATTCACCTTGCGCTGGGTCGGCGGCGACGGCATCGACGCCGGCAGCGAGCGCCCCGCCGCGGCGATCGCCGACTGGACGTCCTGGGCGGCGGCATCGATGTTGCGGTCGAGCGAAAACTGGATGACGATCGTCGTCAGGCCGTTGTTCGACACCGACGTCATCGAGTCGATGCCGGCGATCGTCGAGAACTGCTTCTCCAGCGGCGTCGCGACGGCCGAGGCCATCGTCTCCGGGCTCGCCCCGGGCAGCTGCGCCTGGACCTGGATCGTCGGGAAATCGACGTTGGGGAGCGCGTTCACCGGCAGCAGGCGATAGCCGGCCAGGCCGAAGATGACGAAGCCGATCATCAGCAGCAGCGTCATCACCGGCCGGCGGACGAACACCGCGGAGACGTTCACGCGCTCTTTCCTGAATCGAGCTTCACGTGGATTCCCGGCGCGAGGCGCAGCTGCCCGGCGGTCACCACGGTGTCGCCGGGAGCGACGCCTGACGCGACGACGGCGTCGTCGCCTTCGGTGCGCGCGATCTTCACGTTGCGCAGCTCGACGCTGTTGTCGGGCTTCACGACGAACACGTACTGGCCGTTGGGGCCGTTCTGGACCGCGGTCGCCGGCATCACGACCGCGTCCTTCTGCTGCGTCAGCGTCAGCACGACGTCGACGAACTGGCCGGGCCACAGCGCCTTGTCGAGGTTCGGAAACGCCGCCCGGAGCCGGATGGTTCCGGTCGCGGTGTCGGTCGTGTTGTCGATGAACGTGAGCTTGCCGACGAGCGGCGGATGGGTCGACTTCGGCACGGCGGCGCTCACCTGCAGCTCGCCATCGGCATCGTAGCGGCGCACCGCGTCGAGATCCTGCTCCGGCACCGAGAACGATGCGTAGATCGGGCGCACCTGGTTGATGACCACGAGCGCGTTCGTATCATTGGCCTTCACCAGGTTGCCCTGCTGGATCATGATCCTGCCGGCGTAGCCGGTGATCGGTGCGCGGATCGTGCAGTACTCGATCTGCAGCCGGATCCCCTGGATCGCGGCCTCGTCGGCGCGCACCTGTGCCGCCGCGGTCTCGGCGTTGGTCCGCACCTGGCCATAGGCATCGGGGGAGATGAACTTCTGCTCGAGCAGATCCTTGTAGCGCCTTTCCTGCTCCCTCGCATGATCGAGGGTCGCGCGGTCCTTGAGCAGATTCGCCTGTGCCTGCTGCAATTGCGCCTCGAAAGGTCGCCGGTCGATCTCGAACAGCACCGCCCCTTTCCTGACTTCGTCGCCTTCGTTGAAGCGGACAGCGACGATCTGGCCGTCGACCAGCGCCTTGAGCGCGACGCTCGTGTACGGTTCGATGTTGCCGATGGCGCGCAGCCTGACGGGAACGGTCTTGGTGACGACCGCTGCGGCAGTCACCGGAACGGCGGGTACGGGCCTGGATGCAGGTGCTCGTGCACCCTGCGACGCGCGCAACAGGTAGCTGCCCGCGCCGATGGCGACCAAGGCGAGGGCGGCGACGACCACGACGCGCCGGGATCGTGTCATGTTGTCGATTTTCCTGGATGCCGAAGCCTTGCAGGCGGGCGTCGCCCGCGGCGCCGGCAACGCCGGCGCGTCAGACCGCTTTAGGGCGGGCGATGCCGCGGTGCGCGCGCTCGACGGCGTGCCGGCAAGTGACTGAATTGTAGATGATCGCATCGGCGCCCGGCCGATGGAAACATCCCGAAACAACCGGCGCGCGCCGCTACGCTAGAATGGCGCAGCCGCGCCCGGGGCACCCCGGGGCATTAGTGGTGCGGCCGGCCGCGCGCCGCGTTCCGGCGTCAGCAGGCGCTGCGGGCCGGATTCCCTGCGCGGGTGTAGTTCAATGGCAGAACGGCAGCTTCCCAAGCTGCATACGAGGGTTCGATTCCCTTCACCCGCTCCACCCAGATGC
>JAGXBK010000130.1 GCA_018971195.1 Betaproteobacteria bacterium
CCGCGCGATCGGCGGTCCGGCCCGGCGCCGTCGTGGCCGGGGCGCGGACGCGGCGACCGCGGGGCCGGTGCAGGGTGAGGCATGCGCGACAAGCTCGTCGTCGGCAACTGGAAAATGAACGGCGGGCTCGCGGCGAACGCGAAGCTGCTGGCGCGCCTTGCATCCGAGTGGACGCATCGCGAGCGGCGCAAGCTCGTCGTGTGCGTGCCGGCCCCGTACCTCGGGCAGGCGCAGGCGGCGCTGTCGTCGGGCGCGGTCATGTGGGGCGTCCAGGACGTCAGCGAGCACGCGTCGGGCGCGTACACGGGTGAGGTTGCAGCGGGAATGGCGGCGGAATTCGGATGTCGTTACGCGATCGTCGGCCACTCGGAGCGCCGGCGGCTGCATGGCGAGACCGACCGGGTCGTCGGCGCGAAGGCTGCCGCCGCGCTCGCCGGCGGGTTGGTGCCCGTGGCCTGCGTCGGCGAAACCCTCGACGAGCGCGAACGCGGGGCGACCGAAGAGGTCGTGGCACGACAGGTCGATGCCGTGATCGAGGCGCTTGGTGCGGCAATGTGCCGCTGCGTCGTCGCGTACGAGCCGGTGTGGGCGATCGGCACCGGCCGGACTGCGTCGCCCGAGCAGGCGCAGGCGGTGCACGCGCTGCTTCGCTCGCGGCTTGCCGCGGCGGGGGCGGGCGACGTGAGCGTGCTGTACGGGGGCAGCGTCAAGGGCTCCAACGCTGCCGCGTTGTTTGCGATGCCGGACATCGACGGGGCGCTGGTGGGTGGCGCATCGCTCGATGCGGATGAATTTTTGACGATCGCGCGTGCCTAACCAGGACGCGACGATGGAGCAGGCGCGTATGACTTTGATTCAATCGCTGATCTTGGCGCTGCACGTGCTGGTGGCGATCTGCGTCATCGGGTTCGTGCTGCTCCAGCACGGGAAGGGTGCCGACATGGGTGCGGCGTTCGGCGGCGGCTCGTCGGGCAGCCTGTTCGGTGCGGCCGGCTCGGCGAATTTCCTGTCGCGCACGACGGCCGTACTCGCGACCCTGTTCTTCGCCACCAGCATTGCGCTCACCTGGTTCGGGTCGCGCGAAGCCACGCCCCGGGGCGTCATGGACCAGGGCGTCATGGGACGTGCATCGTCGCCTGCGGCACCGGCGGATGTCCCGCAGCCGGCGGCGAAGGGTACTGCCGCGGCCGGAAACGCGGTCGGCGCTCCCGCCGGGGGAACGGTGCCGGCGACGAGCGGCGGCAGCGCTCCCGTACCGGGTGGCAGCGTGCCGGCCCCGGCGCCCGGGCAGGGTGAAGTCCCGAAGTAGTCGCCGGATGAAGCACGCCGACGTGGTGAAATTGGTAGACACGCTGTCTTGAGGGGGCAGTGGCGCAAGCCGTGGGAGTTCGAGTCTCCCCGTCGGCACCAGATTGAAGCGGTGGGCGGGCAGGCCGTGCCCGCCCGGGAGACGTAGCAGCACCGATTTGCAGCAATGTCAGTCCCGCGGTACCGCCGTACACTTGGCAGTGTCGCAGCACTTCAGGCCGGGCGCTCGCGCTGATCACAATGCTCGAACAGTACTTTCCCATCCTCGTCTTCATCGCGTTCGGCATCGGGCTCGGCGGCCTGCTGGTCGGCATCGGACGCATCGTGTCGCCCGATCGCCCGGATCCGGAGAAGCTGTCGCCCTACGAATGCGGTTTCGAGGCATTCGAGGATGCGCGGATGAAATTCGATGTCCGCTACTACCTCGTCGCCATCCTGTTCATCCTGTTCGACCTCGAGATCGCCTTTCTCTTTCCGTGGGCCGTCGTCCTGCCGCAGATCGGCCTATTCGGCTTCGGCGCGATGATGGTGTTCGTGCTGATCCTCGTTGTCGGTTTCATCTACGAATGGAAGAAGGGCGCACTGGAGTGGGACTGAGGATCGGCGATGGCCATTGAAGGCGTACTCGAGAAGGGCTTCGTCACCACGACGCTCGACAGCGTCATCAACTGGGCGCGCAACGGGTCGATGTGGCCGATGACCTTCGGGCTCGCCTGCTGCGCGGTCGAGATGATGCACGCCGGGGCCTCGCGCTACGACCTCGACCGCTTCGGCATCGTCTTCCGGCCGAGCCCGCGCCAGTCCGACGTCATGATCGTCGCCGGCACGCTGTGCAACAAGATGGCGCCCGCACTGCGCAAGGTCTACGACCAGATGGCCGAGCCGCGCTGGGTGATCTCGATGGGCTCCTGCGCCAACGGCGGCGGCTACTACCACTACTCGTACTCGGTGGTCCGCGGCTGCGACCGGATCGTCCCGGTCGACATCTACGTCCCCGGCTGCCCGCCGACCTCCGAGGCCCTGCTCTACGGCATCCTTCAGCTCCAGAACAAGATCTGGCGGACCAACACGATCGCGCGCTGATGGCGGTTCACACCGACGCACTGGTTGCAGCGCTGGGCGGCGCCCTCGACGGGATGCTCGCCGAAACCTCCGTCGACCGCGGCGAGGTGACGATCGTCGTTCCGGCGGACCGCTACGCGGAGGCGATGCGCCTGCTGCGCGATCGTCCCGAGCTCGGCTTCGCGACGCTGGTCGACCTGTGCGGCGTCGACTACTCGGCGCACGAGGGCGTCGCCGGAAAGGGCCGGCGCTTCGCCGTCGTGTCGCACCTGCTGTCGCTGTCCAACAACTGGCGGCTGCGGGTGCGCTGCTTCGCACCCGACGACGATTTCCCGGTGGTCGCCAGCGTGATCGACGTGTGGCCGTCGGTCAACTGGTTCGAGCGCGAGGCCTTCGATCTGTTCGGCATCGTGTTTTCGGGGCACCCGGACCTGCGCCGCCTGCTCACCGACTACGGCTTCGTCGGCCATCCGTTCCGCAAGGATTTCCCGATCTCGGGCTACGTCGAGATGCGCTACGACCCCGAGCAGGCGCGCGTGGTCTACCAGCCGGTCTCGATCGAGCCGCGCGAGATCACGCCGCGGATCATCCGCGAAGCGAACTACGCGGAAGGCGAGTAGCGTGGCGGAGATCCGCAACTACACGATGAACTTCGGGCCTCAGCACCCCGCCGCCCACGGCGTGCTGCGCCTGGTGCTCGAGCTCGACGGCGAGGTGATCACGCGCGCCGATCCCCACATCGGGCTGCTGCATCGCGCAACCGAGAAGCTCGCCGAGACGAGGACCTGGATCCAGTCGCTGCCGTACATGGACCGGCTCGACTATGTCTCGATGATGTGCAACGAGCACGCCTACTGTCTCGCGATCGAGAGACTTCTGGGAATCGAGGTCCCCGAGCGGGCTCTCTACATCCGGACGATGTTCGACGAGATCACCCGCATCATGAATCACCTGATGTGGCTGGGATCGCATTCGCTCGACGTGGGCGCGATGACAACGTTCCTCTACGCGTTCCGCGAGCGGGAAGACCTCTTCGACATGTACGAGGCGGTGTCCGGCGCACGCATGCACGCAGCCTACTACCGGCCCGGGGGCGTCTACCGCGACCTTCCCGGGCGGATGCCGCAGTACGCGACGATGAAGTCGCGCAACGCGCGCGTGCTGGCCGAGATGAACGCGAACCGCCAGGGATCGCTGCTCGACTTCATCGACGATTTCACCCGGCGCTTCCCGGGCTACGTCGACGACTACGAGACGCTGCTGACCGACAACCGGATCTGGAAGCAGCGCACGGTCGGCATCGGCGTCGTGACCGCGGAACGGGCGATGGCGCTGGGCTTCACCGGCCCGATGCTGCGCGGCTCGGGGGTGCCCTGGGACCTGCGCAAGAAGCAGCCCTATGCCGCCTACGACCGGATGGACTTCGACATTCCCGTCGGCGTCAACGGTGACTGCTACGACCGGTACCTGGTGCGCATCCACGAGATGCGCCAGTCGAACCGCATCATTTCCCAGTGCGTCGCATGGCTGCGCGAGCATCCGGGGCCGGTGATCGTCGACAATTTCAAGGTGGCCCCGCCGCCGCGCGAGGCGATGAAGACGAACATGGAGGAGCTGATCCATCACTTCAAGCTCTTCACCGAGGGCATCCACGTACCGGCCGGCGAGGTCTACGCGGCGATCGAGCACCCGAAGGGAGAGTTCGGCGTGTACGCGATCTCCGATGGGGCCAACAAGCCGTATCGGATCAAGCTCCGGGCCCCGGACTACGTCCACCTGTCCGCCCTCGACGAGATGTCGCGCGGCCACATGATTGCCGACGTCGTCGCGATCATCGGCACGCAGGACATCGTATTCGGATCCATCGATCGATGATGCTCTCTGACGACGCGAGGACACGGATCGACCGCGAGGTCGCCAAGTATCCGGCCGACCGGAGACAGTCGGCGGTGATGTCGGCGCTCGCGATCGCGCAGGACGAGCACGGCTGGCTGTCGACCCCGCTGATGGACGAGGTCGCGCGCTATCTCGGGATGCCGCCGGTCGCGGTCTACGAGGTCGCGTCGTTCTACGAGATGTACAACCTGAAGCCGACCGGCCGCTTCAAGCTGACGCTGTGCACGAACCTGCCCTGCGCGCTGCAGGGTGCGGCCGCCGCCGCGGTGCACCTGAAGCGCCGGCTGGGCATCGATTTCGGCGAGACGAGCGCCGACGGCCGCTTCACGCTGAAGGAGGGCGAGTGCATGGGCGCCTGCGGCGATGCGCCGGTGGTCATCGTCAACAACAAGCGCATGGAGGGTTTCATGTCGGCTGCCAGGATCGACGCGCTGCTCGACGAGCTGGCCGCCGCCGCCGATCGCGGAGAAGGCGCGCCGGGCGCTCCGGAGCCCGCGGGATCATGAACGCCCCCGCGGAGTTCATCGACTACGGTCCCGACGCCGTCCTGCTGGCGGGGCTCAACGGCCGCAACTGGCGGCTCGCCGACTACGTGCGGCGCGGCGGCTACGAGGCGCTGCGGAAGATCCTCGCCGAAAGGATCCCGCCCGAGCAGGTGATCGCAGAGGTCAAGAAGTCCGCGCTGCGCGGACGCGGCGGCGCCGGCTTCCCGACCGGGCTCAAGTGGAGCTTCATGCCGCGCCAGTACCCCGGCGACAAGTACCTGGTCTGCAACTCGGACGAAGGCGAGCCCGGGACGTTCAAGGACCGCGACCTGCTGCGCTACAACCCGCACGCGCTGTTCGAGGGCATGGCGATCGCCGCCTACGCGATGGGTTGCAGGCGCGGCTACAACTACGTCCACGGCGAGATCTGGGACGTCTACCAGCGCTGCGAGGAGGCGATCGACGAGGCGTACGCCGCGGGGTTCCTGGGCAACGACATCCTGGGCAGCGGCTTCGACTTCCACCTGTACAACCACCACGGCTACGGTGCCTACATCTGCGGCGAGGAGACCGGGTTGCTCGAGTCCCTCGAGGGAAAGAAAGGCATGCCGCGCTTCAAGCCCCCGTTCCCGGCGAGCTTCGGCCTCTACGGCAAGCCGACGACGATCAACAACACCGAGACTTTCGCCGCAGTGCCGTGGATCATCCGCAACGGTGGCGAGTGGTTCCTGAACCTGGGACTGCCGAACAACGGCGGCACCAAGATCTTCTCGGTGTCCGGCGATGTCGAGCGACCCGGCAACTACGAGATCAGGCTGGGCGCCCCGTTCGCGAAGCTGCTGGAAATGGCGGGCGGCGTGCGCGGTGGCCGCGGACTGAAGGCCGTGATTCCCGGCGGCTCGTCGGCACCGGTGCTGCCCGGCGACGTGATGATGGGGCTCACGATGGACTACGACGCGATCGCAAAGGCAGGGTCGATGCTCGGGTCGGGCGCCGTCATCGTCATCGACGACACCCGCTGCATGGTCAGGAGCCTGCTGCGCCTGTCCTATTTCTACTACGAGGAATCCTGCGGGCAGTGCACGCCCTGCCGCGAAGGAACGGGCTGGATGTGGCGGATGGTCGACCGGATCGAGCACGGCAAAGGACGCCCGGAGGACCTCGACGTGCTGACGTCGGTTGCCGACAACATCGCGGGCCGGACGATCTGCGCGCTGGGCGACGCGGCGGCACTGCCGGTGAAGAGCTTCATCAAGCATTTCCGCGGCGAATTCGAGCACCACATCCGGCACGGGCAGTGCGTCGTTCCGGACTATGTCTGATGGTCGCGCGATCCGGCAACACGAGCTCTCGATGCTGAACATCGAAATCGACGGCAGGACGGTGCAGGTGCCCCAGGGCAGCACGGTGATGGATGCCGCGAACAAGCTCGGCATCTACGTGCCGCATTTCTGCTACCACAGCAAGCTGTCGATCGCGGCCAATTGCCGGATGTGCCTGGTCCAGGTCGAGAAGGCGCCCAAGCCGCTGCCTGCCTGCGCGACGCCGGTCACCGACGGCATGAAGGCGTGGACGCATTCGGAGCAGGCGGTCAAGGCCCAGCAGGGCGTGATGGAGTTCCTGCTGATCAACCATCCGCTCGATTGCCCGATCTGCGACCAGGGCGGCGAATGCCAGCTGCAGGACCTCGCAGTGGGCTATGGGGCATCCGCCTCGCGCTACCACGAGGCGAAGCGCGTCGTCATGTACAAGTACCTCGGCCCGCTGATCTCGGCGCAGGAGATGACGCGCTGCATCCAGTGCACACGCTGCATCCGCTTCGGGCAGGAGATCGGCGGCATCATGGAACTGGGCATGATCGGGCGCACCGAGCACGCCGAGATCGTGACCTTCGTCGGTCGCACGGTCGACTCCGAGCTTTCCGGGAACATGATCGACATCTGCCCGGTCGGCGCGCTGACGTCGAAGCCTTTCCGCTTCGCGGCACGGACCTGGGAGCTCGCACGCCGCAGGAGCGTGTCTCCCCACGACGGTCTCGGCAGCAACCTCGTCGTCCAGGTCAAGGAGGGCAGGGTGCTGCGTGTCGTGCCGCTCGAGAACGAGGCGGTCAACGAGTGCTGGATCTCGGACAAGGACCGCTTCTCCTACGAGGCGCTCGCGAGCGACGAGCGCCTCACCGCGCCAATGGTCAAGCAGGGTGGGGAATGGAAGGCGGTCGACTGGCCGACGGCGCTGGAATTCACCGCCAAGGGACTGTCCGAGATCGTCGCGAAGCATGGCGGCGACGCGCTCGGCACGCTGGTGTCGCCCCACGCGACGCTCGAGGAAATGGCCCTGGCCGCGCGTCTCGCGCGCGGCCTCGGCAGCGACAACATCGACTTCCGCCTGAGGCAATCCGATTTTCGCGACGATGCTGCGCGCGAGGGCATCCCGTCCCTCGGCATGCCGATCGC
>JAGXBK010000131.1 GCA_018971195.1 Betaproteobacteria bacterium
CCGGAAAATGGGGTCAGAGCTGTAATAATCCCGGAAAATGGGGTCAGGGGAAAATGGGGTCAGAGCTGTAATAGTCCCGGGAAATGGGGTCAGAGCTGTAATAATTCCAATCGAGCCAGCGCCAAATGCGGAGCAGCAGGTGAAGGAATTATTACAGCTCTGACCCCATTTCCCGGGACTATTACAGCTCTGACCCCATTTTCCCCTGACCCCATTTTCCGGGATTATTACAGCTCTGACCCCATTTTCCGGGAGCTACTTCGCCGCGATCTTGTCGATCCACGCCGCGAATGCGTCGAGGAACTTCTTCAGGAAGTCGCGCGTGGAGTCGTTGACCAACTGTCCCTGCGCATCGAACAGCGCGGCAACGCCGCCGATGTAGGCCTCGGGTTGTTGCATCGCAGGCATGTTGAGGAACACCAGCGACTGGCGCAGGTGATGGTTGGCGCCGAAGGCCGAAAGCTGGCCCGGCGAATTGCTGACGATGGCGCAGGGCTTGCCGCTCCACGCGCTCTTGCCGTAAGGGCGCGAGCCGACGTCGATCGCGTTCTTCAGGACACCGGGCACCGAGCGGTTGTATTCGGGAGTCACGAACAGGACGGCATCCGCCTTCGCCACCCGCGCCCGAAAGGCCGCCCATTCAGCAGGCGGGGTCTCACCATCGAGGTCCTGGTTGTAGTGCGGCAGCTGTCCGATCTCGACGATCGCCAGAGCGAGCGAGGTGGGCGCCAGGGCGCGCAAGGCGTTGGCCAGCTTGCGGGTGAACGACTCCTTGCGGAGGCTTCCGACGATGACGACGACGTCGCGGGGAGTGGTCATGGTGAATCCTTTGTCGTTGGTCCGGCGAGGCGCGGCCGGCGCGCGGCGCGGCCGTGCGGCCGTGAAGTGTCTATGCTGCGAGATTACCAGCCCGCCCGAAGTTCCCGGCCCCGGGACTTGGCAGCGCCGCCGGCACCGCCCTGCCCACCGCTTCGGGCACGCGCGGCGGGCAGGGCGCGGCCGGGTGGCATAATGTCCCGGTTCGGGGTGTAGCGCAGCCCGGTAGCGCGCTTGCTTTGGGAGCAAGATGTCGGAGGTTCGAATCCTCTCACCCCGACCAGCACCATTCTTCATCTCGGTCAAGCGAGCATTTCGCGCCGGGCGCGCGGCACCTTCGGGCCACGTCCTCGCTGTCACATGGTCGTAACCTGAAGGATGCACGCTGACCGGTTGCCGCAGCTGCCGCCGGTGCCCGGGATCGAACCCGGCCCCGATACCGTCGTGCCTCCGCACCCAGCGCACATCAACCGAGAACTGTCGACGCTGGCGTTCAACCGCCGCGTGCTGGCGCTCGCCAGCGATATGCGGGTGCCGCTGCTCGAGCGCCTGCGGTTTCTGTGCATCGTGGGCAGCAACCTCGACGAGTTCTTCGAGATCCGGGTTGCGGGCCTCAAGGAGCAGCTGCGCGAAAACGCCCCGGGCTTCGGGATGCCGGTCCAGGATGCCAAGGCGCTGCTGGCGCAGATCGGGACCGAGGTGCGGGCGCTGATCGCAGACCAGTATCGGGTACTGAACGACGAGGTGTTGCCGGCGCTCGAGCGCTCGGGGGTGCGCCTGATCCGGCGCTCCGCCTGGACGCAGGCGCAGCGCGCGTGGGTGGCCGATTATTTCGCGAGTGAAGTGCGTCCACTGCTGACGCCGATTGGCCTCGATCCGGCCCATCCGTTCCCGCAGGTGGTCAACAAGTCGCTCAATTTCGTCGTCGAGCTGTCGGGCTCGGATGCCTTCGGACGCGAGACGTCGATCGCCATCCTGCGCGCTCCGCGCGTGCTGCCGCGGGTCATCCGGATGCCGGGGCACGGCGACAACGGCCGCCACGACTTCCTGCTGCTGTCGTCGATCATCCATACGCACATCGCTGCGCTGTTCCCGGGTCGCGAGGTGATTGCCGACTCGCAGTTCCGCGTCACGCGCGACGCCGACCTCTGGATCGACGAGGAGGAGGTCAAGAACCTGAGGCAGGCGTTGCAGGGCGAGCTCTCGCACCGGCATTTCGGTCGCGCGGTGCGCCTCGAGCTTCCCGAGGGCTGCCCCAAGCAGCTCGCCGATTTCCTGCTGCGCCATTTCGAGCTCGCACCCGACGATCTCTATCATTGCAACGGCCCGGTCAACATCATGCGGCTCGAAGCGCTGATCGACCAGGTCGATATCGGCGCACTCAAGTACGCTCCATTCCGCCCCGGGCTCCCGGCGCGACTTCCCGCAACGGTCGACGTCCTGGTCGCGATGCGGCAGCGCGACATCCTGCTGCACCACCCGTACCAGTCGTTCGAGCCGGTGGTCGAATTCATACGCAAGGCGGCGCAGGACCCCGACGTCCTCGCGATCAAGCAGACGGTCTACCGGACGGGCGTCAACTCGGCATTGATGGAAGCGCTGGTGGATGCCGCCCGCCAGGGGAAGGAAGTGACGGTCGTCGTCGAACTGATGGCGCGGTTCGACGAGGAGACCAACATCGACTGGGCGGAGCGGCTCGAGCAGGCCGGCGCGCAGGTGGTCTACGGGATCTTCGGTCTCAAGACGCACGCCAAGCTCGTCCTGATAACGCGCCGCGAAGCCGACGCGCGCGGTCGACCGAGGCTCGTTTCCTACGCGCATCTGGGCACCGGCAACTATCATCCGCGCACGACGCGCCTCTACACCGATTTCGGCCTGCTGACGGCAGACCCCGGGATCTGCGCCGACGTGGCCGAAGTGTTCCTGCACATCACCAGCCTGGCGAGGGCGAACCGCTTGCGGCACATGCTGCTCGCGCCGTTCACGATGCAGTCGCGGGTGATCGCGATGATCCGGCGCGAGGCTCGCCACGCCCGCAACGGCCGGCCGTCGGGCATCCGTGCCAAGATGAACGCACTCGTCGACGATGGTGTCATCCAGGCGTTGTACGCCGCGTCGAGGGCTGGCGTGCCGATCGATCTGATCATCCGGGGTGCCTGCGCGCTACGTCCCGGCGTCCCGGGGCTGTCCGAGACCATCCGGGTGCGCTCGATCCTCGGGCGCTTTCTCGAGCATCACCGGGTCTGGCGCTTCGAGAACGATGGGGCGCCGTCGGTCTGGCTGTCGTCCGCCGACTGGATGGGGCGCAACCTGTTCAAGCGCATCGAAGTTGCATTTCCTGTTCGCGACCCCGAGCTCGCCCAGCGCGTCGTCACCGAAGGGCTCGACATCTACCTGCGCGACACCGAGGGCGCCTGGGAGCTCGGTGCGGACGGGACGTGGACCAAGGTCCAGGCAGCCCACGGGGCAGCGTCTTTTTCCGCACAGGTCGACCTGATGGCGCGCCTCAGTGGCGGCAACGACGGTGAAGTCCAAGCGGTGGAACTGCCGCCCTACCTGCGGCGGGTGCACTGACCCGCCGCAGTGCACGCGGCCGGCCGCGCGAGCGATCGAGCGGAAGTGCGGGCCGCGCGTCAGCGTCGGCCGGGGTCGCGAACGCGACAGCGAGGCTGGCCCAGCGTCGCGTCAATCCCAGAAAGCAACGGTGTTGCGGAAGCGCTTGCGCGCCCGCTGCAGGCGCCTGGCAAGCGCCAGCCGCCGGGCGACCAGGCTACGCGCGATGGCGTGGGCGGCGGGCAAGTGCGCCCCGGCCGCGCGCGCGATCAACCTGCCCGAAACGCGCAGGTCATTGAGATCGCCAAGCACCGACTGCAGGTCCGCGAGCCGTCGCAGGTAGCGCGACACCGGCCGGCGCGCATCGCCATCCGCGAACAATTCGGCGCCGTACCGCAGCTTCCTGGCCACGATCCGCAGTGCGTGCTGGCGCTCCGGGAGCGCGTGCTCGCCGAGGCGGCGATCGGCTTTCGCAACGTCTGCGAGCAGCGGCGCCAAGACCCGGCGTGCGAACGATTTCGCATCCCGTCGTCGGACCGAACGCGCAGGCGCGTGGCTCTCGAAGCTGGGCAGCAGCGTGCGCAGGAGCTCGAGCATCAGGCGCTGGAAGCGCGCGCTGCGCAACGCGACGCGCAGGTCGCGATGGCGGCGTGCACGCTCGACTGCAATCCGTGCCGAAACGACGTCGATGCCCCGCATGCCGCGCGCATCGTTCCGGATCGCCGGCCAGGTCTGTGTCTGCACGACGTCCCAATCGCGCGCGGCGGCGAGCACTCCGGAAAGCCAACGGATGTCGCCGACGAGCCGGCGTGGGAAAACCGGCAGCCCTGCGGCGCCTGCCAGCCGGTCGGCGACGCGCAGGCGTCGTAGCGCGGCGCGCATCCGATGCACGTACTCCGGGTCGGCGTCGGAGGCTGCGCCTGCGGCGTTGGCGGCGAACTGCGACAGCGCATCGCGCAGACCTGCGATCGCGACCTGGGCTCCGGAAGCCCTGCGCTGCGGTGGGGTCCGGCGGGGTCTGCCGCCAGCCGCCGTCGACCCGGTAACGAGACGATAGCCGCGCTGCGCGAGGCTTGCGAACTCGAGCCGCAGGCCTGGCTGCTCACCCACGAGCTCGCGCGCGAGATCGCAGACCCGGCGCGCGTCGCCTTCCAGCAGCACGATCGCGATTTCGCGGAATCTGCGGCGGGTGCCTCGTCCCCGGCCAGGCTGGGCGCCCGCTTGCATCGTACCGCGATCGATCGCGAGCGCGACGCGGGTTCCGTCGCGGAAGGCCACGGTGCGCCATGTCCGCTCGATGCGGATCGTGAACATCGGCCGCAGGTCGCGCTCCTGCTCACTCAGCGATTCGTCGGGCTCGAAGCCCTGCGCGAGGGCGAATGCGAAGCCGGGAGCACTCGCGCCGCCAGGCGAGGTGAAGCTTTGCGCGGTCAACGGAAACGAGGATTCGATTTCCAGCGTCTGGACGACCGGCCCCCCGTCCCGCGCGAGCAGCGCAAGCGCCATGGCGCGCCGCTGCAGCGCCATCGAGGCGGTGTCCCAGTACTGCGCGACGACGGTCGCGGTCTGCGGCGCCGATGCGCGATGACGGGCCAGCACCGCAGACCGGTCGAGGCGTACTCCGCGGGCCGGGCAGGCGAGCCGGATCGCGATGCCCGGCGTCATGCGCCGACGCGACCTGCTCCGCGGCTGCGGCGCGCCACGCTGCGCCACGGATGGCCCGCGGTGGTCCACTCGTTGCGTTCGCGCGCGAGCAGCAGGTCGCTCAGCGGATGTGCCTTGAGCCAGCGCTGGGGCACGCTGCAGCGGATGACGGCGCCGGCATCGACGACGATGCGCGGCAATTCGATCGGCCGCCGGCCATGATGGAGCACGACCGCCAGGCGCAACGCGAGCAGCATGGCGCGGAAGCCGCGGTCCCCGAGCGCGGCGCCCATCTTGGCAAGGCCGCCGCGGCAGCCGAGGACCAGGTTGGACAGCGTCTGCTGCTCGCCGGAGGAGAATCCCGGCATGTCGGCATGTTCGAGGATGTAGGCGCCGTGCTTGTGGAAGCCGGTGTGGGAAACCTGGATGCCGATCTCGTGCAGCAGCGCGGCCCATTCCAGTCGCTGGATTGCGATGGGCTGCGGGCTCGATACGGCGCGCCGGTAAAGGTCGACTGCGAGCGCCGCGACCCGCGATGCGTGGTCCCGGTCCACCTGGTAGCGGTTGAGGAACTGCTCGATGGTCGCGGTCCTCGCATCGTGATGCTCGGTGCGACCGAGCAGGTCGTACAGAACGCCCAGGCGCAGCGCCCCCCCGACCGGATTGACCCGCTGCACGCCGAGCTCGGCGAGCGCCGCCGCCATGATCGCAAGGCCGGCGGCCAGCACCGGCGCACGCTCGGGCTTCAGCGCCGCGATGCGCAGGCGGCCGATCTCGCCGGCGCCGATCATGCGCTTGCGCAGCCTGGCGATTCCGTCTGGCGTGATGCCTGCCGCGGAGAGGCCGTTGGCTTCCAGGATCTCCGCCAGCGCGAGTGCGGTTCCCGAGGACGCGTACGCGACGTCGAAGGCGTCGCGTCCGAACTCGCGCCCGATCTCCTCGACCTCGGCCCGCGCGGCGGTTTCGGCGGCGAGGAATGCGGCTGCGGTGAGCTTGCCTTGCGGGAAGAAGCGCTGGGTCATGTTGACGCAACCGATCGGCAGGCTCGCGAGCCGGTCGGGAAGCAGCGTGTGACCCACGATGAATTCAGTCGAGCCGCCGCCGATGTCGATGACCAGCCGCCGTTCGACCGATGCGGGAAGGACATGCGTCACGCCGGCATAGATGAGCCGTGCTTCCTCGTTTCCGGTGATCACGTCGATCGGGAATCCGAGGGTGCGTTCGGCCCTCGCGAGAAACGAGCGCGCGTTCACCGCAACGCGGAACGTGTGGGTCGCCACGACGCGCACGGCCGATGGATGCAGCCCGCGCAGGCGCTCCGCGAACCGGGCGAGGCAGGCGAGGGCGCGCCGCCTCCCGTCGGCGGTGAGGCGTCCGCGCGAGTCCAGGCGCGCGCCGATGTGCAGGGTCTCGCGCCAGGTGTCGAGGCGGAAGATCTGCCCGCCTTCGACGCGCCCGATCTCGAGGCGAAAGCTGTTCGACCCCATGTCGACGACGGCCAGCGTGGAAGGCGCCGGTGATGTTGCGGGCCGGGTCTGCGTCATCGCGTTCGGTAAGCGGGAGGGCGCCGTGTGGTCGAAAGCCTCACGATATCACTCGGGCGTGCGCGGGCGCCGCGACCGCTGGACCCGCCCGCAGGGGCCTTCAGGCCGGCGACCGTCGCCTGCCGATCACGATATCGGCGAGCAGGGCGGCGAGCAGCAGGAATGCCGCCGACCAGCAGGCTGCGGCCGCGATCAGCAACGACGGCGTCCGGTCGCCGCTTATGGCCGCGACGATTCGCAGTATCGCCGCGGCGCCGATCAGCGCGGTGCCCACGACGAGGCGCGGCTCGCGTGCGCGGTCGCGGCGCGCTCTCAGCATGACGGTGCCCGCCATCACGTTGAACGTCAAGGTTCCCATCGCGCCCACCGTGACCGCGTGGATCGCGCCGGTGCGCAAGCCCCCGTGCGCCGTCAGGCCGAGCGCGAGCAATCCCAGCGCGAGCCAGGCGTAGCCCGCGCCGAGGCACAGCAGATCGGGGCGCCCGTGGCAGGCCCACAGGCGCCAGCGCAGCAGCCGGACCCGCGCGAGCGCAGATGCAGCGAGGCAGGCGGCGCGCAGCAGGGGGGCGAGGACGGGAACGGGCGCCGCGGCGATCGCGATCGCCATCAGCGCGAGCAATGCACCC
>JAGXBK010000132.1 GCA_018971195.1 Betaproteobacteria bacterium
AGTTGCGACGTCGCAACCGCTGGCGACGCAGGCGGGCATCGCCACGCTGGCGCAAGGCGGCAATGCGGTCGACGCGGCGCTCGCGACCGCGATCGCGCTGACGGTCGTCGAGCCCTGCAGCAACGGCATCGGTTCGGACCTGTTTGCGATCCTGTGGGACGGCAAGAGCCTCGCCGGACTCAACGCATCCGGTCGCGCGCCTGCGGGATGGTCTGCGCAACGTCTCGCCGGCCATGCGACGATGCCGCAACGCGGCTGGGAGACGGTCACGATTCCGGGCGCGGTCTCGGGCTGGGTCGCGCTGTCGAAGCGCTACGGCAAGCTTCCTTTCGGCGACTTGTTCGAGCCCGCGATCCGGTACGCCCGCGATGGCTACGCGGTGTCGCCCGTCATCGCGGGCAAATGGCAGCTCGCGGCACCGCTGATGCCGCAGGGGCTGGGCTGGCAGGAGCACTTCCTGATCGCGGGCCGCGCACCGAAGCCGGGCGAGCGCTGGGCCTCCCCCGCGATGGCCCGCACACTCGCGCAGATCGCAGCTACGGCCGGCGAAGCCTTCTATCGCGGCGAGCTCGCCGATGCAATGGCCGCGCACTCGAAAGCGAACGGCGGCGCACACACGCGCGCCGATTTCGAGGCCCACAGGGCGGATTGGGTGACCCCAATCTCGATCGGCTACCGCGGCACCACGATCCACGAGATTCCGCCCAACGGCCAGGGCATCGCCGCGCTGATGGCGCTGGGCATGCTCGAGCCCTTCGACCTCGGATCGATGCCACCCGACTCGGTCGCGAGCCAGCACCTGCAGATCGAGGCGATGAAGCTCGCATTCGCCGACGCCCACCGCTACGTCGCCGATCCGAAGTCGATGACCGTCACGCCCGCGGCGATGCTCGACCGCGGCTACCTGCGCGAGCGCGCGCGATTGATCGACCCGAAGCGCGCGCAGGCTTACGGACCGGGCGAGCCGCCGAAAGGCGGCACCGTCTACGTCTGCGCAGCGGACGCGGGCGGCATGATGGTGTCGCTGATCCAGTCGAATTACATGGGCTTCGGCTCGGGTGTCGTGGTGCCGGGCACCGGCATCAGCCTGCAGAACCGGGGCACCGGCTTTTCGCTGACACCGGGCCATCCGAACGAGATCGCCGGCGGAAAGCGCCCGTATCACACGATCATCCCCGGCTTCGCCACGCGCGACGGCAGGCCGCTGATGGCTTTCGGTGTCATGGGCGGGCCGATCCAGCCGCCCGGGCACGTCCAGACCCTGGTGCGGATGATCGACCACGCGATGAATCCCCAGGCCGCGCTCGACGCGCCGCGCTGGAAAGTGAACGCCGGACGGTCGATCGATCTCGAAGGCGCGGCATCAGGGGAGCTGCGCCAGGGGTTGATCGCACTGGGCCACGAAATGGAATCGATTCCGGATTCCTACATGGACTTCGGCGCGGGCCAGGTGATCATGCAATCGGACACCGGATACATCGCCGCGTCCGATCCGCGGCGCGACGGTCAGGCCGCGGGGTTCTGAACCGGCGGGGCAACGAAAGGCGGCAGGCTCCCGCCGCGAAGCACGCGCGCCACCCGATCCGCGCGACGCGTCAGCCCTTGCGACGCTTCAGCGTCGACAGCGGCAGCAGTTCGGGGAGGTCGAGGCGCTTGCGGTCGGCCTCGACCGCCGGGAGCGGGGCCGTACGCCGCATGGTCGCGCGGCTGCGCTGCGCGAGCTCCTGGTAGCCGCGGGTGCCGTCGATCTTCCACGCCATCTCCTGCTCGGTCAGCTCTCGCACGACGCGCGCGGGAATCCCGGCGGCGAGCATGCGCGGCGGCACCACCATCCCGGCCTTGACGAAGGCCATCGCCGCGACGATTGCGGACTCGCCGATCTCGGCGTTGTCGTTGACCACCGCATTCATCCCGACCAGGGCATTGCGCCTGACGATGCATCCGTGCAGGATCGCGCCGTGGCCGATGTGGCCCTCCTCCTCGACGATCGTGTCGGTGCCCGGAAAGCCGTGCATCACGCAGACGTCCTGCACGTTGGCGCCGGCGCGCAGCTCGATCCTGCCGAAATCGCCGCGCAGCGACGCGCAGGGGCCGACGTAGCAGTTCGCCGCGACGATCACGTCCCCGATCAGCACCGCGCTGGGGTGCACGAACGCCGTCGGGTCGACGACCGGCGTCACGCCATTGATCGAATAGACATTCGCTTCCATCGGATCTCCATGTCGCAAGCCCGGGAGCGCGCGGCAGGAACGCGAAACCCGCCGCGGCGTCCGTGCGTCATCCCACCCAGCGCCTCGCGTTGGCGAACATCCGGTACCACGGCGAAAGCTCGCCCCAGTCGCGTGGGTGCCACGACATCTGCGCGCTGCGGAAGACGCGCTCCGGATGCGGCATCAGGACCGTGAAGCGTCCATCCGCCGTCGTGAGCCCGGTGATGCCCTCTGGCGAGCCGTTGGGATTGCAGGGATACACCTCGGTCGCGCGCCCCCGGTGGTCGGCGAAGCGCAGCGCGACATACGGTCGTGCCGCCGCAAGCTGGGCTGCGTCGCGAAACTCCGCGTAGCCCTCGCCGTGCGCCAGGGCCACCGGCAGCAGGCTCCCCTCCATTCCCTGGAAGAACAACGAAGGCGTGGCGAGCACCTCGAGCAGGACCAGGCGCGCCTCGAACTGCTCCGATGCGTTGCGGACGAAATGCGGCCAGTGGCCGCTGCCGGGAACGATCTCGTGCAGGTTGCTCATCATCTGGCAGCCGTTGCACACGCCCAGCGCGAAGGTGTCGCCGCGAACGAAGAACGCGGCGAAAGCGTCGCGCAGCCGCGCGTTGAACAGGATCGACTTCGCCCAGCCCTCGCCCGCCCCCAGCACGTCGCCGTAGGAGAATCCGCCGCCGGCAACCACACCGCGAAACCCGGCGAGTGAGCGGCGGCCTTCGGCGAGGTCGCTCATGTGGACATCGAATGCGTCAAAACCCGCGCGCGTGAACGCCGCCGCCATCTCGACCTGGCCGTTGACGCCCTGCTCGCGCAGGATCGCAACCCGTGGGCGCGCGCCGACCCCGATGAACGGCATCGCAGGATCCTCGCCGATGTCGAAGCCGACGCGCGGCGCGAGCCCCGGATCGTCCGCGTCCGCGATCCGCGCGTACTCCTGGTCCGCAGCCTGCGGATTGTCGCGCAGGCGCTGCATCGCGTGCGTCGTCGACGACCACGCGCGGTGCAAGTCGACGCGCGCCTCGTCGAGCACCGTTGCCGCGCCACGGCGGACGGTGATGCGGTCGCCCGCGACGGGGCTGCCGACGACCTGCGCGGCGATCCTTGCGCCTTGCGCCCGCGCGAGCACCGCGGCTGCATCGCCGGCCGCGACCTGGACGACCGCGCCGAGCTCCTCCGCGAACAGCGACGCCAGAGCGTCCGCGCCGTCGGCGGGCAGCACGATGTCGAGGCCGCAGCGCGAGGCGAACGCCATCTCCGCCAGCGTGACGAAGATGCCGCCGTCGCTGATGTCGTGATAGGCGAGCAGCAGTGCATCGCCGTGCAGCGCCTGCACCAGCGCGAAGAATGCCGAAAGGCGCGACGGGACATCGAGGTCGGGGCATTCGTTGCCCAGCTGTCCGTGGACCTGCGCCAGCGCCGACGCGCCGAGGCGTCGCCTGCCGTCGGCGAGGTCGAGGTGCAGCAGCAGCGTGTCGCCGGCGTCCAGCCGCAGCAATGGCGTGAGGCAGGCGCGCGCGTCGGCCACCGGCGCGAACGCCGACACGACCAGCGACACCGGGGCGGTCACCGCCTTGTCGGCATCGCCATCGCGCCAGGTCGTGCGCATCGACAGCGAATCCTTGCCGACTGGAATCGCCAGTCCGAGCGGAATGCAGAGGTCGATCGCCACGGCGCGAACGGTGTCGTAGAGCGCCGCATCCTCGCCGGGTTGCTCAGCCGCCGCCATCCAGTTGGCCGACAGCTTGACCTCGCCCAGATCGCGTATGCGCGCCGCCGCCAGGTTGGTGATCGCCTCGGCGACCGCCAGGCGCCCTGAAGCCGGCGCGTCGATCAGCGCGACCGGCGACCGCTCGCCCATCGCCATCGCCTCGCCTGCATGACCTGCGAAGTCGGCGAGGGTCACCGCGACGTCGGCGACCGGCACCTGCCACGGCCCGACCATCGGATCGCGTGCGCAGAGTCCTCCGACGGTGCGATCGCCGATCGTGACCAGGAAGGTCTTGTCGGCCACAGCGGGGAGCTGCAGCACCCGGTATGCGGCGTCGCGAGCCCGGACGCCGCGGAGGTCGAGCGGCGGCAAGGCACGCGCGATGCGCCTCGCATCACGCTGCATCTTCGGCGGCTTGCCGAGGATCACGTCGAGAGGGACGTCGACCGGCGCGTTGCCGAAATGCGGGTCGTCGACGACAAGGCGGCCCTCGCCGTTCGCGCGGCCGACGACCGCGTAGGGACAGCGCTCGCGGGTGCAGATCGCGTCGAAGCGGCCGAGGTCGGCTGGTGCAATCGCCAGCACGTAACGCTCCTGCGCCTCGTTGCACCAGATCTCGCGCGGGGACATGCCGGGCTCCTCCGAGGGAACCGCCCGCAGGTCGAAGCTGCCGCCGACGCCGCCGCCGTGTACGAGCTCGGGAAGCGCGTTGGACAGTCCGCCGGCGCCGACATCGTGGATCGAGGCGATCGGGTTCGTCGCGCCGAGCTGCCAGCAGCGGTCGATCACCTCCTGCGCGCGGCGCTCGATTTCGGCATTGCCCCGCTGCACGGAATCGAAATCGAGGTCGGCGGTGTTCGCGCCGGTCGCCATCGACGATGCGGCACCGCCGCCCATGCCGATCAGCATCCCGGGTCCGCCGAGCTGGATCAGCAGCATTCCCGCGGCCAGCGGGTGCTTGCGCACCTGGGCGTCGGCGATGTTGCCCACGCCACCGGCGATCATGATCGGCTTGTGATAGCCGCGCCATTGGCCGTCGACTTCGAGCTCGAGGGTCCGGAAGTAGCCGCCGAGATTGGGACGCCCGAACTCGTTGTTGTACGATGCCGCCCCGATCGGCCCTTCGGTCATGATCGACAGTGCCGATGCGATGCGATCCGGCTTGCCAATCCACGATCGCGGCGCGCGAGCGCCGCCTTCGATTCCCCCTCGCCCGTCGGCAGACGGGGAAGACGCAACGGGCAGCTCCCAAGGCTGCGGCAGCCCGGGAATGCGCAGGTCCGATACCGTGTAACCGACCAGGCCCGCCTTCGGCTTGGCGCCCCTGCCCGTGGCGCCCTCGTCGCGAATCTCGCCTCCGGCGCCGGTCGCCGCACCCGGGAACGGCGCGATCGCCGTGGGGTGGTTGTGGGTCTCGACCTTCATCAGGATCTCGACGCGTCCGCGATGCGCCGCATAGAGCCCGCCGGCGTCGGGATGGAAGCGATCGACGACCGCGCCTTCGATGACCGACGCGTTGTCCTCGTAGGCGACGAGCGTGCCCTGCGGATGTGCGGCATGGGTCGCGCGGATCATCGCGAACAGGCTCTGCGGCGCTTCGACGCCGTCGATGCGCCAGGTGGCGTTGAAGATCTTGTGCCGGCAGTGCTCGGAGTTGGCCTGCGCGAACATCATCAGCTCGACATCGGTCGGATCGCGGCCAAGGCGCTCGAACGCCCGCGCCAGATAATCGATCTCGTCGCCGGTCAATGCCAGGCCCAGCGCGCGGTTCGCCTCTTCGAGCGCGGTGCGCCCGCGCGCGAGCAGGGCGACCTTCGCCATCGGCCGCGGCGCCACATGGCCGAACAGGACCTTCGCGTCGTCAACGTCGTCGAGGATCCCCTCGGTCATGCGGTCGTGGACCAGCGGCAGCAGCGCCGCGCGATCGGCCGCCGCGACCGGAGCGCGATCGATCGTGCCGATGTCGTAGGCGATGCCGCGCTCGATGCGCGCAATGGCGTCGAGCCCGCAATTCCTCGCGATGTCGGTCGCCTTCGACGACCACGGCGAAATCGTCCCCGGCCGAGGCACGACGAACACCCGGCCATCGCCCCCCTCGCTGCCGACGTCGGCCGGCCCGTAGGCCAGGAGCCGCTCGAGGGTCGCGCGCTCGTCGCCGCGCAATGGTCGCGACGCCTCGGCGAGATGCCAGTAGCGCGCGGAAACCGACTCGATCCGGTGGCCCGGTTGCGCGACGTCGAGTGCGGCCCGAAGCTTGGCGATGCGGAACGGGGACAGTGCTGCACGTCCGCGCAGCGCGAGAATCTCGGGCATTGACTTTTCGCAGCGGGCGAAAGCGCAATTATAGCCGCCCGCCGCGCAGTGCCCGCCCGCCGACTTCAGTGATGCAGGATCCTGGCGCGGAACTGCTGCGCGCGCCCGGAGCGCGGCGAGCAGCGATTGTCCAGGGCGCTGCCGGCGTACCATGGCACACCGGCTTCCGGACGATGCCCGGGTCCCGACCACGATTGACGACGCGATGCCTCTGTCTCCGATCCTGACCATTCCAGCGCTGCGCAGCATCGAAGCTCGCCACGCGCAGGAGCCGCTGATGGAACGCGCCGGCGCCGCCGCGGCCGAAATTGCCGCGGCGATGCTCGGATCCGAGCGCGGGCCGGTCGTCGTCCTCGCCGGTCCGGGCAACAATGGCGGCGATGCGTACGTCGTCGCGCGAAGGCTGCGCGAGCTCGGCGTCGGCGTCCACGTCGTCGCTGCCGGCGACATCGCGGCGCTCCCTGCCGATGCGGCGGCGGCGTGCCGGAGCCTGCGCGCGACCGGCGCGGAACTGGTCGCGGCCCCCCCGGCCGGGCGGCCTGCCCTCATCGTCGACGGCCTGTTCGGCGTCGGGCTGTCGCGTGCGCTGACTGCACCGCATGCGAATTGGGTCGACTGGGCGAACGCGAGCGGCGCCCCGATCCTTGCGCTCGACGCGCCCAGCGGCCTCGATGCCGCGACCGGCGTCGCCCACCCACCGACGATCGTCGCGAGCGCCACTGCGACGTTCATTGCCCTCAAGCCGGGACTGCTCACCGCCGACGGTCCCGACCATTGCGGCGAGATCTCGGTGCATGCGCTCGGCATCGGTGCCGATCTCGA
>JAGXBK010000133.1 GCA_018971195.1 Betaproteobacteria bacterium
GTGGTCGCGGGTCGAGTGAGCCGGCTTGGGACGCATGCGCAAGGTCACCATCCGTGCCCGGTGAGCGCGATCCCAGCAGTTCAGCACTGCATCGATGAGGAGCTGGTTGCCGGATAGCTCGATCAGGTGGCGGTGGAATCGTTCGTCGGCGGCCGCCCAGGCGTCCAGATCATTGGCCTTGAGGGCACGCGCCATGGCGCGCGACGCATCGACCAGCGGTGCCAGCTCCGCCTCAGACGGTTTGCGGCGTGCGACCAATTCCGCTGCCATCGACTCCAAGGCGGTCAGCACCTGGTAGATGTCGCGCATGTCGTCGGCCGAGACCGGCAATACGCGCATGCCGTGGCGGGGAATGACCTCGACCAGGCCCTCTTTCTGTAGCCGGATCAGGGCCTCGCGGACCGGCGTGCGACTCATGCCGAGTTCCTGCGCCAGTTCCTGCTCGAGCGCGCGATAGCCCGGTGCCCACCGGTTGTCGAGAATCCGGGCTCGCATGGTCCGGTACGCGATGACGACCAGCGATCGATCCGCAACGGCAGCCTTGCCGCTCGGACGCGCTGCGTGTTGGCTCATCGCCGTCCCAGGACGGGGCATGGCGTTGGCGCCTGCGGCGTTGGTCTTGGTACGTTGCATAGCTCAGTCGATGAATGGACCGAAGCTCCAATGCACAGGCGGCGCGCCTGCGACCGGCGACGGGAACGACGCGACTTGGTTGCCCAGCAAGCAACCCAGATACGCGGTCCTGAGGTCGGGCCCGCCGAAGGCGAGACTCGAGATGTTCCGAAGCACGCGGCCTGCAGCGGTGTCGAGGTGGGGGCGATCCATCGTGCCCGCGAGATAGGCCTGCTCCGCCCATTCGACGTGCGCCGGGTCCGCATCCTCGAGCATCAGTGTCTGACTTCCATCCCGAGCGACGCGAATGACGCGATTCGAGACAATGCTGGTGATCCAGACGCCGCCTCCAGCGTCGAAGGTCAAACCATCGGGATAGGTCCCGTGGCCGAATTCGGTCACGACTTCCTTGGTGCCCAGACGCCCGTCGGCGCGGATTGGAAATCGCGACAGCTTGCGGCCGAACGTTTCGTTCACGTAGAGCCAGCGGCCATCAGGCGATACCAACGCCTCGTTCGTGTAGGCGAGGCCATCGGCCGCGATCCTTGAGCCCAGCGGATCGACGAGCACGATGAATCCGTCTGCGACGTCGCGACGGTAGGCGCGCGACCGTGGAATGAGTCGCGTGCTCACCGTGATCCAGACACGGCTTGCGGTACCGAGCGCAACGTAGTTGCACGGCGGGAGATCGACCCCATCGACGGTCTCGATCAATGGGCGAAGCTCACCTGCGCGCGAGAGCGCGAAGACGCCGCCCTTGGTCTCGCCGAGATCGGCCAGCAGGAACGAGCCGTCGTCGCGGATAGCGATGCCGTTCGGCCTCAGCGGGCGCTCTCCCGGCAAGCGGCCCGCGTAGAGCGTCTGTGAACCGTCGGGGCGAATGCGCGCGACGCCACCGCGCCAGTCGGCGGTGTACAGCGAGCCATCGGCTGTCGCGAGGACGCACTCCGGGCGCACCAGCCCCGAACCGGCGAAGCTGACCGCGTCGAGCGAAATTGCCGGTCGCGAAGCGGTGGACAAAGCGGAACCTCCTCCTTCGCGGCTGTCGGGCGCGCGTCCGTTTTCTGTGGTTTCATTAATGTATACGCTAGCGCATGGGTTAAATCGCTGTCAAGGAATCGGCGACTTGTCGGAAAGCGGGCATCGGGGGTTCCTGGTGCTGGTCGCGCCGGAATCGCGCGCCTCCGCGCCGCTACTCCGAGTTGCCCGGGGTTGGTCGATGCCCTGGAGCCCAATGAACGGGGCACCGAAGGTTGGTGGATACTGGAAAGCGGATCGGCCGGTGCCGAGGGCCCCCGTTCAAAAACCCGCTGCGGAAACGGAAGGGGTAGAGTCGAGACGGCTCATATCGTTGTTTCCTGACGACAAAACGCCGGTTTTCGGCGGTTTCCGATGAATTGCGTCGGAGCTCGCCCGAAACCTCCATCAAGTCTGCTGTTCAAGGCGCTCGCCGACCTGAAGCGACGACTGAGGGAAGGCCAATGGCTAGGTCGACCTTTGTCTACGTGACCTACATCCGCACCACGCCGGAGAGCCTGTGGTTAGGTTTTCGACGCCGGCGAGATCGTTGAGGTCGAGCCACCACGGCACCTGGTGATCCGCTGGCAGCACCAGAGCAAGCCCGAGCTCAATGCCGAAGGCGATTCGAGCTGCACGATGGAACTGGAACCCAGCGGAACGGAGGTCAAGCTCGCGATCACGCACACCATCGAGCTCGAACCCTCGAAATTGATCGCGGCGGTGTCGGGCGGCTGGCCGAAGATAATCTCGAATCTCAAGTCTCTGCTGGAGGCTGGGTGCGCCGTTCGGCAGGATCCGTACCCCATCGAGAGCGCCTCCCCGGGAAGGGTGTGACCGGGACATGGCAACTTCAGAAACGGCGCCTTCACCCAGCCTCGGCGGCATCTGGCGTGAGTGCGGCGATCGATCGAAGTGGGCGTCTGGGCGGGCGCATTTGTCGCGGTCAGCCCGCCGGCGCAGCCAGGTCGCGGATGCGCGTGGGCCCGACCCGGGCCTCGATCTGCGCCAGAAGGTCTCGGCCCCAACCGGCCGCGAACAGCCATTCGCCGACCACGAACATCGGCCCGACCAGCAGGCCGACGATGTCGTCGACGAATGCAGGCTTCTTCCCCTCGTAGTAGTGCCCAATGAACTGGAAAATCCAGCCGATCACGAACGCGCCGATCCCCCAGGCCAGCCACGAAGTAATGGAGCCCGCCGCCAGCGGATGCGCCAGCGCGATCAGTACGGCATTGACAACGCTGGTGGCCAATCCCAGCACCAGGCTGCCGCGCGTCAGGTACCAGAGTGTGGAAAGCGCCCAGACCAGCCACGCCACGGTGAAGCCGCCCAGGGGCACGCGAGCCAGCAGCACACCAATCGCGAGCACGATCAGCGGGATGCCGATGAAATGCGTTGCGATGTTGCGTCTGTCACGGTGGTACGCCGCGTACTGCACCATCAGGTCGAGCACAGGATGGAAGGGCGATGCGGCCATGTTGATGACTCCGCGTCACATACCAAGGATCGAAGCATTTTAGCGCGGCACTCGGCGCCTGTCGGTGGCACGGTGCCATGACGGCGCGTCGTGCCATTTGGGGCACAGCGCCTTCGACCATATCCTGAAACCGCCGAGGAAGGTGAAGGCCGCGGCGGAATCAACCTGTGTCTGCTTCTTCGAGCCATCGTTCCCGGGAAACGGCGCATTTCGGATGATTCCGATTGAGCCGACCGAGATACTTCGAGAGGCCATCAATGTAATCCCGAAGGTTGGTAACCGAACCCGATGATGCTGCGGCGGGCGTGACCACGTGGACTCGTGAGAGGAATCCCTGTCGCGGAGGTTGCGGTCCTCCGCAACCATGTAGACATTCTGCAAACGCACCGGCGAGAAGTGGTGCTCGCTGTTCTCGACCAACCAGAAGACCTTGAGCCGGATCGAGGATGCCGTGCCCAGCGGTTCGGGGTGCGCTTGGCGCGCCCGCCGCCGATGCGCTCGTGGCGCCACGACGGGCGTCCTGCCGGCATCACCATGTAGATCGACGTCAACACGATGATCTCGCCGGCCACGCCGAGCAGGTAGAGCAGGAACCCGGAGAAACCGACCAGCGACCGCGCGCGGCCCAGGAACTCGATGCTCTCGGTCCCCATTGCCTGCAGTGCGCCGGACCTTGACGCGATGGTAGAAGATGACCGACATCGCGTTCTCGAGCACCGTGAACGCGAGCGAGCTGAAGAACAGGAGCGTGGCACCCAGCACCCAGCCGATGACGTGGCGATGCTGGATGGACAGTGCGAGCTCAGCCATGATCGCGGCGGACTGCCCGGGTACGACCAGATCGAGGTAGCCGCCGAGGGTGGTCAGCAACGCCGACTCGTCGACGAAATTAGCCAGCACGATCAGGAAGAGGATCAAGAGCGGCAGGATCGACAGCAGCGTGTTGTATGCGACCGCGCTCGCGAGCAGACACCCTTGATTGGCTCGAAAGCCCCGCAGAACCCGGATCGCGAACGCGCCGGGGTGGCTCAGGACAGCCGATGCAGGAGGGCGGAATCCGGACACTTGCTTCAAGCCTGCCCCCGCTGGTCGCGTTCCGCAGGTCCCGTCCGGTGGCCAGAAGCAACCGGGTAACGAACGCCTGCATTCCATATCCGCGTCCTGCGCGTCGTGGATCGCGCGTCGCGGCTGAGTGGCTGCTTGCATGTCAGCTGCGGCTGCAGCCTGCCGCTGCCCTGGCGTTTCCGCCGCTCACCGGCCTCCTTGCGACCGTCCAACGTCGGGTGTGGTTCGGGTTCGCCTGACCGAGTCGATCCTTGACCCGACCGACATTCGCTTCAATACTTGTCGCGCGGGACAGGGTTGCGGGACAGGGTTGCCAATCGGCGCAAAGGAGGGGCGATGAATCAGACTCACAAGGGAAGCTGTTTTTGCGGCGCCGTCGAGATCGCCGTTACCGGCGAGCCGGTCGCAGCGGGTTTCTGTCATTGCGCGTCGTGCCGCAGTTGGGCTGCTGCGCCGGTCAATGCATTCAGTCTGTGGAAGCCTGACGCGGTGAAGGTCACCAAGGGCGAGAGCAACATTGGCGTCTACCATAAGACGGAAAAGAGCTACCGCAAGTTCTGCAAGATCTGCGGTGGCCACCTGCTGACGGACCACCCGCCGTGGGGCCTGGTCGACGTGTACGCTGCGACGATCCCCAGCTACCACCACGAGCCGAAGCTTCACGTCCACTATCAGGAGACCGTCCTCCGCATCAAGGACGGGCTTCCGAAGATGCGGGACGTGCCCAAGGAGATGGGCGGGTCGGGCGAGGTACTTCCCGAGTAGTCGACGCCGGTGTCGAAGGTCGTTCGATCGCTTCCGCAGCCCGCCGGTCGACCGGCGACGCGGTGGTGCTGCCCGTCGCGACTATGAAGGCCCCGCCGCGGCCAGGCGGGCGGCTTCGCGCCAGCCGATGAAGCGCTCGGGCGGAATCGCCCGGCGGCCGGCGACGCGCTCGACGGCGAGGCGGATATCCGCGGTGCTGCCGGCCTTCAGGGCCGCGTCCACGAAAAGCTGCTCGAGCACGTCCTGCTGGGTGTGGCTGCCGCCGAGTCGATACATGCCGCCGATGGCCGGACGCATCAGCGCAACAGCCTCGGCATGGTGTCCGGCAGCGTGGGCGAGCTGGGCATTCGCGATCGGCAGCACGTAGTCGCGCACGATGCGAGGCACGGTGCCGTGGCCTAGGGCGAAGGCGCGCATGGCCTCGACCATGCGCTCGGCAGCCGCAATGCGGCCGGTGGCGGTCAGTGCCATCAGCCAGTGCGGCAGCGTGAAGGCGGATTGGCAGTCGCCGATCCGGGCCTCGGCCTTGTCGGCCAGCTCCTCCCAGCGTTTGCCGACATCGACGCCCAGGCGCTGCAGGCGGAAGAGCATGGACGCCGCGTTCTGCACGTCGATGTAGACATCCGGCGCGGCGACCGTGAGCGGCGCGGCGAGATTGCGGAAGCGGGTATCGTAGAGTTCGAGCACGCCCGCGTGATCGCCGTGCTCGAGCTTGAACAGGGCGAGGTGCCACCAGAGGTGGTGCTGCAGGTTGTGGCTGCCCTCCCAGTTGGGGGCGAGCGCGGTGAGCCACAGGATGCCTTCGCTGCGGCGGCCCTGCGCTTCCATCACATGGGCGATGGCGTGCGCTGCCCAGAGATCGCCGGCATCGAGCTCGATGGCGCGGCGTCCGGATGCCTCGGCGCCGAGATAGTTCCCGGCCTCCTCATGGGCAAAGCTCTGGCAGGCGAGCATCGACGCAAAGCCCGGGATGCCCTCCGACCAGACCGGGATCACGCGCTCGACGGAGGACACCATGTCCTGCGGGCGGCCGAGCCAGAAATTGGCGAAATGGGCGAGACGGAAGGCGACCACGTCGAGCGGATGGGTGCGCAGGATGGACTCCCACAATGCGATCGCACGATCGATCTCGCCCTCGGCCCAGGCGGTCAGGGCGGCGATATGGCTGCGCTCGCGCGCCGTGGCGTCGGCGGCAAGCGACTGCGCGGTGCGCGCCTCCTGGGCGGCGGCCGGGACGACGGCCCGCTTGAAGGCGAGCATGGCGAAATAGCCCTTCATGCAATGGGCCAGCGCGAAGTCGGGATCGGCTTCCAGCACGGCGGCGAGACGGTCGGGCGTATCGGCTCGCTGGGTGAGGTAGCCGGCGACGAGATGGTCGAAGGCAGCGGCAGCCTTGGCGCTGTCGGTCGAGAGAGGGACGCCGCGGGTATCGAGATGCATGGAGTTGCTGCTCCCGGCAGAGAGTTCCCAACTGCCCGAACCAGTCGAGCATCCTTGGGAGCGGATGATACGTGCTTGCCCCGCCGCAAGGTGGGCACGGTTCAGCAGGGCGACGATCCGGCGGCTGGCCGATCTTCGGCCAGCAGATGTCTGCGCGTCGCCGACTGCACCTCGGTGCGGTTGACGCAGACGCCGGTGGTTACGCCTCGTTACAAAGCTCCTCCGGCGGATGTCCACCCAACGGGGCGCATGCTCGTTCTGGAAGGTGCCACGATGGTCGCCACCAGAATCGGACCATGACCACATTCATGCCGGATGAGCGCGCGGGTCCCTCGAAGGGAGAGCGATCGGCCTGGACCCGCCGCCGGTTTCTGACCCTGACCGGAATGGCGAGCCTGGCGCTGGGAGCTTGCGCGACCCGCGCCCCGGCACAGGGCGGGCGCGGCGCGCCCCTTTCATCCTCGGCGCTCGGGCGCGCCGCGCGCGAGCGCCCGCTGGCCGTGCTCGATCGTCTCACCTGGGGCGCCACCCAGGGCGATCTCACGTCACTGCGGCACCTGGGAATGGCCGCCTATCTGCGCGCGCAACTGCACCCGGCGCCCGAGGCGCCGCTACCACCGGAGGTCGCCGCGCAGCTCCAGGCCATGACGATCAACCGCATGCCCGTTGCG
>JAGXBK010000134.1 GCA_018971195.1 Betaproteobacteria bacterium
CGGCAGGCGCACCTTCGCGTCCCCGGCAGGGCAGGGACCACGGTTAGATTACTATAGTCGGGCGCGGCCTCCCGGCTCCGCCGCTGTCACCATCGACGCGCCGGCACGATCCGCGATCGCGATCCGCCATGCCAGAGCTCCCTGAAGTCGAAACCACGCGCCGGGGCATCGCGCCGCACGTGACCGGCCGCAGCGTTCTGCGCGTGGACGTGTACGACCGGCGCTTGCGCTGGCCGGTTCCCGCGGACCTCGAAGCACGGATGCGCGGCGCGACGATCGATCGCGTCGACCGCCGCAGCAAGTACCTTCTGCTGCGCAGCGGCGCAGCGGCGCTGCTCGTCCATCTCGGCATGACCGGATCGCTGCGCATCTGGCACGAACCTCCGCCGAGGACCCGGCACGACCACGTCGACATCGCGTTCGCCGACGGAACAACGCTGCGCTTTCGCGATCCGCGCCGCTTCGGCGCGATGCTCTGGGTCGAATCGGACGTCGAGCGCCACCCGCTGCTGGCGTCGCTCGGGCCCGAGCCTTTCGACGCGGCATTCGACGCCGACTACCTCTGGCGCAGGACACGCTCGCGCCGCGCGGCGATCAAGCTCGCGCTGATGGACAACCGCGTCGTCACCGGCGTCGGGAACATCTACGCGAACGAGGCGCTGTTCCGCGCCGGCATCCGGCCCGCGCTTTCGTCACGGAGCGTTTCGAGGCCTCGCCTCGCCCGGGTCGTGGCGAGCGTGCGTGACGTCCTCACCGAAGCGATCGCCAAGGGCGGAAGCACGCTGCGCGACTACGTCGGCTCCGACGGCTCGTCAGGATACTTCCAGCTCGGGTATTTCGTTTACGGACGCGCAGGTGAGCCGTGCCGCGTCTGCGCATCGACGATCCGCGTGTCGCGCATCGGACAACGCTCGTCGTTCCATTGCCCGAAATGCCAGCGGCGGTGACGCTCGCACGCCGCGAGCAGCGGGCGCTGCGGACATCGGGACGTGGTGCCGGCAGGTTGTGACGCTCGACGCCGCGGCGCCACCGTCCCGGTTCGGCACGACCAGACGCCGTACCGCCCCGGCACGACTTGTGCTTGCCTGCCGTTGATTGGTATGCCCATCCGACTCCTAAATTCCGCGCACGCCCCGGAAGGCCCGGCCGCATGACCGCCTCACGCGACCTCGCTGTCCGCTTCGAAGCCTACGCCGACTGGCGCCGCCGCCTCTCGGCCGGCATTTCGTCGCTGCACGAGTGGCTGCAGCAGCAGGACCTGGCCGATGCGCAGGTCGAGACCCGGATCCAGCAACTCCTCGAGCGTCTGCAGCAGGACAAGCTGGTCGTCGCGTTCGTCGCCGAGTTCTCGCGCGGCAAGTCCGAGCTGATCAACGCGATCTTCTTCGCCGACTTCGGCCAGCGCCTGCTCCCGTCCTCGGCCGGGCGCACGACGATGTGCCCGACCGAGCTGCTCTACGACCCGTCGCGCCCGCCGTCGATCCGCCTGCTGCCGATCGAGACTCGGCTGAAGGATGCGTCGGTCAGCGAATTCAAGGACTACGCCGACGAGTGGGTCAGCTTTCCACTCGACCTCGGCGCCGCCGACCGGATGGCCGAGGCGCTCGCGCGCGTGTCGCAGGTCAAGCGCGTGCCCGTCGCCCTCGCGCGCAAGTACGGCCTCTACCGCGACCGGGACGACGACATCCTCGCCGCGCTGGAGCGCGGCGACGAAGGCAGCGTCGACATCCCTGCCTGGCGCCACGCGATCATCAATTTCCCGCATCCGCTGCTGCAGCAGGGCTTGGTGATCCTCGACACGCCCGGCCTCAACGCCATCGGCACCGAACCCGAGCTCACGCTGTCGCTGTTGCCGAGCGCCCACGCGATCCTGTTCCTGCTCGCCGCGGACGCCGGCGTCACCAAGACCGACCTCGACGTCTGGAGCGGTCACCTCGCCGGCGAGGACGCGTCGACGCGGGCGACGCGGCTGGTCGTGCTGAACAAGATCGACGGCCTGTGGGACGACCTGAAGGAGGAGGTCGAGATCAACGCCGAGATCGACCGCCAGGTCGAGCAGAGCGCAGCGATGCTCGGAATCGCGCCCACGCAGGTGTTCGCGGTGTCGGCGCAAAAGGCGCTGCTCGCCAAGGTCAACGGCGACGACGCGCTGCTCGCGCGAAGCCGCCTGCCGGTGCTCGAGCACTCGCTGTCGCGCAAGCTGATTCCCGCCAAGCGCGATTTCGTCGGGGCCGCGACGCAGGGTGAGGTCCGCGCGATGACGGGGTCGATCCGCTCGATCCTCGATTCGCGCGCCGACAGCATCGTCGAGCAGCTCGCCGAGCTGACGACGCTGCGCGGGAAGAACCAGGACGTCGTCGTCCACATGATGGCGCGCGTGCAGGAAGAGAAGGAGGTCTTCGAGAAGGGCCTCGCGCGCTACACGGCGCTGCGCAACGTCTTCACGCAGCACACCAACGACCTGTTCGACGTGATCGGGCTGTCGGCGCTGCGCCAGAACGCCGCGCGCACCCGCACCCGCATCGAGGAGAGTCCGTTCACCAAGGGCGTGCGCGAGGCCATGGGCGAATTCTTTGCGCGACTGCGCGCCGATTTCGACCAGGCGGGCCGCCAGGCGGCCGAGATCCACGACCTGATGCGGGCCATGTACTCACGATTCGCCAACGAGCATGGACTCGAGACCTTCGTCCCGCCACAGTTCTCGGTGCTCAAGTACATGAAGGAAATCGAGCGCATGGAGCGTGCGTACAACACGCATTTCAACACGCTGTGGAACATGGTCAGCAAGGCCAAGTACCCGCTGATGAAGCAGTTCTTCGAGTCGATCGCTTCACGATCCAAGCACATCTACAAGGTCGCGAACCGCGACGTCGAGGCCTGGCTCAAGGCGGTGATGTCGCCGCTGGAGACCCAGGTGCGCGAACACCATATCCAGCTGCGGCGCAGGCTCGACAGCATCCGTCGCATCCACCGCGCGAGCGACGAGCTCGAGACCCGCATCGTCGAGCTCGAGCAGTCGCGCGAGGCGCTCGAGACCCAGCGCCAGGGCCTGCGCAGGCAGGTCGCCGCGGTGGACCTGATCATCGAAGCGCCCGAAGGCCTGCCGCTCGCGGCCAACGGCTGAGGGCGGCGACGAGGGCCTGCGAAAGGGCGCTCGCCGGGTGTCGCCTGTCGATGGGTCGCGATCGCCCTAGGCGGCGCCACCTTTCGCGTCCACCGGCGTGCCGGCCGGCGCCTTCGCCCGAATCAGCGCCTCGTACTTGCGCTGCAGCGCTTCGCGCGGCTCGATGACATCCGGATTGACGGGAATGCAGTCGACCGGACAGACCTCGCGGCACTGCGGCTTGTCGAAATGCCCGACGCACTCGGTGCACCTCGCCGCGTCGATCACGTAGATCTCCGGGCCCTGCGATATCGCGTCGTTCGGGCACTCGGGCTCGCAGACGTCGCAGTTGATGCATTCGTCGGTGATCATCAGCGCCATGGTGGCTTCACCTGAGTTCGCGTCGAGGATGGCTGACCACGGTCGCCGACTGCCGTGGCGTCAGAGCGCAGCGACCTTGCGCCGCAGGCCCTCGGAGACCACCGGATGCACGAACTTCGAGACGTCGCCGCCGAAGCGCGCGATCTCGCGCACGATCGTCGCCGAGACGAACATGTACCTCTCGTCGGGCGTCAGGAACAGTGTCTCGATCTCGGGGTAGAGGTTGCGGTTCATTCCCGCCATCTGGAACTCGTACTCGAAGTCCGACACCGCGCGCAGGCCCCGCAGGATCACGCACGCGCCCTGCGCGTGGACGAAATCCATCAGCAGCGACGAGAAGCTCAGGACCTCGACGTTCGGATAGGGACGCAGCACTTCGCGCGTCATCGCGAGGCGCTCGTCGACGCTGAAGAACGGCCGCTTCGCCTCGCTGTCGGCGATCCCGACGACGACGGAATCGAACAGGCGCGAAGCGCGACGCACCAGATCCTCGTGCCCGCGGGTAAACGGGTCGAACGTGCCGGGGTAGATGACTTTCATCGTCGGGGGCTTGGCGGTGGCGGGCTGCGCGGGGACTTCGCGTCGCCGGGACATTCACGGCGGGACCGCAGGGGCAAGCAGATGATAATGCACCTGTCCGGCCTTCGCGTGGCGCACGATCGACAGCTGCGGCGGCGGGGACAGCATCCTGCCGGCCTCCGCGTACAGGCGGCCATGAGGCGCGAGCAAGCGGGAAGCGTGGCCGAACAGCGCGGGCCACGGGTCCTCGGCGAACGGAGGATCGGCGAAGATCACGTCGAAGTCGCGCGTCTCGCGCGCGGCCCAGATGAGCGCGTCGCCGACGTGGGTTTCCAGCGCGTCGATGCCCATCGCCTCGGCGGCGCCGCGCAGGGCGCGGATCAGCGCCGGATTGCGGTCGACCGCGACCGACAGCGCGGCGCCACGCGAACAGGCCTCGAGCGTCAGGATCCCCGTCCCGGCGTAGAGGTCGAGGGTCCTTGCGCCAGTCAGGTCCTGCCCCAGCCAGTTGAACACGGTCTCACGCACCCGGTCCGGCGTCGGGCGCAGGCCCGGCGCATCGGGAACGCGGACCAGGCGGCCGCGATGACGGCCGCCGATGATGCGTACTCGGTTGGGTGCAGGCACGGGCGAGAGGACGGCAGCGGACCGGTAGAATTCCAGCTTTCCCGCGTGCCGTCCAATCCGGACGGCGTCGAGACTCCGCGCCGACTGCGCTCGGAGCCCCACCGGCCATGGCAGCTCGTCACCCCTGATGTTCGATCGCTTCAAGCGCAAGGCCGTCAAGGAATCCTCGCCGGCGGCCGAGACCGCGACCGCGCAGCCCGCGGTTGCGGACTCGGCCGGCGACGCCGGCAATGGTGTCGCCGCGGCGCCCGCCGCCGAGGCGGCGGCACCCCGTCGCGCGTGGATCGACCGGCTCAAGGCGGGCCTGGGGCTGTCGCGCGACAAGCTCGCCGGGGCGCTCGCCGGGGCTTTCCGGCGCCGCATACTCGACGACGAGGCGCTGGACGAGCTCGAGTCGGCACTGCTCGGCGCGGACGTCGGCGTCGAAGCAACGACCCACCTCCTCGATGAGCTCGGCAACCGGTACCGCCGCGCCGGCCCCGACGCCGATCCACGGGCCTTGCTGCGCGAGGCACTGGTCGATCTCGTCGGCAGGCTCGAGTCACCCTGGGCCCTCGCCCCGGCGCGCCCCTGCGTGATCATGCTGGCCGGCGTCAACGGCGCCGGCAAGACCACGTCGATCGGCAAGCTCGCCAGGTGGCTGCATCGGCAGCGACTGTCGGTGCTGCTGGCCGCAGGCGACACCTTCCGCGCGGCCGCGCGCGAGCAGCTCGCGGTCTGGGGCGAGCGCAACGACGTCACCGTCATCCAGCAGGAGGGGGGCGACCCCGCGGCGGTCATGTTCGACGCCGTGCAGGCGGCGAGGGCGCGGGGAATCGACGTCGTGCTCGCCGACACGGCCGGTCGCCTTCCGACGCAGCTCCACCTGATGGAGGAGCTGAAGAAGATCAAGCGCGTGCTGGGCAAGGCGCGCGCCGAGGCACCGGACGAGGTGTGGCTGGTCCTCGACGCCAACACCGGACAGAACGGTTTGGCGCAGGTCAAGGCTTTCGACGCCGCGATCGGACTCACCGGGCTCGTGATGACCAAGCTCGACGGAAGCGCCAAGGGCGGAATCATTGCCGCGATCGCACGGCAGCACCCGATTCCGCTGAAGTTCATCGGTGTCGGCGAAGGGGTCGACGACCTGCAGCCGTTTCTCGCCCGCGAGTTCGTCGACGCGCTGCTCCCGCCGGAAAAGCCGGGGTAACGGTCGTGCGGGCGCCGGGTAAAGCCCCGCCGTGGATGTGGGTACACGCTCACAGGCTTCGTCGAGCATTCCCGGGCCCCGGCCGAGCCTTCCGGGTCGGCGGGCGCATCCGGGGAACCTGGCGCCCATCCCACGGCCCAATCATGCGACGCCGCCCGTGTCCGGGGCGATCCTCGTATACCCGACTGTTTTTCTCGGGAACCATTTGCGGGTATTAGCACTCTTACTTGGCGAGTGCTAAACTGGTAATGGGCGACGCTCGGCAATCGACGTCCCGCCGCCCACGAAAGGAGAGCTCGATGTCCGGAAGTGCATTGACGTTTCCGACCCCGGCCTCGCTGGGAAGCCTCGATCACTACATCCAGGCGGTCAACCGTTTTCCGCTGTTGACCGCGGAGCAGGAAGTCGATCTCGGCCGGCGCTGGAGGAATCATGAGGACGTGGCGGCGGCGCGCGAGTTGGTGCTATCCCACCTGCGCCTGGTCGTTGCCGTCTCGCGCAATTACATGGGCTACGGGCTTCCGCAGGCCGACCTGATCCAGGAAGGAAACATCGGGCTGATGAAAGCCGTGCGTCGCTTCGACCCGGAGCGCGGCGTCCGGCTGGTCTCGTTCGCCCTGCACTGGATCAAGGCCGAGATCCACGAATACGTCCTGCGCAACTGGCGGCTGGTCAAGATCGCGACGACCAAGGCCCAGCGCAAGCTGTTCTTCAATCTGCGCAGCATGAAGGTGTCGTCGGCCGCGCTGACGCGCGGCCAGGCCGATGCCATCGCGAAGCAGCTCGGCGTCAAGCCCGAAGAGGTCTTCGAGATGGAGACACGGATCTCGGGCGGGGATATCTCGCTGGATCCGACGCCGGGTGACGAGGAATCGATCACGCCGATCGCCTACCTCGCCGATCCCGACGAGGAGCCGCCGGTGGTCCTGGAACGTGCCCAGACGGCAGCGAACCGCAGCGAAGGCCTGCGCGCGGCGATGTCGAGGCTCGACGCCCGCAGCCGGCGCATCATCGAGGCGCGCTGGCTACGCGACGACGACACGTCGCTCACGCTCCAGGAGCTTGCCGACGAGTACGGCGTGTCGGCGGAGCGAATCCGCCAGATCGAAAGCAAGGCGCTGAAGTCGATGCGCACCCAGATGGCATCGCTGCAATAGCGCAGGTACGCAGACGATATCGGGGTCAGAGCTGAGGGAAATAGGGGTCAG
>JAGXBK010000135.1 GCA_018971195.1 Betaproteobacteria bacterium
GTGTGCTGCGCTGGCGAAGGCAGTCACGCACGCGGCGAGCAGCGCGGCCTTGTAGGTGCGAAGATGAATCATGACGGTTGTCCTCCTTGGATACGGGTCAGCGGCAATTGGGCGATCGGGTGAAGGCGCGCCGGGTGGACTGGCTTGGCGTCATCCGGGTGCGAAACGCGCGAGCGCCACGCCCGCTTCGCGCTGGATGACGAGCTTGAGCGGCATGTCGATGCGCAGTCCGTTCGCATCGCCGATCACATTGCTGATGAGGCGCGGCCCCTCCGCAAGTTCGACCACGGCGACCGTGTACGGCAATCGGGTCGCGTAGTACTCGTGGTAGCCATGATGGTAGACGACCCAGCTCACCAGCCGGGCGTTGCCCGACGCGGTTTCCCAGTGTGCTGCCGGCGCGAGGCAGCGTGGGCATTCGGTCCGCCCGGGCAGCCACGCATTGCCGCACGCCGTGCAGCGCTGGAACACGAGGCGGCCCTCGTCGAGTGCGCGCCAGTACGGCGCCGCAGCGGGGCCCGGTTGCGGTGCGGGAAAGGTCGCGTCGACCATGTCTTCGGCGGGGCTCATGCGGCCTCTCCCAGAATGAGCGTTGAGTGGGTGTGCATGATCCCGCCCTGGTTGCTCACGATGCAGGTCCTGGCATCCTGAACCTGCAGGTTCGCTTCGCCGCGCATCTGGCGAACACCCTCGACGACCAGCTGCAGGCCCGGCATGCCGGTTTCCGAGAGCAGGCCGCCTGCCGTATTCACCGGCAGTTCGCCGCCGATTTCGAGGCGTCCGTCCGCGCAAAAAGGACCGCCCTGACCGTGCGCGGCGAAGCCGTAGGCCTCCAGCGTCATCAGCACCGTGATGGTGAAGCAGTCGTAGATCTGCGCGACATCGATGTCCGACGGCCGCAGACCTGCCATCTTCAGAGCGGTCGCGCCGGAGATCTCCGCGCCCGTGCGCGTCAGATCCGGACGTTGCCCGACGTCCCATGAGCTCTGCCCTTGGCCAAAGCCGAGGATCGGCACGGGCTTTCGCACACCGAGCGCTTTCGCGCGCTGCGCACTCATCAGCACGACCGCGGCAGCGCCATCCGACACCAGACAGCAGTCGTCGCGGCGCAGCGGGTCGACGACCCACGGCGACTCGCGATACTGGGCGAGCGTCAGCGGCTTGCGCAGTTGAGCGGCCGGATTGGCCGCGCCATGCCTGCGAATCGCAACCGCAATTGCGCCAAGCTGGTCACTCGTTGTCCCGAACTCCTCCATGTGGCGCCGCGCCAGCATCGCGTAGCCGGCGGGGACGCCGAACCAGCCGTATGCCGCATCGTCGCCCCACGCCTTCTCGTAGGCGTGCCGGCTGCCCGTGCGCGGGTTGTCCGCGTAGCAGACCAGCGCGATCTCGCATTGACCGTGCTCGATCGCCATCGCCGCGAACGCGATCAGCGAGATGTTCGCGGCACCGCCCTGGTCCCACGCGCCGCCGACGCGCGGCTGCATGCCCATGGCCTCGGCGAGACTCTGGCCGTACATGAACTGCGGATTGGAGGTCGGCGGCTTGACGAGCAGCGCGTCGACCGCATCCTTTTCGATGCCCGCATCGGCCAGCGCGTTGCGGCACGCCTCGATGTTGAGCGAGACCGTGCTGCGGCCCGGCAGCTTGCCGAACGCCGTGTGGCCGATCCCGGCGATGATGACGTTGCCGCGCATCAGATCACCCCGTCGCGCGCGAGCGCATCGACCTCCTGCGGCGGCAGCCCGAGCCATTCGCCGTAGACGGCCGCGTTGTCTTCACCGAGGCGGCGGCTGGGCACGATCGGCAGCGGCTCGACACCTTCGAAGCGCAACGGCGAGGACTGCACCGGGATCCGCCCGAGCTCCGGGTGATCGATCCATTGCAGTGCGCGGCGCTCCAGCATGTGCGGATCGTTGACGACCTCGTCGAGATCGCGCACGGGGGCGCAAGGCACGCGGTGCTTCAGCAGCAGCTCGAACAGCTCCTGCTTGGGGAAGCGCTCCGTGAACGCGCCTACGATAATGTCGACGTCGTCCATGTGCGCAACGCGGGTCTTGAGGCTGGCAAAGCGCGGATCCTCGGCGAGCTCCGGCCGCCCCATCGCAGTGATGAGCGACTTCCAGTGCGTCTCACCCACGCAGATGATCGCGATATAGCCGTCGCGGGTCGGGTAGACGTTGTACGGCGACTCGGCGAGGCCGCCGTGCCTGTTGCCGGTGCGCATGGGAACGTCGCCGCCCGTGCCGAAGTAGAGCCCGAGATTCGAGCTCAGCGACGCGTACACCGCTTCCTGCATCGAGACGTCGACCGCTCGGCCTGCGTCCGTCTTCTCGCGTTCGTACAGCGCCGCCATCACCGCGCCGAACAGGTGCACGCCGCCGAAGAAATCGCAAATGGCCGGTCCCGCCTTCACCGGCGGCCGGTCGGCATACCCGGTGACGCTCATGACGCCGGCCATCGCCTGCACCGTCAGATCCATGGCGGGGTAGTCGCGATAGGGCCCCGATTGCCCGTACCCCGAGCCTTGCGCGTAGACGAGCCGCGGATTCACCGTCCGCAGCTTCGGCCAGCCACAGCCCAGCCGGTCCATCGTGCCTGGAGCGAAGTTCTCGAGCAGCACGTCGGCGCGCCTGGCCATCGCGAACAGCAGATCGCGGCCGCGCTCCTGTTTGAGATTGAGCGTGACCGATTGCTTGTTTGAGTTGAGCATGGCGAACGGCAGGCCGGCACCGCCGACATTGCCGCGGCGGCGCAGGTGCTCGCCCTCGCGCGGCTCGACCTTGATGACGCGGGCACCGGCCATCGCCATCAGGAACGTCGCATACGAGCCGTTGTAGATCTGGCCCAGGTCGACGACCGTGATCGACTGCAGCGGATATGCGCTCGCCATGGTCAGCGTCCCTTGTACAGGGGGGGCCGCTTCGCCGCGAACGCCGCCGGACCTTCAACCGCGTCCTCGGTGGCCATCAGCATGCGGTTCATGACCTGCTCCAGCCGCAACGCGGAAGCGAGATCGAGATCGCGGCTGCGCAGCGCGAGCTCCTTGGCCGCCTGCACGGCGAGTGGCGCGTTGGCGGCAATGCGGCGCGCGTAATCGAGGGCCGTGACCCGCAGCTGATCCGCCGGCACGACCTTGTTCACGAGCCCCCAGCGCTCCGCCGTCCCGGCCGTGATCGAATCGCCGGTGAGCAGCATCTCCATGCCGATCGCATGAGGCACCTGACGCAGGATGCGCTGCGTGCCACCGTTGCCCGGAACGACGCCGCGCTTCACTTCGGCGAGGCTGAACGTTGCATGCGGGACCGCGACGCGAATGTCGGTGGCGAGCAGCAGCGTCATCCCCCCGCCGAGGCAATAGCCGTTGACTGCCGCGATCACCGGCTTCCACACGTCGAGGCCGCGATTGAGGAGCAGATCGCGCTGGGTCAGCCACATCTCGTCGTAACCCGGCGGCCGGGTCAGGAAGCTCTTGATATCGGCGCCGGTGGTGAACGACTTGTCGCCCGCGCCGGTGATGATGGCGACCCGGATGCCGGCATCGTCGCGCACGCGACACCACGCCTGCGACAGGCCCTGGTAATGCTCGGCATCCATCGCATTCAATCGCTCCGGGCGATTGATCACGATCGTACAGATGCCATCGGCAACTTCGACGTCGATCGACATGCCCGTCAGCCTCGCACGTTGCGGCCGCCCACCATGTTACGCGCGATGACCATGCGCATGACCTCGGATGGACCCTCCCCGATCCGCTTGATGCGCAGCTCGCGATACCAGCGTTCGAGGGGCATTTCGCAGGAAACACCCATGCCGCCCAGCACCTGGATGCAGCGGTCGACCACGCGGCCCGCCGTTTCGGTGCCGTAGACCTTGGCGATCGCGGCGTCGACCTTGATGTCCTCGCCGCGATCGGCTTTCCATGCGGCGTCGTATACGAGCATGCGGGCCGCACGCAACTCGATTTCCGAGTCGACGAGCAGCCATTGGATCGCCTGCCGGTCGGCGAGCCGCGCGCCGAACGTCTCCCGCTGCTTGGCCCACTCGACGGCGAGCGCCAGCGAGGCCTGTCCCAGACCGATCGTGGCCGCGGCATAGGGAACCCGCCCGTGGACCAGCCACTTTTCCGCGATGGAGAAGCCCTTGCCTTCCTTGCCGAGCAGGTTCTCCGCCGGCACTTCGAAGTTGTCGAAATGCAGTTCGTACGGAGAGTACGAGCGGATCACCGGGATCGGCGAGATGGTGAGCCCGGGCTGCTTCGTTTCGACGATGAAGGCACTGATGCCCTCGCGTCCCGGCCCCTCGGTCCGCGCGAACACGATTCCCCAGCTCGCCTCGCTCGCACCTGAAATGAAGATCTTGGTGCCGTTGAGGATGTAACGATCGCCTTTCTTCTCGGCTCGCGCACGAATCGCCCGGGCAGGATCGGAGCCGCCGCTCGCCTCCGTGATGGCGACGAACGACTTCTCGCCCTTCTCGATCGATGGCAGTGCGTATTTCTCGATTTGCTCCCGCGTTCCGCTGAAGATGATGTTGGGCGGATCGAAGCCGAAGGCGCCGCACGCAGCGATGTACGGACCCATCTTGCACTTCGCCGCTTCTTCTGCGACGAGGCACTGCCCGAGCAGATTCAGCCCGGCGCCGCCGTACTCTTCCGGCGTCTGCACGCACCACAGGCCCGCCTTCCGCGCCTTCGCCTGCAGCGGCTTCAGCTTTTCCTCCGGCAGCTTCCACGAGTCGTGCGGCTCGTCGGCCTCGGCAGGCTGCACCTCGCGCTCCATGAAGCGGCGCGTTGTCTCCTGCAGGAGCTTCAGCTCTTCCGGAAGTTGCCAGCTCCCCAGGTCATTCATGATGCGATCCTCCTGCCGTCGCCCATTTGCCCGGCGCGCCGGCGCGCGCGCTCGGCGGCCGTTGCGTCGACGTCGATGCGATAGACCTTCCGATCGCCCAGCGCTGCGGCCTCTGCAATGATCGCTCCGTAGTCATGCTCGGCCGTCGCGCGGCTTACGTAACCCTGGTTGAGATCGCGCTCGACGGCGGCGACGTCGCGGTCGAGTGGATCGCCGAATCCGCCGCCCCCTGGGGTGCAGGCGTGCAGCGAGTCGCCATCGTGCAGCACCTGACTGTCCTGCTTGCTGCGCATCGGCGGACGCCAGACCTTGCCGCCGGTACGAAACTCGACGACATTCGGCGCGGCCGGTCCGCCACCGGCGACGCCGAACGGCGCGTAGTCGCACTGATCGCCGAGCACCGTGGTCCCGCAGTCGGCCCAGGCCGTGAACTGGTACTCCGAGCCACAACCTCCGCGATGCCAACCCGCCCCGCCGGAGTCCTCGCGCAAGCGGAAGAAATCGAACCTCAGCGGGTAGCGGTGCTCCGACATCTCCAGCGAGACGAAATTGGCCATCGACTGCGGCGGCGTGCCGTGCACGAGCCCGTCGGAGGCGTGGGTGGCGCCATAGCCTCCGGGATAGGGGAACACGCCGACGAAGAAGTTGCCAGTATCCGGATGCCGCCCGCCCACCGTGCACACGCCAATGGTCCCGAACGGCGATGCGGGGGTGCGCTCCGGAATGGCCTGTCCCAGTGCGCCGAACACGACTGCGATCACGCGGCCCAGCACCTCGAGATAACCGCCGACCGGCGTCGGATACTCCGCCGAGATGATCGTGCGATCGGGAATCGTGAAGCTCGCCGGCCGGAAGGCGCCGCCGTTGACCGGCACCTCCGGAAAGATATGCTTCATTGCGACGTAGCAGCTCGACAGCGTCGTATTGCGCGACAGGTTCACCGGGCCGCGCGCGGTGCCCGATGTGCCGGTGAAGTCGAAGTGCAGCAGCGATCCCTTGACCGTCAGCGCCAACGCGATCTTCAGCGGCTGATCGACAATGCCGTCGTTGTCGATCGTGTCCTCGAACCGGTAGGTGCCGTCGGGGATCTCGGCGATATACGAGCGCATCTGCTGCTCGGAACGCGCAATCATCTCGGCGATGCATTCGTTCAGCGTGTCGACGCCATAGCGCGCCACCAGCATGTCCAGGCCGCGCTGTCCGACCGCGAACACGTTCAGCATCGCCGACAGGTCGCCCGCGATTTCATTGGGCAGCCGCGTATTGGCGCGAAACATCGAGACCAGCGCTTCGTTGAGCTTCCCTTGGTCGTAGATCTTGACCGGGGGGATCACCGTCCCTTCCTGATGGATGTCCTGTGCCTTCGGGGCCCAGCCCCCCGCGACGCTGCCGCCGACGTCCATCCAGTGCCCTGTGCTTCCGAACAGCGCGAAGAGCCTGTCGCCGACAAAATACGGTGCGACGAGCTGTGCGTCCTGCAGGTGCGTGCCGCCGACGTAGGGATCGTTCAGGATCCAGATGTCGCCACGCTTGAAGCCGCCCTGCGCCTGCGCAAGCTTCACGACGTTCTGCGTCGTGAACTGCATGTTCGCGAGAAAGACCGGCAAACCGTAACGTCCCTGCGCGATGGTCTCGCCGGTCTCGGGCTGGAAGATGCCGTGCGCGCAGTCGTTGGTTTCCGAGATGATGGGCGAGATCGCCGCATGGATCAGGTGCAGGTCCATTTCATCGGCGATCTGCTCGAGCGAGCCGCGCACGACGGCCAGGGTGACGGGGTCGATCATTTCACCTCCACCAGAAGATTGCCGCAGGCGTCGACGCGGGTGACCATGCCCGGCTCGACCACAGTCGTCGTGTCGTCCTGCTCGACGATCGCCGGACCGTCGAATTGCATGCCTGGCAGCAAGTCGCCGCGGGCGTAGACCGCCGCGTCGTGCCATCCGCCGAAGTACACCGGTCGGCGCTTGATCGGCCGCGGCACCCCGCCCTGTAGGTCGCGCGCGGCGCGGCGCGCAATGCCG
>JAGXBK010000136.1 GCA_018971195.1 Betaproteobacteria bacterium
TCGCTGCGGGCGCTCGTTGCGTATCGTCCGATATCTTATATACCAAAAACCACGCGCCGGGTAGCGGGCAATCGCGCTCGCGCCGGGCATGGCCCGATGATCCGGAACGTCGCTGACTGCCGTCACTCGACCCCGCCGAGCGGCGCGGGGTCGATCTTCACCAGCGATTACTGTTGTTACATGGCGCGAGTGTAGGCACTCACACTGAACCCATGGAGACCGCGTGGTCGATGGGGTCGGAGCCGGCACGGAGCGACGCCGAAATCGGCGCAGCTGCGCCCGCACACACGTTCTGCACTTCGCGATTGACTGCGCCTGGTATATCACATACCTTATGGGCCGATGTTTGCGGGAAACGGTGTTTCCGCGGCCCCGCATTTTCGTTTTTGTACTCGACCGACACCCCGGTCGCTCCGCCGCGCGACCTATCAATTCATTCGCAGGCGCGCGGCGCCGATCTTCTAGGAGGTCCCAATGGACAGCGTCACCGCAGCGCGCAATGCAACGGCGTCCGCCACGACCCAGGCTGCCCCCGATACGACGAGCGGCGGCCAGACCAATGTCCAATCACCGCAGGAGACCGACGGCTTTCACCTGCTGATCGATGCGCTCAAGCTCAATGGCATCGATACGGTATTCGGCCTGCCCGGCATCCCGATCACCGACCTCACGCGCAAGGCACAGGCGGCAGGCCTGCGCGTGATCTCGTTCCGCCACGAGCAGAACGCCGGCTACGCGGCGTCGATCGCCGGATTCATGACGCAGAAGCCGGGCATCTGCTTGACGGTGTCGGCACCCGGCTTTCTCAACGGCCTGACCGCGCTGGCGAACGCGACCACCAACTGCTTCCCGATGATCCTGATCAGCGGTTCGAGCGAGCGCGAGGTCGTTGACCTGCAGCAGGGCGACTACGAGGAGATGGATCAGTTGGCCATCGCCAAGCCGCTGGCCAAGGCCGCGTTCCGCGTGCTGCACGCCGAGGATATCGGCGTGGGCGTTGCACGCGCCATCCGGGCGGCCGTCTCCGGTCGCCCGGGCGGCGTCTATCTCGACCTGCCGGCGAAGCTGTTCCCGCAGGCGATGGACGCCGAAGCGGGCAGGAACTCGCTGATCAAGGTTGTCGATCCGGCACCGCGCCAGATACCGGGCCGGGACGCGGTCGAGCGCGCGCTCGATCTGCTGAAGGCCGCCAAGCGTCCGCTGATCATCCTGGGGAAGGGCGCGGCATACGCCCAGGCCGATGCCGACATCCGGGCGCTGATCGAGAAGACCGGCATTCCCTACCTGCCGATGTCGATGGCCAAGGGCCTGCTGCCCGACACGCATCCGCAGTGCGCGTCCGCGGCGCGCTCCTATGTGCTGCCCGAGGCCGACGTGGTGATGCTGATCGGCGCGCGCCTCAACTGGCTGCTGTCGCACGGCAAGGGCAAGACCTGGGGCGGCGCGAGCGCCAAGGAATGGGGCGGCCAGCGCTTCATCCAGTTGGACATCTCGCCGCAGGAAGCGGACAGCAACGTACGCATCGACGCGCCGGTGGTCGGCGACATCGGGTCGTGCGTGTCGGCGATGCTCGCCGCGATCGACGCGACGGCAGGCTCCGGCTGGGCGAAGCCGCCGGCGGACTGGCTCGACGCCGTCGCCGAGCGCAGGAACAAGAACGTCGCGAAGATGGCCGAGACGCTGGCCAAGGATCCGACGCCGATGAACTTCCACAGCGCGCTCAACGTGGTGCGCGACATCGTCAAGTCGAATCCCGACGCCATCCTGGTCAACGAAGGCGCCAACGCGCTCGACTTCACGCGCAGCATCGTCGATATGTACAAGCCGCGCAAGCGCCTGGACGTCGGGACCTGGGGCGTGATGGGCATCGGAATGGGCTTTTCCGTCGCGGCTGCGGTGGTCAGCGGCCAGCCGGTGATCGCCATCGAGGGCGACAGCGCCTTCGGCTTCTCCGGCATGGAGGTCGAGACCATCTGCCGCTACAACCTGCCGATCTGCGTGGTGATCCTGAACAACAACGGTGTCTACCGCGGCGACGAAGTCAATCCGACCGGTGGCCGCGATCCGGCGCCCCTGGTGTTCGTCAAGGATGCGCGCTACGAAAAGCTGATGGAAGCCTTCGGCGGCGTCGGCGTGCACGCGACGACGCCGGGCGACTTGCGCAAGGCGATGGAAGACGCCATTCGCTCGCGCAGGCCGACTCTCATCAACGCGATCATCGATGAGAAGGCGGGCACCGAAAGCGGTCGCATCACGAGTCTCAACCCGAGCGCGAAAAAGAAGTGAGTCGAGGCACCCGTCCGCGCCGCGCAGGCGGGTGGACGGCGGCGGCGGAGGGTGTCGGGGTGCGGGCGGCCGATGCATTGACGAAGCCTGGTATATCACATACCTTATGCACATGTCGGCGATCCGACCCGGCCACAACGGGCGGCGATCGACGGAGGAGCGGTACCGACTGCACGGCAAGGAAGAGGCGCGATGTCGCGTTGTCCGGGTCGGCGCGCGGTGCCGCATCGATCTGCAGTCAGATCGCGCTCGGACGATTCCATGAAGTCGCGACATACCCGGTCGACGCGGCGTCGCTGACGGCGGCGCCACGCGGGCTGCGCCGTGCCGCAGGCGCGAGGCGGTCCCGAAGTCAGGAGCATCGGCGTTAACGAGCTGCGCGCGAGCGCAATCAACAGTTGGCGCGCCAGGCGCGCACGACGCTACGGGGGGTTTCAATGGCGAAAGCGCTAGACGGAGTCCGGATTCTCGATTTCACGCACGTGCAGTCGGGACCGACCTGCACCCAGCTGCTCGCATGGTTCGGCGCCGACGTGATCAAGGTCGAGCGCGCCGGCGAAGGCGACATCACGCGCGGGCAGCTGCGCGACATTCCGGACGTGGACAGCCTCTACTTCACGATGCTGAACCACAACAAGCGGTCGGTCACGATCGATGCGAAGAACCCGAAGGGCAAGGAAGTGCTCGAGGCGCTGGTGAAGAAATGCGACGTGCTGGTCGAGAACTTCGCCCCGGGCGCGCTCGATCGCATGGGCTTCACCTGGGCGCGGATCCAGGAGCTCAATCCACGGATGATCGTCGCCTCGATCAAGGGTTTCGGCCCCGGCCCCTACGCCGACTGCAAGGTCTACGAGAACGTCGCGCAATGTGCCGGGGGCGCCGCGTCCACGACCGGCTTCGACGATGGCCCGCCGCTGGTCACCGGCGCGCAGATCGGCGACTCGGGCACCGGGCTGCATCTCGCGCTCGGGATCGTCACCGCGCTGTACCAGCGCAATTCGACCGGACGCGGGCAGCTCGTGACGGCGGCGATGCAGGACGGCGTGCTGAACCTCTGCCGCGTCAAGCTGCGCGACCAGCAGCGCCTCGCGCGCACCGGCGTGATGGAGGAATACCCGCAGTATCCCGACGGCAAGTTCGGCGAGGCGGTACCGCGCGCCGGCAACGCATCGGGCGGCGGACAGCCCGGCTGGATTCTCAAATGCAAGGGCTGGGAGAACGATCCCAATGCCTACATCTACTTCATCACCCAGGCGCCGGTCTGGAAGGACATCTGCAAGGTCATCGGCCGCGAGGAGTGGATTACCGATCCGCGCTATGCGACGCCCAAGGCGCGGCTGCCGCACCTGATGGAGATCTTCGGCGAAATCGAGAAGTGGACGATGACCAAGAACAAATTCGAGGCGATGGACCTCCTGAACGCGCACGACATACCCTGCGGGCCGATCCTGTCGATGAAGGAGATCGCCGAGGAGCCGTCGTTGCGCGAAACCGGGACCGTCGTCGAGGTCGACCATCCGACGCGGGGGAAATACCTGTCGGTCGGCAACCCGATCAAGCTCTCCGACAGCCCGAGCGAGGTGAAGCGCTCGCCGCTGCTCGGTGAGCACACCGACGAAGTCCTGGCGGAGCTCGGTTACTCCCGCCAGCAGATCGACGAGCTTCGCGCGCAGCGCGTAATTTGACCGCGGCAACGATCCGGGCCAACGGCACGGACCGGCGGCTGAACGGCATGACCAGGGGACAGGCGATGGCGCAGGACAAGGCAGCGGTCAGGAAGATTCTGGACAAGGTGAAGGCCGATGGGCGCTCGTCGCTCACCGCGCCCGAGGGCAAGCTGGTGTGCGATGCCTACGGCATCCCGGTGCCGAAGGAAGGCGTCGCGGCCACCGCGGCGGAGGCGGCGAGCCTCGCAACCGGGATGGGGTTCCCGGTCGTGCTGAAGATCGTGTCCCCCGATATCCTGCACAAGACCGAGGCCGGCGGGGTGCTCGTCGGCGTGAAGTCGGCGCAGGAAGTCGAGCAGGGTTTCGCGACGATCATGGCGAACGCGCGCAAGTACAGCGCCAGCGCGAAGCTGCAGGGCGTGCAGGTGCAGCAGATGCTCGCGGGCGGCCAGGAAGTGATCATCGGCGCGGTGACCGACCCGTCGTTCGGCAAGCTCGTCGCATTCGGGCTGGGCGGCGTCCTGGTCGAAGTGCTGAAGGACATCACCTTCCGCCTGGCACCGGTGTCGCGCGACGAGGCGCTGTCGATGCTCGATGGCATCGCCGCCGCCGAGATCCTCAAGGGCGTTCGCGGCGCCGACCCTGTGAATCGCGATGCGCTCGCGAACCTGATCGTCGGCGTCTCGCAGCTGGTCTCGGATTTTCCCGATATCGCCGAAATGGACCTCAATCCGGTGTTTGCGACCAGGACCGGCGCGACGGCCGCCGATGTGCGCATCGTCGCCGACTGGAACCCGGCGCCGGCGCGCTACCGGCCGAGCGAAGGCGAGATCGTCCGCGCGATGAACCGCATCATGAAGCCCGATGCGGTGGCCGTGATCGGCGCCTCGGCCGAGGATGGCAAGATCGGCAACTCGGTGATGAAGAACCTGATCAACGGCGGCTACCAGGGGAAGATCTACCCGATCAACCCGTCGGCCGGCGAGATCATGGGCCGCAAGGCCTACAAGAGCGTCAAGGACATCCCGGGCGATGTCGACGTCGCGGTGTTCGCGATTCCCGCGAAGTTCGTCGCGCAGGCGCTGATCGAGGTCGGCGAGAAGAAGATCCCGGGCGCGGTGCTGATTCCTTCCGGATTCGCCGAGACCGGCAACGTCGAGGGCCAGAAGGAGATCCAGGACATCGGGCGCAAGTACAACGTGCGCCTGATGGGCCCGAACATCTACGGGTTCTACTACACGTGGAAGAACCTGTGCGCGACGTTCTGCACCGCCTACGACGTCAAGGGGCACGCGGCGCTGTCGTCGCAGTCCGGCGGCATCGGCATGGCGATCATCGGCTTCTCGCGCTCGGCCAAGATGGGCGTGTCGGCGATCGTGGGACTGGGCAACAAGTCGGACATCGACGAGGACGACCTGCTCACGTTCTTCGAGCAGGACGAGAACACGCATATCATCGCGATGCACTGCGAGGACCTGAAGGACGGCCGCGCCTTCGCCGAGGTCGCGAAGCGCGTGTCGAAGAAGAAGCCGGTCGTCGTGCTCAAGGCCGGTCGCACCTCGGCCGGCGCCAAGGCCGCGAGCTCCCACACCGGTGCGCTGGCGGGCAACGACAAGATCTACGAGGACGTGTTGAAGCAGTCCGGCGTGATCCGCGCGCGCAGCCTGCGCGATCTGCTCGATTTCGCGCGCGGCATCCAGGTGCTGCCGACGCCCAAGGGCGAGAACGTGGTGATCATCACCGGTGCCGGCGGCTCGGGCGTGCTGCTCTCCGACGCCTGCGTCGACAACAAGCTGTCGCTGATGGCGATGCCGCCCGACCTCGACGCCGCATTCCGCAAGTTCATCCCGCCGTTCGGCGCCGCGGGGAACCCGGTCGACATCACCGGCGGCGAGCCGCCGAAGACCTACCAGAACACGATCCGCCTCGGGCTCGAGGATCCGCGCATCCACGCGCTGATCCTCGGCTACTGGCACACGATCATCACGCCGCCGATGGTGTTCGCGAAGCTCGTCGTCGAGGTCGTCGAGGAGATGAAGGCGAAAGGCATCCACAAGCCGATCGTCGCTTCGCTCGCAGGCGACGTCCAGGTCGAGGAAGCCGCCGAATACCTGTACCAGCACGGCATCCCGTCCTACGCGTATTCGACCGAGATCCCGGTCGCGGTGCTGGGCGCCAAGTACCTGTGGGCGCGCGGCGCGGGACTGATCTGATCGGGTACGGACCCGAAACCACCATGGGGCGGACGCGCCCGTGATCGTTGATCCGAGCAGTCCGGCAATCTGGGTGTCCCTGGGCGAGATCGCGCTCGTCAACATCCTGCTGTCCGGCGACAACGCGGTGATGATCGCGCTTGCGGCGCGATCGTTGCCGCCGCATCAGCAGCAGAAGGCGATCATCGGCGGCAGCATCGCCGCGATCATCATCCTCGTGGTGCTCACGACGGCCGCCGCCGAGCTGCTGGAGTTTCCGTACCTCAGGCTCGCCGGGAGTGTGCTGCTGTTCTGGATCGCCGTGCAGCTGCTGCTGCCGGACGATGACGAAGAGCGGGGGACGCGAAGCGGCGGCGGCCTGCTGGCGGCAATCCGGACGATCCTCGTCGCGAATCTCATCATGAGCATGGACAACGTGCTCGGCGTTGCGGCGGTCGCGCGGCGCCGTGTCGCGCTGCTGATCGCAGGACTCGGCATCAGCATTCCGGTCATCGTATTCGGCAGTACGCTGGTCCTGGGGCTGATGACGCGCTTTCCGGTCATCATCAAGCTGGGCGCCGCTTTGCTCGGGTGGGTGGCTGGCGACATGCTGGTCAGCGATCCTGTCATCGCGAGCTACGTCGAGTCGAATCTTTTCTGGACGCGCGTGCACCTGCCG
>JAGXBK010000137.1 GCA_018971195.1 Betaproteobacteria bacterium
ATGAAACATCTCCTGCAGGATGTCCTCGAGCGATGCCGCACCGGGACCCGCGGGCCGGCGATTGCGCACACCGAGCGCATAGACATGTCCTGCCTCGCGGCCCACGCCGCGGAACCATGCCCGACCGCGTGGCCGACACCGCGGAACCATGCCCTGCCCCGCGGCCCACGCCTGAGCTTTGTCCTCCCCCGCGGCCCACGCTGCGGAACCGTGCGCCGCTCCGCGGCCGTCGCCGCGGAGCCATGCGACAGAGATGGCAGCTGGCGAAATGACGGGCGCGCGTGGCGCGAACCCTCTACAATGTCGCCTGCGAAGCCGGCCAGATCGTCGCTGCCTTCGGAGCGCAAGCTCCGCAGGGAGAGGAAAGTCCGGGCTCCACAGAGCAGGATGCCGGGTAACGCCCGGCCGCAACAGTCGAGGCCTCGCGGCCAAGGCGAAGGCGAGGAACAGGGCCACAGAGACGAGTCGCCCCCGGTCAAACGGGAGCGGGTGAAACGCGGCAACCTCCATCCGGAGCAACGCCAAATAGGCGGACGACGACGCTGCTCGCCGAGTCCGCGGGTAGGCGGCTCGAGCCCGGCGGCAACGCCGGGCCTAGAGGAATGACGGTCATAGCGCGTGGTCTCCACGCGCCGTAACAGAACCCGGCTTATCGGCCGGCTTCGCGCTTGTTTTCCGGGCGGCCCCGCTTCGAATCCTTCAGGATCTCGCGCGCGGCGTTGCGACCGGGGATTCCGGTCACGCCTCCGCCCGGGTGCGCGCCCGCGCCGCACAGGTAGAGGCCCGGCACCGGCATCCGGTAGTCCGCGTTGCCCAGCACCGGTCGCGTCGAGAACAGCTGGTCGAGCGCAAGCGCCCCGTGGAAGATGTCGCCGCCGACGAGTCCGAACTCGCGCTCGAGGTCGAGCGGCGACAGCACGCGGCGGCCGAGGACATTGCGACCGAAATTCGGCGCGACACGATCGACGGTGGCGATCATCAGGTCGGCGACCTCGTCGCGATGATCGTCCCAGGTCGTTCCGCGCCGCACTTCGCCGATGCTCGGGTGCGCATGCTGGCAGAACAGGCTCGCGACGTGCCTGCCGGGCGGCGCGAGCGAAGGATCGACGACCGACGGGATCAGCACCTCGACGATCGGCTCGCGCGACCAGCCGCGGAGCTTCGCATCGAAGTACGCACGCTCCATGTAGCCGAGCGAGGGCGCAACGATGATGCCCGCACCGTGATGCGGCTGCGGGGTCGCGGCGGGGAGGCAGCGGAAATCGGGCAGCTCGGCGAGCGCGACGTTCATCCGGAACGTTCCCGAACCGCAGCGATAGCCGTCGATGCGATCGCGAAAATCGGCATCGACATGCTCCTGCGCAACGAGCTGGCCGAACAGCAGCTTGGGATTGACGTTCGCGACGACGCGACGGGAACGGATCGTCTCGCCGCTCGCCAGCTCGACGCCGGCTGCGCGTCCATCCTCGACGATCACGCGGGCGACTGCGCCCGAGGTCCTGATCACGACGCCGCGGATCGCGCATTCCTTCGCCATCGCCTGCGTGATCGCGCCCATGCCGCCCAGCGCGTGCCCCCACTGCCCGCGCTCCCCGTTCACTTCGCCGAACACGTGATGGAGCAGCACGTACGCCGAGCCCGGTGCGTACGGACTCTGGAAGTTGCCGACGACCGCGTCGAAGCCGAATGCCGCCTTGATCGGATCCGACTCGAACCAGCGATCGAGGATTTCACCCGCGCTCTTGGTGAACAGATCGAGCGCATCGCGCTGGCCCGCGCGATCGAGCGCGCGAAACGGCCTCGACGCTTTCCAGGCGTCGATGGCCAATGCCAGGCGCGCGCCGCGGCGCGCGCCTGGATTCGGCGGCGTCACGTGCAGGAGGTCGCGCAGGACATCGGCCACGCGCGACAGCATCGCGTAGTAGTCCGGCAGGCGCGCGGCATCCCTGGCGGAGAACTTCGCGACCTCGGCCTGCGTCGCGGCCAGTCCGCCGCCGACCGTCAGGCTCAGATCGCCCGGCAGCGGAAGAAAGTTGGAGACCGGCCGCTTGACGATGCTGAGGCCGTGCGCTGCGAGATTCAGCTCCGCGATCACCTGCGGCGCGAGCAGGCTCACCGTGTAGCTCGCGGTCGAGTTGCGGAAGCCGGGGTGGAACTCCTCGGTGACGGCCGCGCCGCCGACGACATCGCGTCGCTCGACGACGCACACCGACTGCCCGCCGCCGGCCAGGTAGGCGGCGCAGGTGAGTCCATTGTGGCCGGCGCCGATGATGACGGCGTCGAAGCTGCTTGCCTTCACGTGATCGCTCGCGTGGTCACCGGGCACGCTGCCGCCACGGCCCGGCCGACTCGCCGGACGCTACCCGCCGAGACCGGCAGCGATGTTCGAGAAGCCGGCGTCCGCATAGGTCACTTCGCCGGTGATCGCGGAGGACAGCGACGAAAAGTAGAACGCCGCCACGTTGCCGATCTCGTCGATCGTCACGTTGCGGCGCAAGGGCGCGGACTGCTCGACGAAGTGCAGGATCGTCGAGAAACCGCCGATACCTGCCGCCGCCAGCGTCTTGATCGGCCCTGCCGATATGGCGTTCACCCGCGTGCCCTCGGGCCCCAGCGCTGCGGCGAGGTAGCGTACGTTGGCCTCCAGGCTCGCCTTGGCCAGTCCCATGACGTTGTAGTTCGCGACCGCCCGCATGGCGCCCAGGTAGGTCAGCGTGACCAGCGACGCATTGCGCCCCGCCAGCAGGGGCCGCGCACCCTTGGCGAGCGCCGCGAAGCTGTAGCTGGAGATGTCGTGCGCGATGGCGAATGCGCTGCGCGACAGGCTTTCCAGGTAATCCCCCGAAAGCGCCTCGCGCGGCGCGAATGCGATCGAGTGCAGCAGGCCGTCGAGGCCACCCCACTCCCGTCTCAGGCCCTCGAACAGCGCCCCGATCTGGTCGTCGGAGCTCACGTCGCAGGGCAGCACCGGACAGTCGCCGAACTCGGCAGCGATCTTGACGACGCGGTCCTTCAGCTCCTCGCTCGCGTACGTGAATGCGAGGATCGCTCCCTCGCGATGACAGGCTCTCGCGACGCCGTAGGCAATCGACCGCGTCGACAGGACGCCCGTGATCAGCAAGCGGCGATCGGCAAGGAATCCCATTGCGTCTTACTCCGGTCGTGTCGAATCAGAATCGTGGCGGCTGGACAGGCTCGAACACGCCGCAGGCGATGCGCTCGTTCGGAACGTCGGGGCGCGCGTCGGTGACCCTGGAACCGGCATAGAGGACGACGCTGCGCCCGGCCACGCCGTTCACGCCGGTCTCGCGCAGGCCGGCGACGAATTCAGACGCCTGGGCGATGCCGCTTGCGTTGGCGACGAGCACGGACACGAGGTCGGCCGGCTTGCGCTTCGACGCGGGCGGCGCCCACGCCGGTCCGGCGGAGAAACCGTTCGGCGACGTGCAGTTCGGGGTCTGCTGGATCGCGACGCGGAACTCGCCGATCGGCACGTTGAACGCAGCGACGGTCACCGTCGCACCGTCGTCGTGGTCGACAACCCGCACCAGGCCGGTGACGGCCGAGCCGCCGATGGCGCGCAGCTCCGCCCCCTGGCCCAGGCCCCGCTTCGCCGCTGACGCGGATGCCGAGGGCTCCCGCGCAGCGGTCGAACCCCGGAAGCTCGCACATGCGCCGAGGGCGAGGACCGCGAGCACGCACGCGCCCGCTGCGAGCGCACGCCGGATCGAGGCGCTTCGTTCCCCGGGCTGTCGGCGCCGGTCGCGCAACGGCGCCCGGTGCCGCGATCTCGCGAAATGGATCCCGCATGCAGTCATTGCCCCGAACCTCCGTCGCTCCAAGCCGCGATGATACGGGATCACCGCGGCAGCCTCGTACTTCCGTTTCGAATGTGCCGCCACGCCGCGCATCGGCCCTGCCGCGGACAGCGTCGCAGCGTACAATGCATGCTCGTTCCATCACCCGCCAAGCCGCCGCGACACCGGCGGCATTTTGTTTGCCCCAGCACGCGTTAACGCCATGCCATTGCCGATGATGCCCGAAGAAATCGTGTCCGAGCTCGACAAGCACATCGTCGGGCAGGACGCGGCCAAGCGTGCGGTCGCGATCGCGCTGCGCAATCGCTGGCGCAGGCAGCAGGTCCCCGAGCCGCTGCGCCAGGAGATCACGCCGAAGAACATCCTGCTGATCGGGCCCACCGGTGTGGGCAAGACCGAGATTGCCCGGCGTCTCGCGCGGCTGGCCGACGCACCGTTCGTCAAGGTCGAGGCGACCAAGTTCACCGAGGTCGGCTACGTGGGTCGCGACGTCGACACGATCGTGCGTGACCTGGTCGAGGTGTCGGTCAAGCAGATGCGCGAGTCCGAGACGCGCGCCGTCAAAGATCGCGCCGCCGACGCCGCCGAGGAGCGCATCCTCGACGTGCTGCTGCCCCCGGCGCGCGAGGTCAACTTCCACGACATGCGCCCAGCCGACTCGGCAACGCGCCAGAAATTCCGCAAGATGCTGCGCGAAGGGCAGCTCGACGACAAGGAAGTCGAGATCGAGGTGGCCGCGGCCATGCCGCAGATGGACATCATGGCGCCGCCCGGCATGGAGGACCTTACCGCGCAGATCCAGGGCATGTTCCAGCAGATGGGCACCGGCCGGCGCAAGGTCCGCAAGATGAGGGTGGCAGAGGCGCTGCGCCAGTTGACCGACGACGAGGCGGCGAAGCTGATCAACGACGACGACATCAAGCAGCGCGCGCTCGCCGCCGCCGAGCAGAACGGCATCGTGTTCATCGACGAGATCGACAAGATCACCGCCCGCGGCGATGTCCAGGGCGCCGACGTGTCGCGCCAGGGCGTGCAGCGCGACCTGCTGCCGCTGGTCGAGGGCACGACGGTCGCGACCAAATACGGAATGATCAGGACCGATCACATCCTGTTCATCGCGTCGGGCGCCTTCCACCTGTCGAAGCCCTCGGACCTCATACCCGAGCTCCAGGGCCGGCTGCCGATCCGCGTCGAGCTCAATTCGCTTTCGGTCGAGGATTTCGAGCGCATCCTGACCTCGACCGACGCCTGCCTGACGCGGCAGTACCAGGCACTGCTCGGCACCGAGCAGGTGCATCTCGAGTTCGCGTCCGACGGCGTTCGCCGCCTGGCGCAGATCGCACATGCCGTCAACGAGCGGCAGGAGAACATCGGCGCGCGCCGGCTCTACACGGTGATGGAGCGCCTGCTGGAGGAGATCTCCTTTCACGCGACGCGGCATACCGGCGAAACCATCGTCATCGACGCCGTGTATGTCGACGACAGGCTCGCGGGGATCGCCGGCGACGACAATCTCGCGCAATACATCCTTTAATTGCTCGCCCGCATCCTCGGCATCTTCCTGCCGGTCTTCTCGATCATCGCTTTCGGTTGGGCGTACGCGTGGCGGGTCAAGCCCGACATGTCGATGGTCAACCGGATCAGCATGAACGTGCTGGCACCGGCACTCGTGTTTTCGGCACTCGCCAGCAAGGACTTCGACGTCGCTGCGAACAAGATGCTGCTCGTTGGCAGCATCGGCGTCGTGCTCGGCTCGGGACTGCTCGCCTGGCCGTTCGCCAAGCTGCTCGGCACCAGCGCGCGGACTTTCGTTCCGCCGATGATGTTCAACAACTGCGGCAACATGGGGTTGCCGCTCGCGGTGCTCGCCTACGGCGCCGCCGGCTTCGCGCCGATGGTTGCGTTGTTCACGATCTCCAACCTGCTGCAGTTCACGGTCGGCGCCTGGATCATCGACCACCACGCGCGCTTCGGGAACCTGCTGCGCAACCCCATGGCGTTGTCCACCGTTCTTGGCTTCGCTTTCGCGCTGGTGCATCCGCCGATGCCCGGATGGCTGACCGTCGCGATCAAGCTCGTCGGTGACGCGCTGATTCCGATGATGCTCCTTTCGCTGGGCGCGCGCCTGTACGAGGCGAGCTTCGCCGACTGGCACCTCGGGCTGATCGGCGGCATCGTCTGCCCCCTTGCAGGAATCGCGATCGCGGCGCTGCTCGCACAGGTGCTTGGGCTCACCCCGACGCAGCAGGGCCTGCTGATCATTTTCGGGAGCCTGCCGCCCGCGGTGCTCAACTTCATCGTTGCCGAGCAGTTCGGACAGGAGCCCGCGAAAGTCGCCTCGATCGTGCTGATCGGCAACCTGCTGGCCGTCGTCTTCGTCCCGCTCGGCCTCACGTTCGCGCTGCGCTAGCGCTTTCCTGCCCGCAGCGCGCTCGATGACTGGAGCCGATTGCGGCCCTGACGCGGGAACTCAGGCCCTCGCGCCGCCGGCGAGCTCCACCAGGACGTCAGCAGCCAGAATGCATTGGTCGCGCGATACGTCGAGGTGGGTGACCGCGCGGATCGTGCGTGGTCCAAAGGCGTTGATCAACACACCGCTTTCACGCGCTCTGGCGACGAGGGTCGTGGCATCCGGTGCGTCCGGGGCCAGGCCAAATACGACGATGTTCGTCTGAACGGTTGCAGGATCGATGGCAATCGTTTGGCTCTGTGCGAGACGTGCTGCGATAAGGCGGGCGTTCGCATGGTCCTCGACCATGCGCACCAGATTGTTATCCAGGGCGAAGATGCCGGCCGCAGCGAGGATTCCGACCTGTCGCATGGCGCCTCCCATCATGCGGCGGTGGCGGACCGCACGCGCGACGGTGTCCCGTGAGCCTGCAAGCAATGAGCCGCCGGGAGCCCCCAGCCCCTTGGAAAGCGAAACTCCAACCAGGTCGAACGGTGCGGCCAGGTCATTCAATGCACGACCCGTCGCCGCGGCGACAGTCCAGAGGCGCGCGCC
>JAGXBK010000018.1 GCA_018971195.1 Betaproteobacteria bacterium
GACGCCAGCACGCTCATCGCCTGCGCCCGGTTGCGGTGCTGCGAGCGATCGTCCTGGCATTCGACGACGAGCCCGGTCGGCAGGTGGGTGATGCGCACCGCCGAATCGGTCTTGTTGATGTGCTGCCCGCCCGCACCCGAGGCGCGGAAGGTATCGATGCGGAGCTCCGACGGGTTGATCTCGATGTCGGCCACGGGATCGGCCTCGGGCAGTATCGCCACGGTGCAGGCCGAGGTGTGGATGCGTCCCTGCGCCTCGGTCTGCGGCACGCGCTGCACGCGGTGGCCGCCGGACTCGAACTTGAGCCGCGCATAGACGCGGCTGCCGACGATGCGCGCGATGATCTCGCGATAGCCGCCGAGATCCGACGCGGACTCGGAGACGACCTCGACCTTCCATCGCTGACGCTCGGCATAGCGCGAGTACATCCGGAACAGGTCCGCCGCGAACAATGCCGATTCGTCGCCCCCCGTTCCTGCCCGGATCTCGATGAAGACATTGCGCTCGTCGTCCGGATCCTTGGGAAGCAGCATCGCCTGCAGCTCGCCTTCGAGGGCCGCCAGGCGGGACTCCGCCACCCTGCGTTCGTCGTCGGCGAAATCGCGCATCTGCGGATCGCGAGCGAGCTCGGCCGCCGTCGCGAGATCGGCCTCGGCGCGCCCGAAGTCGCGGTAGCGCGCGACAATCGGTTCGATCTCGGCCCGCTCCTTCGACCACGTGCGATAGCGCTCGAGATCCCGCGTCGCGTCTTCGGCCGCAAGCAGCGCGTCGAGCTCGGCGACGCGAGCGCCGAGCTGATCGAGCCTGGTGCGTAGCGACTGTTTCATGCGGATCGGGGCGTGGTGTCCGGGGATGCCTGCGTAGCCGTGTCGCGCGCGTCGGATGATTCGGGATCGGATCGGCTTCCGGGGAGCGCCGGATCGGCCGGAGGATGGGGCAATCCGCAGGCACTGTCGCGACTGCGAGGGGTGCCCCTTCCCGCAGCCGGCGGAACGGGGGCCGCCGATACCCGCCGCTACGACTCGCGGTCGGCCGAGGGTTCGGGCAGGCCGTAGACGCGCGTGAACAGCGCGATCATTTCGGCGCGCTCGGCGTCGCCCGCGGCGTTGAGCGCAGCAAGCGGTGCGTGCAGCAGCTTGCTGCTGAGGCCCCGCGCAAGCGATTCGAGCACGGCATCGGGACTCGAACCTGCGGCGAGCTGGCGCCGGGCGCGCTCGAGCTCCGCACCGCGCACCGCATCGTGGTGCTGCGCCAGCGCGGCGATCGTCGGCACCACGCTGCGGCCCTGCAGCCAGTGCAGGAAATGCGCCGCCTGGGCGGCGATCATCTGCTCGGCCTGGACGACGGCCTCGCGGCGGACCTGCAGATTGCCCTTCACGATCTCGGCGAGATCGTCGATGCTGTAGAGGAAGACGTCGTCGAGCGCGGCCGCCTCGGCCTCGACGTCGCGCGGCACGCCGAGGTCGACGATCAGCACCGGCGCATGCCGGCGCTGCCGGATGACGCGCTCGAGCGTCCCCTTGCCGATGATCGGCAACGTGCTGGCAGTGCAGGTGACGATGATGTCGAACTGCGCCAGGCGCGGGGTGAGCTCGGTCAGCGTGATCGCCTCGGCACCGAAACGCTGAGCGAGCTTTGCGCCCCGATCGAGCGTCCGGTTGGCAACGGTGATCGAACGCGGTTCGCGCGCGGCGAAATGCGTCGCCGCCAGCTCGATCATCTCGCCCGCGCCGACGAGCAGCAGTCGCTGCCCGGCGATCGAAGGGAAGATGCGCTCGGCGAGCTTCACGGCCGCCGCGGCCATCGAGATCGACGCGCTGCCGATGTCGGTTTGCGTGCGTACGTCCTTGGCGACGGCGAACGTGCGCTGGAACAGGCGGTTCAGCACCAGGCCCAGCGATCCGGCCGCCTGCGCCGAACGCACGGCCTGCTTCATCTGACCGAGGATCTGGGGCTCGCCGAGGACCATCGAATCGAGGCCGCTCGCGACGCGGAAAGCGTGCGTCACGGCGCGCTCGCGCGGCAGCGTATAGACGTAGGGGTCGAGCGCCGCGCGCGGCAACTGATGCGCGTCCTCTAGCCAGCGTGCGACCGACCCCGGCTCGCCACCGTGGAAATACACCTCGGTCCGATTGCAGGTCGACAGGATCGCTGCCTCCTTGACGCTGCCCTGCGCGGTGAGCTCGCGCAGCGCGTCGGACAGCGCGTTGGGCGCAAACGTCACCCGCTCCCGGACATCGAGCGGGGCCGTCGTGTGGTTGAGTCCCAGCGTATAGAGCGCCATGGCGGTCGGTCGGTGATGCCGACTCGCTGCCGCCCCAGGCGGCGCGACGGCACCCACGCCGAACGGATTTTACCGCAGCCCCGGGGGGAGAGGCGAGGACAAGCCATTGATTTGCGTCAATGAAGCACCGTCACGGGTCGGAGGGGGCGCGGAGTCGGGCCGCCGCGCCGCCACATCCCGGATCGTCGCCACAGCCCGGATCGCCGCGACGTCCTGGATCGCCGCCACCTCCCGGATCGCCGCGACAACCGGGGCCACTTTCGGCGCGGGCGTCGCCCTGCGCCCCGCCGGCACCCAGCAGCTGTCCCAGAACGGGTAATCGGCGAGGCGCTCGACGAGCTGGGCGCGAAGCGGCCGGCGCAGCAGCTCGCGCGCGACGGCGGCGATCTCGGCGTCACCGCGGACGGGGCGCCATTCGAAGCGAGCGTCCCAGATCGGCCCCCCGAAATCGCGACGGTGGCGCACGCGCTCGGCGGCGCGCGCCAGGAAGCCGGCGGTCGCGTCCTCGACATTGCCGCGGCGCAGCGTGACCAGCGCATCGAAGCGCGAAGGCAGCAGCACCCACGCGACGATGTCCCACAACCCCGATGTCTGCATCAGCGCGAGCTCCGCACCGACCGCTGCACCCGAGGCGAAATCGGCGAACTTCGGAGCGCCGTGGCGCGTGGCGGCGACGATGCGCCAGGCGAGCGCGCGCGCATCGCTCATTCTGCCTGACGGAACGTATCGCATGACGTCGGTATGTCGGAGGGATCGGCTCACGGTATCGGATGTGCGTCGCCCGCAACATCGGTCTTCCGGTCGATGCGATGCGATCGGCGCGATCGTTGCGTCGACGAATCTTTGGAGTAGCATCCGATTTCGGCCGATAGCGAGCGACGCGCCGCAACAACGCACAGGGGGCACGATGAGGGAACGCCGTATGCCTGCGGAGAAGTCGGGCCCGCAGGAATCCGTCGCGGGCATGTTGCGCGAAGCGGAAGACCGCGCGCTGGTCGTCGACCGATCCGATCCGCACTCTCCCTATCACCCGGACGCGAGCACCACGCCGGGCGGCCGCCGACGCTTCATGTTCGGCTCGCTCGCAGTCGCCGGCGCGGTCGCGAGTCTGCCGGGACTGGCGCGGGCCAAGGGCTCGCTCGGGTCGGAGGAGCACGACGTCCCCGTCGATGCCACCAAGGTTCCTGGGTACCCGCTCGCCGACGAGAGCTACGGCACGCGCTCGCAGTTCGAGACCGAAGTGCGGGTGCGCTTCAAGACCGCGACGCCGCTGTCGTCGTGGACGTTCACGCCGCTGCAGGGCAGCCTCGGCATCGTGACGCCGTCGGGGCTGCACTTCGAGCGCAGCCATGGGGGCACTGCGGTGATCGACCCGAGCAAGCACAGCCTGTTCGTGCACGGCATGGTGCGATCGCCGAAGAAGTTCTCGATGAAGGACATCAAGCGCTTTCCGTCGATGTCGCGAACCATGTTCATCGAGTGCTCGGGCAACGGCCTGACCGAATGGTCGAAGCCGACGATGAAGACCGTGCAGGGCACGCACGGCCTGACGTCGACCTCCGAGTGGACCGGGGTGCCGCTGCGGACGATTCTCGAGGAAGCGGGCGTGAAGCCCGGCGCCAGGTGGCTGCTCGCCGAAGGCGGCGATGCGGCCGCGATGACGCGCAGCATCCCGATGGAAAAGGCGATGAAGGACTGTTTCCTCGCCTACGGGCAGAACGGCGAAGCGATCCGTCCCGAACAGGGCTATCCGCTGCGCCTGATGGTGCCCGGCTTCGAGGGCAACGTGCACATCAAATGGCTGCGGCGGATCGAGGTTTCCGACGCGCCGTTCATGACGCGCGAGGAAACCTCGAAGTACACCGACCTGATGCCCAGCGGCAAGGCGGTCCAGTTTTCGTTCGAGATGGAAGCGAAGTCGGTGATCACCTCGCCCTCGGGCGAAATGACGCTCGATGGACCGGGCTTCTACGAGATCACCGGCCTCGCATGGTCGGGACGCGGCGCCGTCCGGCGCGTCGATGTCTCGGCCGATGGCGGGAAGACCTGGCGCCAGGCGGCATTGCAGGGGCCGGTGATGCCGATCTGCCACACCCGTTTCCGCCTGCCGTGGCAATGGGACGGCAAGGAAGCGATCCTGCAGAGCCGCTGCGTGGACAGTACCGGCTACGTCCAGCCGACCCTCGGACAGGTGATCGCCATGCGCGGCCTCAACGGCCCGATCGGGTCGATCTACCACCTGAACGCCATCCAGAGCTGGCTCGTCGCAACCGACGGAAAGGTGTCGAATGTCCACTACTACTAGCGCCAGCCGCCGCATCGCGGCCGGGTTCCTGGTCCTGGCGGCATCGGCGGCGTCGGCATGGGCGGCCGGCGGCCACGCGCCATACGGCTTCGGGACCACGCCCACGGAGTCCGAGCTCGCCGCCTTCACCTCCCCATTGCCCGACGGGCGCGGGCTGCCCGCGGGCTCCGGAACCGTCGCCCAGGGCGACGCGCTCTACAAGGGTCAGTGCGCGTCCTGCCACGGCGACAAGCTGCAGGGCGGCATCGGCGACCGCCTGATCGGCGGCCGGGGAACGCTGGTCAACGACAACCCGGCGAAAGCGCCGATCAAGACGGTCGAAAGCTACTGGCCCTACGCCACGACGCTGTTCGACTACATCAAGCGCGCGATGCCGCAGAACATGCCGGGCAGCCTGAACGACGACCAGGTCTACGCGCTCTGCGCGTACATCCTGTCGGAGGCGAAGATCGTCCCCGCCGACAGCACCATGGACGCGAAATCGCTGGCCGCGGTGAAGATGCCCAATCGCAACGGCTTCATACCGGATCACCGACCGGAGAAATTCCCGCCGGTCGCGAAGTCTCCGCACCAGATGCTGGGCTTCGCCGGTCCCCTCAAGTAGCGCAAGCCGAGCGCGCAACCGGGCCCGGTGCCGAGCGCGGCCCCGGGCGCACAGGCGTCCTTACGCCTTGATGAACGCCTGCCGGGCGCCCAGCCAGCGGTCGAGATGGCGCATGGCGGCGGCCGGGTCCGTCTTCAACAGCTCATCCGCGGCATCGCGCGCTTGCTCGATCAGCGCGACGTCGCGCTCCAGGTCGGCGAAACGCAATAGCGGCACCCCCGACTGGCGCGCGCCCAGGAATTCGCCGGGACCGCGGATCAGCAGGTCCTGGCGCGCGATCTCGAAGCCGTCGCTCGTCTCGTAGATGACCTTGAGGCGCTGGCGCGCCGTGTCGGTCAGCGGCTCCTCGAACAGGAGCACGCAGCTGCTCTCGGCGGCACCGCGGCCGACGCGCCCGCGCAGTTGATGCAACTGGGCGAGCCCGAAACGCTCGGCGTGCTCGATGACCATGATCGACGCGTTGGGAATGTCGACGCCGACCTCGATCACCGTCGTCGCCACCAGCACGCCGATGTCGCCGCGCGCAAATGCCTCCATCGTCGCGGCTTTTTCGTCGGGCTTCATGCGGCCGTGGACCAGGCCGACGACGATCGGGCGCGCCGCCGGCACGGCTGCCAACGTGCCAGGTGAAGACGTCGCGGGCGCAGCCGTCGCCCCGGAAACAGGCCCCTGCGTCTCCGGTGCAGCGAACGCCCGCGTCAACTCGGCATGCAGCGCCACCGCCGTCTGCAACTCCAGCTTCTCCGATTCCTCGATCAGCGGACACACCCAGTACGCCTGCCGGCCTTCGCGGCAGGCCTTGCCCACCCACGCGATGATCTCAGCGCGCCGCCGCTGGCTCACCAGCCGCGTGGCCACCGGCGTGCGTCCCGGCGGCATCTCGTCCAGCATCGATACGTCGAGATCGGCGTAGAAGGTCATCGCCAGCGTGCGCGGGATCGGCGTCGCGCTCATCATCAGCTGGTGCGCCTCGGTCATGCCCTTGTCGCGCAAGGCAAGGCGCTGGGCGACGCCGAAGCGATGCTGCTCGTCGATGATCGCGAGCCCCAGCCGCGGCAACGCGACGCCTTCCTGGAACAACGCGTGGGTACCGATCGCGAAATGGGCAGCGCCGCTCTCCAGCGCCTCGGCGGCCTTGCGCCGCGCCTTGGCCGGCAGCGAGCCTGACAGCCACGCGATCTCCACGCCGACGCCCGACAGCCACGACTGCAGCTTGCGGTAATGCTGCTCCGCGAGGATCTCGGTCGGCGCCATGAAGGCCACCTGCTTGCCGCTCTCGATCGCCTGCAGCGCCGCGAGCGCCGCGACGATCGTCTTGCCCGATCCGACGTCGCCCTGGAGCAGCCGCTGCATCGGCACCCCGCGGCGCAGGTCGTGGCCGATCTCGTGCCACACGCGCTGCTGCGCCCGCGTCAGCTTGAAAGGAATGCGCTCCAGTAGCGCGCGGGTCAAGGCGCCGGTGCCCGTCAGCACCGGGGCGCGACGCGATGCGCGCGCCTTGCGATGCGCTTTGAGCGAGAGTTGTTGCGCCAGCAGCTCGTCGAACTTGATGCGCGTCCACGCCGGATGCGTGCGCTCGTCGAGCGCCTTTTGTGCACCCGCCGACAGTCGCGGCGGCGGCGCGTGCAGGAAACGCAGCGCATCGGCGAAGCTCCACAGGTCGCGGCGGCGCAGCAGGTCTTCGGGCAGCACTTCGGCAGTGCGCGCGGCATCGGCTGCGAGCGCGCGCTCGACGGCCTTGCGCAGGACGTCCTGCGACAGGCCCGCCGTCGACGGATATACCGGTGTCAGGCGATCGGGCAGCGGCGTGTCTTCGTGGACGACGCGAAACTGCGGATGCACGATCTCGGGGCCGAAATAGCCGTCGCGCACGTCCCCATAGACGCGGATGCGCGCGCCCTGAGTGAGCGCTTTCTGGTGGCTGGGATAGAACGAAAAGAAGCGCAGCGTCAGCGTCGCGTCGCGGCGCTCGGCATCGCGCAGCAGGCAGACGAGCTGCCGGCGGGGCCGGTACTGGATCTCGGCATTCGCGACGACGCCCTCAGTCTGCACCGTCGCGCCGGCGCGAACCCGCGCCAGCGGGACCAGACGCGTGTGGTCCTCGTAGCGCAGCGGCAGGTGCAGCACGAGGTCCTCGTCGCGCAGCACGCCGACGCGCGCAAGCTTGTCGGCGAGGCTCGCGCCGCGAGCGCTGCCGCCAGCCTCCTTGTGCGTCGGCGCCGGCCGATCACTCATCGTTGCAGGCCTGGCGTCGGCGACCGCCGCAGTACGCCACGGACGAGCGGGTCCTCAGTCGAATGGACGATGCCGCCCTGCATCCTCTGCAGTCCATGCTTGAAGCCGATTGTCGAGACCCTGCGCCGATCGCAAATGAGTCCAACGCTGTTTCGCGACGGCGAGCTCCGGTTTTTCTTCTTTTCAAGGGAGGAACCGCGGGTCCATGTCCACGTCGCAGCCTCGAAAGGAGAGGCGAAATTCTGGCTTGAACCTGAAATCCGGCTGGCGCACAATTTCGGACTGAGCAGCCGGCAACTGCGCATCGCTGAAGGACTGGTCCGACGCCATGAAAGCGAAATCCGCCGTCGATGGAGCGAGCACTTCGCAGGTTGAAGTGACGAACGTATCCGTTCACGGCTTCTGGGTGCTCGTCGGGTCCGAGGAACTGCATCTGCCGTTTTCCCAGTTCCCGTGGTTTCGCGACGCGCCGATCGCCAAACTCGCACACGTAACGCGCCCCTCCCCTGACCATCTGTACTGGCCGGACCTCGACATCGATCTCGCAGTCGAGTCGATCAGGCACCCAGATCGCTTTCCACTCGTGAGCCGGTAAGGCTGCGGACCGATGCCCGCCCGCGGCGCGCTGGCTACGATCCCTTCGTCTGGTCGAAGGCTTCCCGCCAGCCCGTCTGCGGCGATCCGCCGGAATGAGCGACCTCGGTCAGCAGCGCGTTGGCCTCGACCTCGATGCGCGAGCCGCGCGGCAGCGCTGCCACCTGGAAGGTCGAGCGTGCCGGATACGGCGCTTCGAAATAGGTCGCCATGATCTCGTTGACCTTGGCGAAATCGGCGAGGTCGACGAGCAGGATCGCCAGCTTGACGATGTCGTTGAGTGTCGCGTTCGCCGCCACCAGCACCGCGCGCATGTTCCTGAACACCTGGTGCGCCTGCGCCTCGATGCCCTCGACAATCTGCATCGTCTTCGGATCGAGCGGAATCTGGCCCGACATATACAGCATGTCGCCGACGCGGATCGCCTGCGAATAAGGACCGATCGCGGCAGGCGCATCGGGACTGTGGATCACCTGCTTGGTCATTGCTCGCCTCCCGTCGTCAGCGTTGCAGTTTAGCAGGGCGAACCGCGTCGCCTGACCTCCTCCGCCGCACCCGGGACCAGGTTGCCGCGCTTGCGGAACCCGAAGGACATGGACGCGCCGCGCCCCTACAATGGCGGCTGGCGCCAACCCGTTCCCCCGTCCGGATCGATCCGATGACCACCATCACCTGCATCGAAGACCTGCGCGTGCTCGCCAAGCGCCGCGTGCCACGGATGTTCTACGACTACGCAGATTCCGGCTCGTGGACCGAGGGCACCTACCGCGCCAACGAAGCCGACTTCCAGAAGATCAAGCTGCGCCAGCGCGTGGCGGTCAACCTCGAGAACCGCTCGGTGCGCACGACCATGATCGGCGAGGACGTCGCAATGCCGGTGGCGCTCGCACCCGTGGGGCTCACCGGCATGCAGCACGCCGACGGCGAGATCCTCGCCGCCCGCGCCGCCGAGAAGTTCGGCGTGCCGTTCACGCTGTCGACGATGAGCGTCTGCTCGATCGAGGACATCGCGGCGCACACCAGCCGGCCGTTCTGGTTCCAGCTCTACGTGATGCGCGATCGTTCATTCGGCGAGCGCCTGATCGAGCGCGCCAGGGCCGCGCGCTGTTCGGCGCTGATGCTCACGCTCGACCTGCAGATCCTCGGCCAGCGCCACAAGGACCTCAAGAACGGGCTGACGGCGCCGCCCAAGCCGACGCTCGCCAACCTGCTCAATCTCGCGACCAAGCCGCGCTGGTGCCTCGGCATGCTCGGCACGCGGCGCCACCAGTTCGGCAACGTGGTCGGCCACGTCGAGGGCGTCGAGAACATGGCGTCGCTCGCGTCGTGGACCAATTCGCAGTTCGACCCCGCGCTCAACTGGGGCGACGTCGAATGGATCAAGAAACGCTGGGGCGGCAAGCTGATCCTCAAGGGCATCCAGGACCCTGAGGATGCGCGGCACGCCGCCGACTCGGGCGCCGATGCACTGATCGTGTCCAACCACGGTGGCCGCCAGCTCGACGGCGCGGCCTCCTCGATCGAGGCACTGCCGCCGATCGTCGACGCCGTTGGCTCACGCATCGAAGTGTGGATGGATGGCGGGATCCGTTCCGGCCAGGACGTGCTGAAAGCGCTGGCGCTGGGCGCCAGAGGAACGCTGATCGGACGCGCGTTCGTCTACGGACTGGGTGCGATGGGCGAGGCGGGTGTCACCCGGGCGCTGGAGATCATCCGCAACGAGCTCGACCTCACGATGGCGTTCTGCGGACGCACCAACGTGCGGGACATCGACCGCAGCGTGCTGCTGCCAGGGACCCTCCCCCGGTCCGCCGCCTGAGCTATAATTCTTCGTTCGTGGGGACGTAGCTCAGCTGGGAGAGCGTCGCGTTCGCAATGCGAAGGTCGGGAGTTCGATCCTCCTCGTCTCCACCATCTATACCGAGTCCGTTTCGTAAGCCCTTGAGATAGCGGATTTTCCACGGCAACAGCTTCTGGTTCCAGATTCGGGCCCCCACCGGACTGCGTCCGCGCTACGGAACTGTAGTCCGCATAAGCCTGCAGACCGCCGAGCGGGAAGTCGCCCGGCACCTCGCGCTTCGGCTCGCCGCTGAATGGCTGACCCGCTTCTCGTTTGCCAGCCGCGGCGAGGAATGGGCACCGCCCCCAGTGGCAGCCGCCGCGTCTTCCTTGAGCGTCAATTCCCCGCCGGCCGGCTCCGGGAACGCTTGTCCGTCCCCAGCACCCGGTTCCTTGCTCGACGCGTTCGAGTACTGGCGCGACCTGACCCCCGGGCGTCCACCACGCACGGTGCTCGAGTTCGCGTCGACTGCCCAGCAGTTCGACGATCGCATCGACAAGCCGATGGCGGCCGTGACCCGGGGCGATGTCGTCGGCTACCGTGACCACCTGCTACGCGACGGGCTCGCGGCGGCGACGGTCCGCAAGCGCATCGGGTTCGTTAGCGCCATGCTGCAGACCCAAGTCGACGCCACGACCATCGGATTGGATTTGAACGAGTCTTTGTCGCATACGATCGTCATGTCGCCGTAGGCGCGGTGAATTGTGACCGCGAGCGCGACCACCATGAGCTTTTTCGTCGACGAGACCTCCACCTGTGAGACCGGGGAGGCCGTGCTGACCGCGTGCTGCGACAGCTCGCGTCGCAGCGACGCGCATCGCGATGCGATGGAACGGATCCTGCGGTTGCGCCGCGCCCGGCGGCGCGTCGCTCTCAGTTGCGCCGGCCGACCCAGTAGGTCGCACCGTCGGGCCCATAGCGCTCGGTGTGCGGCATGTCAGCCTCCAGGTGGAAGCGGTCGCCCGGTTGCAGATGCCGTTCGCCGCTTTCGCAGGTGAGCCACATCTCCCCCTGCACCACCAGCGCGCTGGCCGCGAAAGGGTGGGTGTGCTCGGCGAGCAAGGTGCCAGGCGCCCAGCGGCGCTCCAGCACCTCGTCGCAGCCCTCGGCCAGGGCTTGCGCGCGGAACTCTGCAAAGCTGGGCAGGGCGCTCATTCCAGCATGTCCGGCTGCGTTTGCACCAGCATTCCATAGATCGTCTGGAAGTGCAGCCAGCCGATGTAGTCGCTGCCGACGTGCTCGCGACTGTAGCGCGCGCGTTCGGGCGACACGAGCTTGGGCGCGATCCCCGTGGCGTCGATCATCAGCTGCTGGCGACAGCAACGCTCCAGGGCGATGAACCAGAACGCTGCCGAATCGATGCTGTGGCGGCTGGCCGTGAGCAGTCCATGGTTCTGGTGGATCGCGGCCTTGACCCCCTTGAAGGCGTTGGCGACGCGGTTCCCGCCCTTGACCTCGACGGCGACCTGGCCCGCTTCCTCGCCGATCACCACGTGGTCCTCGTAGAACGCCGCGGCGTCCTGCGTGATCGGCTCGAGCTTCTTGCCAAGCGCGGCGAATGCGGTGCCGTACACGGTATGCGCGTGGCACATGGCGATGATGTCCGGATGCTGCTCGTGCACGGCTGCATGCAGCACGAAGCCGGCCCGATTGACGGCATACTCGCCCTCGCGCACCTTGCCGTCGTGGTCGACGAGGATCAGGTTCGACACTTTGACCTGCGAGAAGTCCACACACATCGGATTGGTCCAGTACAGCGCTGGATGCTCCGGATCGCGGACCGTGAGGTGGCCTGCGAAGCCATAGTCGAAGCCCTGCTGCGCGAAGGCGCGGCAGGCCGCGACCAGGCGCTCCTTGCGGTGCTGGCGATCCTGGGCATGAGTCTGGAATTCCGGGAGCTCGGGGAACTTCAGCCCGAGCTGCGTGGGCTGATAGACGGAAATCCGCTTGGTGCGGTCGAGCATGAGTTGTCTCCGCAAGCCGGCCGGTGGACCGGAATGTCCCATGATTCGACAAGGGGTGCGCGCGGTCAAATGACGATCATTCACCTACACATGAATGGAATTCATCTATACTGGGTTTCATGCGCCGACTGCCACCCTTACCCGCCCTGCGCACCTTCGAGGTGGCGGCGCGGCTGGGCAGCTTTGCTGCGGCCGCCTCCGAGCTGAATGTCACGCCCTCGGCCATCAGCCACCAGGTACGCTCCCTCGAAGCCTGGTTCGAACGGCTGCTGTTCGTGCGCGGCACGCGGCGCGTGGAGCTCACACCCGACGGGCGCAGGCTGCTGAGCGGCCTCACGCAGGCCTTCGACCTGATGCATGACAGTTGCGCGGTGCTACGGTCGCCCGACCAGGTGCGCGTGCTCGCCGTGCACTGCGCGCCGAGCTTCGCCTCGAAGTGGCTCGGGCCGCGAATCGGCCGGTTCATGCAGGCTTACCCTGCGACCACGCTGCGGCTCACTTCGGGCCCGGAGCCGCCGGACCTTCGGCGGAACACGGGAATCCAGCTTGGAATCACCTACGGCGCGCCGCCGGAGCGCGCCGCGGTGGAAGTGCAGGCCCTGGGGCTCGAGCCCACCGTACCCATGTGCTCGCCGCGCATCGCGTCCACGAGCGAGCCGATCACGCCGCAGGACGTGGTCCGCCTGCCGCTGATTGAATCCAAGCTCAACCCCGTGCACTGGGCTGACTGGTGCCGCGTCAATCGCGTGCGCCTGCCGCCCGCGGCACGCCCTTCGTTCGACCGCGGGTCCATGGCGATCGCCGCTGCGGTCGATGGTCTGGGTGTCGTGCTTGAGACCCTGCGTTTCGCGGAATCGGAGCTCGCGCGCGGTGAATTGGTGCTGCTGGACGGTCCGGGCTTCCGGCGCATCGAGCGCGAGACGCACTTCATGTGCTGGCGCCGGGCCGAGCGCGACCATCCCGCGCTCAGCGCATTCCGCGAGTGGCTGGTCGCGCAGCTCGCCACGAGCCCCGACGGATTGAGCACATAGTTGCGCAGCGCGGTCACCTTCGGCCGTCCCATCAACCGCGTGCGCGCGATGTCGCGGTCGGAATCGCCTTGGCGCGGACGCACCGAGACCGCCTGATACTGAAACATCTCGAATCTCCTGCACCTCACCCTTACCCCCTCGGGCAAGAGTCCGGAAGGGTAGCGGCTACGACGCTCAATTCGAGATGCCAGTGATCACCTTGCTGGCTTCAGTATGCCGATCACGGCGGGGCGCCAAGTTGCCGATCACGCATCGGCTTCTATGCGCCGATCGCGAAGTCGTTCTGATATGCCGATCGGTGACACGATCGAAGCACTACACCGCGATTGCGGGTGGCGTCGCGCTTTGCAGCAGACGCAGCACGTCCGCCTGTCGCGACGTACCGGTCTTGGAGAAGATATTCTGCAGGTGAGTTCGCACCGTCGGCTCGCTGATGCCGAGCATGTCGGCCGTGTCCTTGCCGCCCAGGCCTTGCGCCAATGCAATCAGCACGCGTAGTTCGCCGCCCGTGAGGCGATAGAGCTTGGCAAATGCCTCGCCCGGCACCAGTGGCACCCGGGCAGGCTTCTGCACGAAGACGGCGACCGACGCCGCGAACGGCGCCATGATGCTTTGCCTGCTTCCTCGATCGAGCCGCAATAATGTCGCGACATAACCATCGCCTTGCGAATCCGGAATCGCCAGCGAATGCCCGCACGACTCGCCGTCGAATTTCTCGCTGGCTGTCTCGTCGGTGGCTCGCGCCAGCGCTTCACGTGCTTCGAGATCGCGTAGCAATAGCCGACCGTTCACGATACGAAGCGCGCTGCCCGTCTTGATCTGGTGCGCCGCAGCGGCGTTCATGTAGACCACGCGACCATCGCGAGAGACCAGATAAACTCCGGCGACCAGGGCATCGAGCGTCGCTTCGAGCATCTGCGAACTCAGCGTTCTGATGTCGAGCGCGTCCGAGATAGCCAAAGTGCGACAGATATGCGGCGACAGCAACTTGAAGATGCAGATCTCGTGCTGCCCGTAGCGCTTGGCCGGTACAGTCCGGCTGCTATGCACGGAGGCGACCCGACTGCTGGTTCTCAGCGCATTTAGGCCGATATAGTCGACGATTCCATACGGCTTCAATACATCATGATAGATACGACTCTCGAACCACTCGTCCTCGGGACAAATGGTGGCGAGGGTAAGGACATCGCCAACTTCATGCACGATGCTGGCAGTTGCAAAGGGGCTGTGCTGATAGTGCTCCTGCAGAAGGTTCGAAAATTCCTTTGTGTAACCAACCTCGAATAGCTGAACGTTCTCGACATTTTGACCGATCTCGGCACGCTCGGGGGCAGCGTTTCCGAGGCGCTCGCGATCAACAACGCCGGCCAGGTCGTCGGACGGGCAAGAGTGACCGACGCGCCGCTTGTACGGCACGCCTTCGTGTGGGAGCAGGGCACAATGACCGACCTCGGGACCGTCGATTCGTGCACGCGCGGGACGGCGACCAGCATCAACAGCAAAGGCCAGATCGTTGGGGGACTCGGCTTCTGCACCGACGATTCCACCGACCTGGCCTTCTACACGGCCTTTTATGTCGAAAAGGGCAAGCCGATGGTCGACCTCAATGCCCTGGTCGATACGCCGTCCGATCTCCACATGGATGAGGCCATGTTCATCAACGGGCGGGGTGAGATTCTCGCCGGTGCGCTCACGCCGACCGGCGAGACGCGCGCCGTGCTGCTCGTGCCTCTGCCGGGTCATTGAGAACAACTACACAACAACTGACGGCTTCGAAGGCACTGACTCGTTCAAGCTGCAATGGGCCCCGCTTTGGCGGGGCCTTTCTTTTGGAGAAACGCCATCCTATGTCCGTAGATGCACCCCTCGGGACGACTGTCGGTCTCATCATTGTCGTTGACGATGATACGATTCGCGCCGATGCAGTCGAGCCGGCGAGCGCGAGCGCCGAAAGGGCTGCTCGTTCTTCCTGCAGAAGATCGATGGCCGCTTCTACCCGGACTCTCTGCGTCAGCTGCGCGGCGATTGATTTCACGCCCGAAACCCGCCGGGCAATTACGGAGGGGCTCCGTCGACGCGATTTCCATGATGACGCGGTTGCCGCCAGTGTGAGGTGGCTCGGGTTCGCGATCGGTCCTTGACGGCGCAAATCTTGCCAAATATTGCCATCGGGCCGAAGCTGCACCCAATGAGCACGTTGAACATCTCAAGAGCGTACGAGCCGCGGTCAAGGCTCGCGCCCGGCGGTGACGGCGAAGCCGCTCGTCGCGCGCCACCCCGCTTCCCGCTCGCGGCGATACGCCCACGAACTCGACCTTGCGGGGCTGCGCGCCTGGCCGCTGACACACGCTCCGCACGTCGCGTTCTACGTCGAGCGCCCCGACCACGTCGACGTCTGGCGCGTGCTTCATGGCCAGCGCGACATTCCGGAATGGATGCATGAGCCTGATACCGCCTGACATGCTGACCGACGCGGAGCTCGACGAGCTCGATCGCTTCCTGCTCGATACCGAGGGCGTCGACGAGTCGATGGACATCTCGATGCTCGACGGCTACTTCGCGGCGCTGCTGTCGGGGCCGACGACGATCCTGCCCAGCGAATGGATGCGCTGGGTGTGGGATGTCGAGAAAGGCGAGGACACGCCCGTGTTCTCGAGCACGGCCCACGCCGAGCGCATCATGGGGCTGATGATGCGCCATATGAACGACATCACCGGGACGCTGCTGGAAGCCCCCGAGGACTACGAGCCGCTGCTCCTCGAAAACCCGAACGATGGCGACCCGATCCCGGTCATCGACGAATGGTGCGTTGGCTACATGAAAGGCGTGAGCCTCGACCGCAAGGGCTGGCTGCCGGTCACCGTGGGTCATCCCGAATGGCTGTCCACGATCGTTCTCTACGGTTCCGAAGAGGGATGGGAGCTGCTCGAGCGGCGCAAACCCTCGATCGACGAGCACCGGCAGCTCGCTGCCGGCATCGCCGACACGGTGCGCAAGATCCACGCCTTCTTCCTCGACCAGCGCAAGGCGATGGCGGCCGCCGGCAACACCCCGGTCATCGGTCGCGAACCGGTGCGGAATCCGGACAAGGTCGGGCGCAACGATCCCTGCCCCTGCGGCTCGGGGAAGAAGTTCAAGCACTGCCACGGCGCGGCGCAGCGGCTGCACTGAGGGCCGGCAGGCAGCTTGCCCGACCGCGGCGACCCCAGACCTGAGTCCCTGCATGTCGAACATCCGCGCCTCTGGAGCCGATGTCCCCACGCTGATCGAAACCCTCGCCAACGGCGCGCGCGTCGTCGTCATCCGCCTGCCGCACCTGGCGACCGCGGCGGTCAGCGTGTTCGTGCGCAGCGGCAGTCAGCACGAGAGCGCGCGGCTGAACGGCATCGGCCACGTCATCGAGCACATGGCCTTCAAGGGCACGCGCTCGAGGAGCTGCCAGGAGATCAACCTCGACGCCGAGCGCCTGGGCGCCGAGGTCAATGCGCACACCGACCGCGACCACACCGCTTTCCACATGCGCGGCCTGGCGCAAGACGCCGCGGCGTTCGTCCGCATGCTGGGCGACATCGTGCGCGAGAGCACGTTTCCAAAGGCCGAGCTCGAGCGCGAGCGCAGCGTCATCCTCCACGAGTACGCCGACGACGAGGACGACGCAATGGCGACGGCGTTCAAGCAGTTCGACCGCGCCTGCTTTGGCGCGCATCCTGCCGCGCGCCCGGTGATCGGCACGCGCGCCAACATCCGCAGGTTCACCCGCGCCGAGCTGGTGGCCTGGGTGCGGCAACAGTACACGGCCGCGAACACCGTCGTCGGGATCGCGGGCAACGTCGATCCCGACCGCATCGTCGCGGCGGCGAAAGCTGCATTCGCCGACATGCCAGCCGGCAGCGAGAACCGGGTCGCCGCACCCGTCTGGCGCGGCGGGACCCGCGTGCGCCCACTGCCCGGATCGAGCCTCGTTCACGTCGTCCTGGGTTTCCCGGTGCCGACGCTGCAGGAGGCGCACCAGCCCTACGTCGTCGCCGCGGCGCTGCTGGGCGAGGGGATGAGCTCGCCGCTGCTCGACCAGTTGCGCGAGCGGCGGGGTCTCGTCTACCACGCCGACTGCTGGGCCGACGTGCGGGATGCGTACGGCCAGTTCGTGATCGAGGCGTCGACCGCACCCGGGCACCTGCGCGAATATCTCGGCGCGGTCAGCCGCCTCGTTCGCCAGCGCATCGGGAAAGCCGATCGCGTCGGAATCGCGCGCGCCCGCAACCAGGCGGGCGTGCGCATACTGTCCGCGCACGAGGAACCGGCGCGGCGGCTGGAGCTGGCGGCAGTGGATCTCTATGCGCTGGGTCGCGTGCGCTCGCGCGCGGAGCTGCTCGCCGGCATCGCCGCGGTCACGCCAGGCGAGGTGCGCGCGGCATTCGCGCAGATGCTGGATGCGCGCCCTGCGATCGGGATCGCTGGAAGGATCGCGAGCAGTGAGGCCGAGCGCCTTGCCCGGAGGGTCGAGCCCGCGGCCGCGTAGCGCGGATCCACACGCGCCGCCTCGGGTCTGCGATCCGAGCCACTTTCCTCGCGACGGGGCACAGCAGGGCAATCACGCAAGATCGGCGTGATCCTCGGCGGGGTGTTCAACTCCGGGATCCTAGCCACCGGTGCGAGCGCTGGCGCCCGCTACGACTACGGGCTCGCGCCGCCGGCCGTGCTGGACCGCGTCCGGAGGATCGAGGCGGTCTGCGGCCGGCACGGCGTTCCCCTCGCCGCCGCAGCTCTCCAGTTCCCCTACGGCCACCCGGCAGTCGCGACGGTGATCCCAGGCGCGCGAACGCGCGCCGAGGTCGAGCAGAACCTCGCATTGCTGCAAGTCGCGATACCCGCCGACCTGTGGCACGAATTGAAAGCCGAAGGGCTGATGCGAAACGACGCGCCGTGTCCGTCCGACGCAAGCGCTCCATGAGCGGCACCGTCGACGCCCACCAGCATTTCTGGTCGCTGCCCCGCGGCGACTACGGATGGCTGACACCCGAATCGGGCAGCATCTATCGCGACTTCGGGCCGCGGGATCTCGAGCCGCTGCTGGACGAGGCGGGGATCGAGCGCACGGTGCTCGTGCAGGCCGCGCCGACCGAGGGAGAGACGCGTTACCTGCTGGACATCGCGGCCGCGACGCCCTGGGTCGCGGCGGTCGTGGGCTGGGCGGACCTGGCGGCGCGCAATGCGCCGGACCGATTGGCGACCCTGGCCGCCAACCCGCTGCTGCGCGGCTTGCGGCCGATGCTGCAGGACCTGCCCGATCCGGAATGGATGCTCGGATGCGAGCTGCGGCCCGCGCTGGCGGCGATGGTGGAGCTCGGCCTGCGCTTCGACGCACTGGTCAAGCCGCAGCATCTGCGCCCGTTGCTGACGTTCGTCGAACGGAACCCCGATCTCGCGGTGGTGATCGATCACGGCGCCAAGCCCGCGCTACGATCGGGAATGCTCGATCCCTGGGCGCGCGAGATTCGGGAAATCGCGAGGAGCACCACGGTGTGCTGCAAGCTCTCGGGCCTCGTCACCGAGGCGAAGCCGGATTGGGGAACCGACGACCTCAGGGTTTGCATTTCGCAGCTGCTCGACTGCTTCGCCCCCGACCGGCTGATGTGGGGCAGCGACTGGCCCGTCGTGGAGCTCGCGGGGGGCTACCGTCGCTGGCACGAGGTGGCCCGCGCGTGCCTGTCGACGCTCTCCGCCGCCGAACGCGAGCGCATCTTCGGCGGGAATGCGGCGCGCTTCTACGGTTTCGCGCCGGGCGGCGGGCTACCGTAGATGCGCGCTGCAGCCGGGCAACGCGTGTTGCCTCCTCCTGCCCGGAACCTGCCGTTGGTGTCAAACTGGCGTCCCTCGATCCAACGAAGGATGTCCATGCCAAACATCGGCGCAGTGTTGAAGCAGGAAATCACGCGACTGTCCCGCCGGGAGATTCGTGCGGAGGTGCATACGACGAAAAAAGCATCGGCGCAGCATCGGCGCGACATCGCCTTGCTGAAGCGCGAAGTGGCGGCGCTGAGGCGCCAGGTCGCTCTGCTGCAGCAGCAGACGCTCGGGGCGCCGTCCGCAGCTCGCGCCGAGTCGACCACCGGCAAGCCGCGGTTCGTCGCCAAGGGACTGCGCTCGCAACGCAAACGGCTCGGCCTCTCCGCCGAGGACTATGCCAGGCTGGTGGGCGTGAGCGCCCAGTCGATCTACAACTGGGAGCGAGGCCATGCCACGCCGCGCGCCGAGCAGGTCTCGGCGCTCGCGGGGCTTCGCGGCATGAGCAAGCGCATGGCTGCGGCTCGCCTGGCCCAACTCGGCGGGAAGACGGTCAAGAGGTCGCGCAAGTAACGACGCAGCGCATGCTGCAGATCGAGTTCTCCAACCGCTACGAGCGCCTGCAGGATTCGCTGCTCGACGCGATGGACGCGCCGCCGGCGTCGCCGTTCGTGAGCGAGGAGATCATCGTGCCCAGCGCGGCGACGAGGCGCCGGGTCGAGCTGGCGGTGGCCGATCGCTTCGGGATCTGTTCGAACATCCGGTTTTCGTTCCTCGCCCAGTGGCTGTGGCGGCAGATCGGTCATGTCGTCCCGGTGTCGGAGATATCGCCTTTCACCGCGTCGGTGCTGACCTGGCGCGCGCTCTCGATCTTCGGCGAGCAGGCGTTCGTCGCCGAGCATCCGCCGCTCGCCGGCTACCTGCGGCATGCGGATGACGTCATGCGCTACGAGCTCGCCGCGAGTACTGCGACGCTGCTCGAGCACTACCTGACCTACCGTCCGAATTGGCTGGCGGCATGGCTCGAGGGCAAGCCGGCCGGGATCGGGAATCTCGATCCTGCGCGGCAGCACGACGAACGCTGGCAGGCGGCCCTGTGGCGGCGCATTGCGCGCGATCTCGGCACCGACAGCCGCCATCCATCGGTGGCGTTCTTCGACGCGATGAAAGCGATGGGACCCGACGCTCCGGCGCGTGCGGGACTTCCCGCCATCGCCCACGTCTTCTGCCTGCCGACCACGCCGCCGCTCTACCTCGACATCCTCAATCGCCTGGCGCAGTGGATCGACTTGCGGCTGTACGTGCTGAACCCCTGCCGCGAATACTGGTTCGACATCGTCGACCCCAAGCGGCTTTCGTACCTCGCCGCAATCGACCGCGCCGACCATCGCGAAATCGGCAACCGGCTGCTGGCCACGTGGGGCAAGCAGACGCGGGCACACATCGACCTCCTGCTGCGCAACGACAGCGCGGCGATAGTCGACGACGCCGACTTCGCGGCTGCGGAAAGCACGACGCTGCTCGCCCGGGTCCAGAACGCGATCCTCGACCTGACCGATCTCACCCACGGCAGCGTCCTGCTCGGCCCCGACGACCGCAGCATCGAGGTCCATGTCTGCCACTCGCTGACGCGCGAGCTCGAGGTGCTGCAGGACCAGCTCCTCGCGCTGTTCGCCTCCGGCGATCCGCCGCGGCCGTCCGATGTCCTGGTCGTGACGCCGGATCTCGAGGCTGCGGCCCCGTTGATCGACGCGGTGTTCGGCAACGCGCCGAAGGACTGCGAGATTCCGTATACGATCACCGGCAGGCCGGCAAGCGTGCTCAATCCCTGCGCCCACGCGCTGTTGACGGTGCTCGACGTGGCCACGTCGCGCTTGCCGGCGAGCGCCGTGTTCGAGCTGCTGCAGCAGCCGATCATCGCTCGCAGGTTCGCGATCGGCGATGACGATCTCGACGCCATCCACGCGTGGATCGGCAAATCGGGCATCCGCTGGGGCTTCGATGCCCGTCACCGCGGCGAGCTCGGCCTGCCCGCGACCGGGCGTCACAGCTTCAGCGATGGCCTCGATCGCCTGTTCCTCGGTTACGCGCTGCCTGCCTCCGCGAACGTGCCGCTGAACGGACGTCTCCCCGCCGGCGATCCGGAAGGCTCCGGCGCATTGGCGCTGGGGAGCTTCGGCGAGTTCTTCCGCAGGCTCGAGTACCTGCACGGCGAGCTCGCCCGTCCGAAGTCGCCTGCGCAATGGCAGCAGGTGCTGCTGGACATCGTCGCCGACTTCGTCGACCCCGCGGGCGACGAGATCGACGACCAGCGCGACACCGTCGCGGCCATCCACGAGCTCCAATCCAACATGGCACGCGGCGGGATCAGCCAGCCGCTCCTGCTCGACGTCGTGCGCCATGCACTGCGGGCGCTGCTCGGCGACCCGACGCGTGGCGGCATGCCGGGCGGCGCGGTGACATTCGCGGCCATGTCCAGCCTGCGCAACCTGCCGTACCGCTTCGTCTGCGTGCTGGGATTGAACGACGGTGCCTTTCCCGCGACGCAGCAGCCCCGCGAATTCGACCTGCTGGCGCGCGACCCCCAGCCCGGCGACCAGCAGCGCCGCATCGACGATCGCAACGTATTCCTGGATCTGCTGCTCGCTGCGAGGCAGCGCCTGTACCTGAGCTTCACCGGACATAGCATCCGCGACGACGCGACCTTGCCGCCGTCGGTGCTGGTCGCGGAGCTGCTGGATTACTGCGCCGCGGCCACCGATGCGGCGCCGTTCACGCCCGAGTCGCTGCAAGCCGCGCGCGACCGACTCGTCGTCCTGCATCCGCTGCAGTCGTTTTCGCTCGACTACTTCAAGCCCGATGCCGATCCGCGCCGCCGGAGCTTCAACCGCGAATATTGCGAGGCGCTGAAGGAACGGCTGGCCGCGTCGGCGTCTCCGCCCGATGCAGCGGTCTCGATCGAAAAACGGCCCGCGTCGGCCTCCGCCCCGGCCACGGCCGGCGGCGAACGCGGGGCGCCGGCGGAATCCGGCGCCGCGAACGAAGACGACGACGAGTTCGAAGACGAGAATGCCGCATCGGAGCCGCAGCAGAAGTTCTTCTCAGGGCCGCTGGCCGAGCCCGGTCCGGAGCTCCGCGAGGTCACGCTGGACCGGCTCGTCCGTTTCTTCGCCAATCCCTGCCGCTACCTGTTGCGGGAACGGCTGGGCATCGTGCTCCCCGAGGGCGACGAGGAACTGCAGGACGAGGAGCCTTTCCTTCCCGATTGGCACGCACGCGATGCGCTGGCGAAGCGCGTATTGCAGCGGCTGCTGGCGGGCGCCACGGTCGTCGACGTCCGCGAATTCGCTCGGGCCGGTGTCGAGTATCCGGATGGGCGCATGGGCGACATCGAGCTTGCGCGCGAGCTGCAGCGACTCGACACATTCGCGCGCGCGGTCGCGCCCGCGCTCGCCGAAAATACGCTGGCTCCGTTCCTCGGCATGCTCGAGTTCGCGCTCGACGGCGAAGCCTGGCGCCTGACCGGCGAGTTCGGGGACCTGCGCAGCAGCGGGTTGATCCGCCACCGCTACGACGACGCACGCGCCCGCGACTACCTGGAGGGCTGGATCGCCCATCTATTCGTCAACGCCGTGGCGCCGCCCGGGGTCGCCGCAAGGACGACCTGGCACTCGCGCGACGGCCATTATGTGCTGCCCCCGGTCGACGGCGCGCGGGACCGACTCGAAGCGGTGCTCGCGCTGTATCGCGCAGGGTTGCAGCGCCCGCTCCACTTCTTCCCGAAGTCCGCGTGGAAGTACGTCAGCGAAGGCGAGAGCTGGTCCAGGGCCGCGAGCATTTGGAAGACGACGCCCTTCCACGAACACGGCGAGGACCGCGACGCGGCCTACCGCCTGGCGCTGCGCGGCGTCGACGACCCCCTCGACGACGAGTTCGCGGAATGCGCGAAAGCGGTGTTCCAGCCGCTCCTCGAGGTCATCGTCGACGAACGGCTGAAAGCGCGAGGATGAGCGTTCCGGAGGAATTCAAGGTTTTCGACTGTGACCTCGACGGCATCAACCTGATCGAGGCGTCGGCGGGCACCGGCAAGACCTGGACCATCTGCGGCCTGTACCTGCGGCTGCTGCTGGAACGCAGACTTGAAGTGCAGCAGATCCTGGTCGTGACCTTCACCAACGCGGCGACCGCGGAGCTTCGCGAGCGCATCCGTTCGAGGATCGCGGAGACCCTCGCTTACCTGCGCGACGGCGCCGCGACCGGTGAGGCTGCGTCGACGGGCGAGGCCAGGTCGACTCGTGACCCGTTCGTGCCGGAACTGGTGAGCGCGGTCGAGCGGAACACCGGCCTCGAACGCAGGGCGCTCGAAGCCGCCCTCGACCGGGCGCTGCAGTTCTTCGACGAGGCCGCGATCTTCACCATCCATGGCTACTGCCAGCGGGCGCTCGCCGACGCATCGTTTTCCGCGGGCCTGCCGTTTTCGCTCGAGCTCGTCACCGACGATCGCGAAATGGCGGTCGAGGCCGTCCAGGATTTCTGGCGCCGACGCGTCGCCGATGCCGGCTGCCCGCCGGAACTCGCCGCCTGGCTGATCCAGAAGAAGGACTCGCCGGACAAGTACGCGAAGCTGCTGCTGCGCAGCGTCGCCAAGCCGATGGCGCGCGCCCTCTGGCCGACGGCCCTGGATGCAGCGCCGACCCCGATCGACGCGACGGCGCCGACCGCGGCGTGGGACACGGCGCGAGGACTGTGGGTGGCTCAGCGCGACGCGATTATCGCTTCGGTCACGGGCGCGCTGTCCGCGCTGAACGCCAATACCTACAGGCCGGACAGCATCGGCCGGGCGGTAGGCGAATGGGACGCGTGGTTCAGGGAGGGGCTCCCTTTCACCCAGGTTCCCGAAAACGACAAGCTCGACCTGCTGTCGAGGCGGACGCTGACGGCACGCACGAAGAAGAATCAGGTCACGCCGACGCACCCGTTCTTCGACGCCGCCGACGCCCTGCTCGCCGAACGCCAGGCGATCACGCAGGCACTCGATCTCGCCCGCCTGCGCCTGATCCGCGACCTGATCGACACCGTGGTCCCGGATCTGCGCCGGCGCAAGCGCGAGCGGCGCGTGATCTCCTTCGACGACATGCTCTGCAACCTCCACGACGCGCTCGAGGACGGCGATCACCCCGAGCTGGCCGCGTCGCTGCGGCAGAAATTCCCGGTGGCGCTGATCGACGAATTCCAGGACACCGATCCACTGCAGTTCGCGATCTTCGAGCGCATCTACGGCAACGGCCACCTGCCGGCGTTCCTCGTCGGCGACCCCAAGCAGGCGATCTACAGCTTTCGCCACGCCGACCTGCACACCTACCTGCGGGCGCGCCAGAGCGCGTCCACGGTCCGCACCCTCGCCGCCAACCAGCGTTCGACGCAAGGGCTGATCGAGGCGCTGAACGGACTCTTCTCGACCAAGCCGGATGCCTTCATGCTGCCCGGCCTCGACTATCACCGTGTCACGATGGGCGACAGGCGGCGCCTGCCGTTCACCGACACGAGCGCCCACACGACGACCGACGCGAGCGCTCACCCTGCACCCGACCGGGCGGCGCGGCGCGCCGACCTCCAGGTGTGGACGCTCCCGCAGGCCCACGATGGCGAACCCATGCCCAAGGCAGAGGCCAGGACGCGCGCGGCGCGGGCGACCGCCGCCGAGATCGCGCGGCTGGTCACCGAAGGCGCACAGGGCCGCATCCGTATCGGCGAGCGTCCGCTGCGGCCCGTCGACATCGCGGTGCTGGTGCGCACGCACGCGCAGGGCAGCGAGCTGAAGCGCGAGCTCGCGGCGCTTTGCATCGGCAGCGTCGAGTTGTCGCAGGCGAGCGTGTTCCAGACGCCCGACGCCGAGGAAGTCGAGCGCGTGCTGATCGCGATCAACCAGCCATCGCGCGACACCCTGCTGCGCGGCGCGCTGGCCACCGAGATGCTGGGCTGCGACGCAGCCGAAATCGAGGCGATCTCGCGCAGCGAGGACGAGATCACGAAGCGACTCGCAAGATTCGCCGATTACCGCGACCTCTGGCTGCGCCGCGGCGTCGGCGTCATGTATCGCAGGCTGCTGTCCGCCGAAGGGGTCAGCGCACGCATGCTCCGCCGCGACGATGGCGAGCGGCGGCTCACCAACCTGCTGCACCTGGGCGAGCAGATCCATCAGGCCGCCGTGACCCACGAATCGCCGGACGCGCTGCTGCGCTGGCTGGCCGCGCAGCGCCGTGACGGCGCTGCCGACGAGGTCGCGCAGCTACGCCTGGAATCCGACCGCAACCTGGTCCAGATCGTCACCATCTACAAGGCGAAGGGCCTGGAATTCCCGATCGTGTTCTGTCCGTTCCTGTGGGATGGCAGCACGCGCTTCGGCGGCCCGAAGCCGGAAGGACGCGAATATCACGCCGACGATGGCACCGCCCTGATCGATTTCCGCTCCGACGACGAGCTCGGCCCGCAGAAGGCGCTGATCGGCGACCGGATCAAGCTCGAGGCATCGGCCGAGTCCCTGCGTCTCATCTACGTCGCGCTGACACGTGCCGTGTATCGCTGCTACCTGATCGCCGGCACCTACGGCACGAACAGGTCTGGCAAGGTCTCGACGTCGCAGAGCACGAGGAGCCTTCTCAACTGGCTGGTCGCCGGCGGCAACGAGTCGCCGAAGGCGTGGCTCGACGGCAAGCGGCCGCCCGCCGACATCGCCGCCGCATGGGAAGCCCTGGCCGGACGCCTGGCCCCCCACCTCGCCCTCGCTCCGCTGCCCGGCGAAATCGGCACGCCGGTCGCGCTGCCCGGGCCCGCGCCGGAATCGCTGACCGTCCTGCCCCCGCCGAAGGCCATCGCCACCGCGTGGCGACTGGGGAGCTTCAGTGGTCTTGCCAGCGATGCGAAAAGCGAAGGCGCAGCAAACGACCACGACGCGCGGATCGCCGATGGCGCAAAGCGGATCGGCCTGCCGCCCCCCAGCCTCGCACCCGACGACATCCTGCGCTTTCCGCGCGGCACCGGCGCCGGCGACTGCCTGCACGCGATCTTCGAGCGCATCGACTTCACCGCCCCGGCGGACTGGGACGGCGCCATCACCGACGCCTTGTCCGCGCATCCGCAATTCGGTTCCGGGGTGGGGGTGGGCATGGCCGGGCAGTCGGCCGGATTCGCGAGCATGGCGAAGCGGATGCTGTCCGACGTGATGCGCACGACGCTGCCGGATGGCATCGTGCTGGGGTCGATCCCAGCGACGCGGCGTCTTACCGAGCTCGAGTTCAGCCTGCCCTCGCAGAGCCTGTCGGCGAATGCGCTGAACGCCGCGCTGAAGAGCCTCGGCTACGAGGTGCCGCGCCTCGCGTTCCGCGACCTGGAAGGCTACCTGCGGGGATTCATCGATCTCGTCTTCGAGCACGGCGGCCGCTACTACGTGCTCGACTGGAAATCGAATCACCTGGGCTACGCACCCGCCGATTACGGTCCGGCCGCGCTGCTGGCGACGATGTCCGAGCACGGCTACCACCTGCAATACCTGCTCTATTCGCTGGCCGTCGGGCGCTACCTCGCGCACCGCGTGCCCGGCTACCGGCACGACACGCATTTCGGCGGTGTCCTCTACCTCTTCGTGCGCGGTGTGCGGCCCGGCTGGGTCAATGCCGACGGCAGCCCGGCGGGCGTGTTCAGCCAGCGGCCCACGGCCGCCGCTCTCGCGCGCCTCGACGCGCTGTTCGCCACGGCGTCCACGAAGGTGTCGCGATGAGCACGGCAGTCTCATCCCGGGGCGCCGATCTCGCGGCGTCGCCCGAGCAGGCGCTTGCCGAGGGCTTTGCCCACCACGTCCTGCGCTGGGCCCGCGAGCGCAACGCTCCCGACCATACGCTCGACGCGCTGTTCGAGGCCGCACACGCGGCGAGCTTCGCCACCGCATCGGGCCACGTCTGCGCGCATCTCGCCGACATCGCAGCCGACACGAGGCTCGACGAGCACGAACTGCGCACGACGCTGCTCGCCTCAGGCATGGTCGGGACGCCGCAGGCGCCCGATGCGCAGCCGCTGATCCTCGACGACGACGGCCGTGTCTACCTGCACCGCTACTTCGATTACGAACGCCGGCTTGCGCGTCGGCTGACGGCCGCCTCGCCGATCCCATCGCGCGTCACCGGCGATAACGTGAAGTCGCTGCTCGACCAGCTGTTCGCCGCCAACGCCGACCGTCTCGGCAAGACACCCGACTGGCAGAAGATCGCGACCGCGCTGGCGCTCGAACGCCGGCTCACGATCATCAGCGGCGGTCCCGGCACCGGCAAGACGACCACCGTCGTCAACGTGCTTGCCGGCGCCATCGCCGAGAATCCGGATTGCAGGATCCGCCTGGCGGCCCCGACCGGCAAGGCCGCCGCGCGAATGCGGGACGCGATCCGCAATGCCGCCGCGCACCTGCCCGCCGAACTGCGCGAGCGCTTGCCTTCGGAGTCGTTCACCGTCCACCGCTTGCTGGGGCTGCTGCCCGCCGGCGATTTTCGCCACGACATCGACCACCCGCTGCCGATCGATCTCCTCGTCGTCGACGAGGCGTCGATGCTCGATCTCTCGCTCGCGACCCGGCTGGTCGAGGCCGTGCCGACGAATGCGCGCATCATCCTGCTGGGCGACAAGGACCAGCTCGCCGCCGTCGAGTCCGGCGCCGTGTTCTCGGAGCTCTCGGCCGATCCTACGTTGAGCAGCGCGTGCACCGACCGCCTGTCCGAAATCACCGGAATCCCCGCCGCGCGCATCGTGTGCGCGGCGCCGATCAAGCCGACGCCGCTGCACGACAGTGTGGTCTGGCTCACCGAGAACTTCCGCTTCGCGAAGGATTCGGGCATCGGCCGCCTCGCCGCGCTCGTCAATGCCGGCGAAGCCCAGTCTGCGATCGATTTTCTGCGCTCGGACAGCGATCCGGCGCTCGAGTGGATCGAGGACGCACACCCCGCCCCGCAGGCCGCTACGCTGCAGCGGATCATCGACGAAATGGCGGGCTACATCGGCGCCGCGCGCGCCGACCTCGGCAACAAGGCCGCGCTGTTCGACGCGCTGGGACGGTTCCGCGTGCTGTGCGCCGAGCGCGAGGGCTCGCGCGGCGTGGATGCGATCAACCAGTACGTCGGGCAGCGATTCCGCAGGCACCTCGACCATCCACTCGATCCCGGCGGTCGCTCGCAGTGGTATCCGGGGCGCCCGGTGATGGTGCTGCGCAATGACTACGTGTTGAAGCTCTTCAACGGCGACGTCGGCATCGTGCTGCCCGACGCGGCCAGCACCCCGATGGTGTTCTTCCCCGACAGCGATGGGGATTTTCGCGCCGTTTCCCCGCTTCGCCTGCCCGAGCACGAAACCGCATTCGCCACGACCGTCCACAAGGCGCAGGGCTCGGAGTTCGACAAGGTGACGCTGATGCTGCCTGCGAAGCCGAGCCGCGTCGCCACACGCGAGCTGGTCTACACGGCGATCACGCGGTCGCGGTCGGGCGTGACGATCGTCGGTGGGGCCGAGGTCGTCGAGAAGGCGATCGTCTCGCCGACGCGGCGGTATTCGGGGCTGGTGGCGAGGTTGGGAGAGGAGGCGCCTGTCTCCAGGCGCGAGAACAGGTAGCGCGATGCGCAGTCGATCGGGCGCGACGATTCCGTTTCTGGTAATTTGGCGCTGCACCACGCTGTCATGCTGATCCACGGCGAGATCGCGCCCGATGCGATGCGGAACACGGTATGCGCCCTGAAGGACGGATGGGTCGTCCCGATCGAGGTGCTCGCGCGGGTGCGGGCGTTGCCATCACGCGAACCGTCCACAAAAACCCTAGGTTGAAAGACGATGCTGAACAACGGAGGAGAACCATGCTGACGCAAGTCCGATCTGTGCTGGGAGCCGTGGCGGCCGCCGCGGCGATTGCGATCTGCTTCGCCGCCCAGCCCGCGCAAGCCGCCAACATCATCGACGAATGGGCTTCGGTCAAGGCCCCGCCGCCGCCGGCATTGCATGCTGTGACGGTCGATCCGAAAACGACCGCGCTGCTGATGCTCGACTTCAACAAGCAGACCTGCAACATGCAGCGCCGGCCGCGCTGCGTCGCGTCAATCCCGCAGGTCGAGAAGCTGCTGAAGGAAGCGCGCGCTGCCGGCGCCATGGTCGCCTACAGCCTCGGCGGAGGCGGCCACGAGTCCGACATCGCCAAGGAAGTCGCGCCGACCAAGGACGAGCACATCGTGTCGTCCGGCGTCGACAAGTTCCGGGACACCGATCTCGACACGGTCCTGAAGGACAAGGGCATCAAGACGGTCATCATCGCCGGCACCGCCTCGCACGGCGCGGTGATCTACACCGCGAGCACCGCGGCGATGCTGGGGTTCAAGGTGATCGTTCCGGTCGACGCCGTGTCCGGGGACACGCCCTACGTCGAGCAGTACGTCGTGTGGCACCTGGTCAATGCACCGATCATTTCCAACTCGGTGACGCTGACCCGTATCGACGAGTTAAAGTTCTGAGCTGGCGCCCCCGGCGCCGGGACCACTACGCGCGCGATGCCCCGCGCGGACGTCGCCGCAGCGCGTCGACGCTCCACGGCCCCGGCCCGGCGAATGCAAGGTAGAGGAACAGGAAGCAGTAGAGCACCGCGGACTCGCCGTGGTTGAGCAGAGGAAGGAAGGCGTGCGGCGCGTGCGCCATGAAGTAGGCGAATGCCATCTCCCCGGACAGGACGAACGCCGCGGGCCCCGTGAACAGTCCGATCATCACCAGCGTGCCGCCGATCAGCTCCAGCAGGCCCGCCACGCCGATCAGCGAGAACAGCTGAAGATGGTCGAGGTTCTGGACGTCCGGAACGTGGAGGATCTTGGCGGACCCATGCGTCATGAACAGGAAACCGGCGACGATCCGCAGCACGCTCAGGATGCGGGGCGTCCAGACGTCGGGGATTGCTGAACTTGCGTACACGGGATTCTCCCTGGGGGTGGGCCCGAGGCCGTACGCTTCGTATGGTCACCGGGGGCCGAGGATAGGCAACGGCTTCGGAGGGAAAGTTCGCACCGGCGCGCACGATCGCCGCCGAGCGCGACGACGCGCGACCCGCCGCGTGCCCCGCGCCCGCCGGTCAGTCGGTGGGAATCTCGATCACCAGGCCCGATTCGGCAGCCGCCGCGATGGCTTCGGTGACTCGCAGGTTGGCGAGACCGTCACGGGGTGAGACCAGCGGCTGCGCCTCGCCGCGGACGACGGCGCCGAAATGCTCGAGCTGGCGGACCAGCGGATCGTCGCGGACCAGGTCCGCGACGCTGGTGTGAAACGGCTTCCACCACGAGCGGTCCTCGGCCCTGTCGTAGGTCTTGAGCCGCATCGTCGGGATCGACAGCGATCCGTACGTGCCCATCACGACGTAGCAGTCCTCGTCCGGATAGGTGGAATACGCCTCGTTCTCCTGCGAGGTCTGCTCCCAGCTCCTTGCACAGGCGGCGGTGTCGGAGAGCAGGAACGAGCCCAGCGCGCCGTTGGCGAAGCGCAGGTTGATCGATACCGTGTCCTCGACCGGGAAGTGGCGCGCTGCATGGGAGGAGAATGCCTGCACTGCGACGATATCGCCGCAGAGCATGCGAAGGTTGTGGACTTCGTGGATCATGTTGAGCAGGATCGGGCCACCGCCGATCTCGCGACGCCAGGGACCGTCGGCAAAGTACCCATCGGGCTTGAAGAACACCGCGCTGCCCATGACCCCGACCAGCGATCCCAGCGTGCCGCGGGCGACGATCTCGCAGGCCCTGGCCATGATCGGGCTGTGCGCACGATGATGGCCGATCAGGATCGTCGTGCCGGCGACTTCGGCGATCTTCACCAGCCGCTCGCCTTCCGCGACCGTGGGTGCGATCGGCTTCTCGAGGAGCATCGGCAATCCGGCCTCGATGCACGCCAATGCATGCTCGACGTGCAACGGGTTGGGGGTGGCGAGGATCACGCCGTCGGGCCGATCCTTCGCGATCAATTCACCCAGCGATCCGAATAGCGGCACGCCGGCTCGCGCGGCGACCGCGACCGCGGCGGGCGCCGGGTCGACGATCGCGGACAGGGTGCAGCTGGAACTTTTCTGCGCAACCGCCATGTGCGCGAGGCCGATGTAGCCGGCGCCGGCCACCGCGATGCGGGTCTTGGGCACGGTTCAGGCTCTCCTGGAAGCTGTGCCGAAAGTGTAGCGCCAGCGCGCGAGGATCTCGTCGAGCCGCGTCGGAGGATCGGCGACCAGCGGTCGCGCGAAATCCCGCACCTGCTGCCGGTCGCGTTCGTCGTCGATGTATTCGACGGGAGATCGTCCGTCGATCCGCGCGAGCGTCAGCGCGGGCAGCAGGCTGGCAATCCGCGCTTCGAGTCCGGCGTTCGGCTCCCAGGTCGCGCCACTCAAGTAGGCTTCAGCGAACGCGCCGTAGCAGCCGAGATAGGCCCGCGACCACTGCGGCCGGGCAATGCATTTCAGCAGGAAGTGATTGAGACAGAACGCCGCGTCGAACGCGGGATCGCCATACCACGCACACTCGGCGTCCAGGAACACCGGACCGCGCGGCCCGACCAGGATGTTCTTCGGGCTGACGTCGCCGTGCACCAGCGCGACCCGGGTCTGCGCAGTACGCTGCGCAAGCACCTGCAGCCGGGCAGCGAGATCGGAATGGCGCGCCGCAGTCGCGAGCAGGTAGGGCTCGAGCCGGATCGCATGGAAGATCGCATCGGTTGCGAATCGTCGCGCGATGTCGGGGTCGCCCGCGCCCGCCGCATGCAGTCGGGCGAGGATCGCCCCGACCTGCGCCGCGGTCTGCCGCGATACAGTGCCGTCGAGCAGCAGGCGCTTCCACACCGGATAGTGCCCGGGGTCGAGGAACTCCATCGCGAAAATGCCCTGACGGGGATCGCTCGCGACCGGGGCGGGCACGGCCTGCGGGCAATGCGTCGACGCGAAGCCGATCCACGCCCATTCGTAGGCATTGCGCTCGATGGGCGCGAACCAGGGCTGTGCCACCTTGAGTTGCGGCAGCGCACGCTTGATGCACAGCGTCCGATCGGGAAGGTCGACGCGCCAGATGTCGGACGACACGCCACCGGCCAGCGGCGTCCATCGCGCATCGGCGTCGGATTGCACGAGGCCGCGCCGGCGCAGGAACTCGCGCAGGCCGGCCGCCGGTTGCGCAACCGAAGTCATCGGATCATCGGGGCGCCGCGGCGAGCTTTTGCGTGACGGCGACACGAACGCACTGCGCGCAGCATCAGGCGCGACAGGGCGCGAGCGCCGCGCTGCCTGCGTAGGGCGCAGCGGAGCGCTCCTCGATCCGCAGCAGCTGGTTGTACTTGGCGACGGTGCTCGACGTCCGCAGCGATCCGATCTTGATCTGCCCGGCCCCGGTGCCCACCGCGAGGTCCGACATGAAGGCATCCTCGGTCTCCCCCGAGCGCGCGGACACGATCGTCGCGTAACCCGCGGCTTTTGCCTGCGCGATGACGTCGAGCGTGCCGGTCAGCGTCCCGTTCTGGTTCGGCTTGACCAGTACGGCGTTGGCCACCCCCTCGCGCACTCCGCGCGCGACACGTTCCGGACTGGTCGTGAAGAGGTCGTCGCCGACGAGCTGCAACCTGCGACCCAGCCGCTCGGTCAGGAGCTTCCACCCGGCCCAGTCCTCCTCGTCGAGGCCGTCTTCGACCGACACGATCGGGAAGTGCCGCGCCCAGGAATCGACCATGCCGATCATCGCGTTGGTGTCGAGGTCGCGTCCCTCGCGTGCGAGGCGGTAGCGTCCGCCGCCAGCCTTCAGCGTCGTCGCTGCGACATCGATCGCGATCGCGATGTCCTCGCCGGGGCGCAACCCGGCGCGCTC
>JAGXBK010000138.1 GCA_018971195.1 Betaproteobacteria bacterium
GAGATCAGATGCCCGCCAGTCTCGGTCTGCCACCAGTTATCGACGATCGGGCACCGCTCGTTGCCGACGTTCTTGTAGTACCACATCCAGGCCTCGGGATTGATCGGTTCACCGACCGACCCCAGCAGCCGCAGGCTCGACAGGTCGTAGTTCTGCGGCGCCGTCGATGGGGCCGCGCCGTTCGCCTTGATCAGCGAGCGTATCGCGGTGGGTGCCGTGTAGAAAATGCTGACCCGATGGTCGGCGATCATCTTCCAGAAACGCCCGGCGTCCGGATAGGTCGGGATGCCTTCGAACACCACCTCGGTCGCGCCGCAGGCGAGCGGCCCGTAGACGATGTACGTGTGGCCGGTGACCCAGCCGATGTCGGCGGTGCACCAGAAGACGTCCTTCGGCTTCAGGTCGAAGACCCATTTCATCGTCAACGCGGCCCACAGCAGGTAGCCTGCCGAGCTGTGTTGCACGCCTTTCGGCTTGCCCGTCGAGCCCGATGTATAGAGGATGAACAGCGGATGCTCGGCGCCGACCCATTCCGGCTCGCAGGTGTCCGGCTGCCTGTCGACGAGATCGTGCAGCCAGACATCCCGCCGTTTCGCGAAGGCGACGCGGCCCCCCGTGCGCCGATAGACGACCACATTGCGGATGGCGTCGCAGCCACCCATTGCCAGCGCTTCGTCGACGATCGCCTTGAGCGGCAGCGGCTTGCCGCCGCGCATCTGCTCGTCGGCGGTGATCACCGCAACCGCACCGGCGTCGACGATGCGCTCCTGCAGCGATTTCGCCGAGAAGCCGCCGAACACGACCGAGTGCGTCGCGCCGATCCGGGCACAGGCCTGCATCGCGACGATGCCCTCGATCGACATCGGCATGTAGACGACGACGCGGTCGCCCTTCTTCACTCCCAGCGACCTGAGTCCGTTGGCCAGCCGGCATACGCGGTGATAGAGATCCTCGTAGGTGACCTTCGTTACCTTGCCGTCGTCGGCCTCGAAAATGATCGCGACCTTGGCTGCATTGCCGTTCGCGAGGTTGCGGTCGAGGCAGTTGTACGAGACGTTGAGCTCGCCGTCATCGAACCACTTGTAGAACGGCGCATTGCTCTCGTCGAGAACCTTGGTGAACGGCTTGTGCCACAGCAGGTTCTCGCGCGCCAGGTCCGCCCAGAATCCCTCGAAGTCGCGTGCGGCCCGCGCGTTCATCGCGTCGAAGTCGGCCTTCTTGATCGTGGCCTGGGCGACCCATTCGGGCGACGGCTCGAAGATGCGGCTTTCCTGCGTGACGGACTGGATCGTGGACATGGGGATTCCTCCAGGTGCGAATCGAACGTACCTCCGGCCTTGCGCCGGCGGCCCGAATTTTCTGGCCCTCAGTCTACCGAAGCCTGGCGTCCCCGCCAACGTAATGGGGGTCAGCGCCCGGAGACGGGCGGGGCGAGGGGGAATGGTAGACTTTTCAGATCCCGACCGGCCCCGATGCGGACATGGAATGAGAACGACATCGCCGAAACCGGGTGCCGACCCCGAATACGACTTCCACTGACGCACGCCATGACCGCGATAGCGCAGCAGGACCTGATCCAGAGCGTCGCGGACGCGCTGCAGTTCATTTCGTACTTCCACCCGGCCGACTACATCACGGCGCTGGGCGCCGCCTACGAGGCCGAGCAGTCGCCTGCGGCCAAGGACGCCATCGCGCAGATCCTCACCAATTCCCGGATGTGCGCAGAAGGGCACCGCCCGATCTGCCAGGACACGGGCATCGTCGTCGCATTCCTGCGCATCGGCATGGACGTGCGCTTCCCCGACGCGACGATGAGCGTCGCCGACATGATCAACGAGGGCGTGCGCCGCGCCTGGCTCGACCCCGTGAATCCGCTGCGGGCTTCGATCCTGCGCGACCCGGCGGGCCGGCGCACGAACACGAAGGACAACACTCCGGCAGTCGTTCATTTCGACCTGGTGCCGGGAAATACGGTCGACGTGCGGATCGCGGCCAAGGGCGGCGGCTCGGAGAACAAGTCGAAGCTGGTGATGCTGAATCCCTCCGATTCGATCGTCGACTGGGTGCTGGAGACTGTGCCGACGATGGGCGCCGGCTGGTGCCCGCCCGGCATGCTCGGCATCGGCATCGGGGGCAGCGCCGAGAAAGCGATGGTGCTCGCCAAGGAAGCGCTGATGGCGCCGATCGACATGCACGAGCTCAAGGCGCGCGGACCGTCGAACCGGATCGAGGAATTGCGCATCGAGATCTACGACCAGGTCAATGCGCTGGGCATCGGTGCGCAGGGCCTGGGTGGCCTGGCGACGGTGCTCGACGTCAAGATCCTCGACTACCCCACGCACGCGGCGAGCCTTCCGGTGGCGATGATTCCCAACTGCGCCGCGACGCGCCACGCCCATTTCATTCTCGACGGCAGCGGCGCGGCGAAGCTCGACCGGCCCGATCTCGCACGCTGGCCCGACGTGCGCTGGACGCCGTCGCCGCAATCGCGGCGCGTCGACGTGAACGCGCTGACGCCGGCCGAAGTTGCGAGCTGGAAGCCCGGCGAGCGCCTGCTGCTTTCGGGTCGGATACTGACCGGCCGCGACGCCGCCCACAAGCGGATCGCCGAGATGCTCGCGCGCGGCGAGGCCCTGCCAGTCGATTTCACCAACCGCATCATCTATTACGTCGGGCCCGTCGATCCGGTGCGCGACGAGGCCGTCGGTCCCGCGGGCCCGACCACGGCAACGCGGATGGACAAGTTCACCGACATGATGCTGTCGAAGACGGGCCTGATCGCGATGATCGGCAAGGCCGAGCGCGGCGACGCTGCCATCGACGCGATCCGCAGGCACCGCGCCGCCTACCTGATGGCGGTCGGTGGCGCTGCCTATCTGGTCTCGAAGGCGATCCGCAGCTCGCGCATCGTCGCATTCGGCGACCTCGGGATGGAGGCGATCTACGAATTCGACGTCGCCGACATGCCGGTCACCGTCGCCGTCGATGCCGCCGGCAAGTCGGTGCACCAGACCGGTCCGCGCGAATGGCAGCAGCGGATCGGACGCATCCCGGTCGCGACCGCCTGACCGGCGCTGCACGAACGACGGCGCGCTGAAAAGTCCCCATGCGGCGCCGCCACCGGCAGCATCTCGCTCCGCTCGATGGCGATACCGGGGTGCCGGTCGACCTGCCGCCGGTGCGGACGCGCCTTTCCACCAAGTTCAACCTGCTGACGATCGGCCTGATCGTGGCGACGGCGATTGCCGTCACCGCCTTCGTCTTCCAGCGCCAATGGATCGACGAGGAGGATCAACTGCGCGTGCAGGGCGAGACGCTCGGCCTGATGCTCGCCGACCTGTCCGCCTACGGGCTGCGCACGAGGGACACGGCGAGCCTCGACGAGCTCCTCAGGAGTCTTCCCGAGGAAACGAATTTCGCCTACGTCTACATTCTCGATGCGCAGCGCAAGGTTGTCGCGGAACGCTATCTCGCCCCGGGATTGCGCGACGGCGTCATCCCGCCTCTCGATTCCGACGAGGTGCCCGAGCGGACCGGACCGACCCGCCACATCGATCGCGTCGTTCCCGAAGGCCACTATCTCGAGCTCGTGACCCCCGTCGCCGCGCTGGCATCCGGCTACGGCACACCGTTGCCAGACGCCAACAATGCGACCACCGGTGCCGCGACCGACAGCAGCGCCGCGACGGGGCCGCTCGGCTATGTCCGCCTCGGCATGACCTTCGACCTCCAGCGCAGGCTGCTCGTCGATCAGCTTCAAGGGGCGCTTGCCGTCGTCGCCGTGCTGGTGATCGTCGCCGTCGCGATGACGCTGCTGCTGACGCGGCGCCTGGTGGCGCCGATGCGGCGCCTGATGCACGCCGCGCGTGCCGTCGGTGCCGGCCGCCTCGACGTCCGCGTCCCGGCGCGCTCGTCCGACGAATTGGGCTTGCTGACCCACGCGTTCAACCACATGACGCAACGCCTCGCGCAGTCGCAGGAGCAGGTCGCGACCTACCAGCGGACGCTGGAGGACCAGGTCGCGCAGCGCACCCGCGAGCTCGAGATCGCCACCGCGCACGCGTTCAAGCTCGCCCAGCACGACATCCTCACCGGGCTGCCCAACCGGTCGCTGCTCAACCAGCGCCTCAAGCGGATCATCGCGCATGCGCAGCGCGACGGCACGCACGTCGGCTGCCTGTTCCTCGACTTCGACCACTTCAAGCGCATCAACGACACGCTCGGCCACGACGCAGGCGACCAGCTGCTGAAGGCGATCGCCCAGCGCCTCGAAGGCGCGACGCGCGAAAGCGACACGGTCGCCCGGCTGGGAGGCGACGAATTCGTCGTCGTGGTCCCCGGCCTCGATCCTGCGCAAGGGTCGTTCGAGGTGCTCGCGGTGATCCAGCGCATCCGCGAGTCGCTGCTCGCCCCGTTCCGGCTGTCGGACCAGACCCCGACCCTGACCTGTTCGATCGGCGTGGCGATCTACCCGCTGGACGCCCACGACGGTGGCACGCTGATCAAGCAGGCCGACACCGCGATGTACGCCGCGAAGGACAGCGGGCGCAATGCCTACCGCTTCTTCGAGGCCGAGATGAACGCCCGGGTCCAGCAGCGGCTGCAGCTCGAGACCGACATGCGTCGCGCACTGATGGACGACGAGTTCTTCCTCGTCTACCAGCCGCAGATCGAGATGCGCAGCGGGCGAGCCTGCGGCGTCGAGGCGCTGCTGCGCTGGCGCGATCCCGAGCGCGGCGTGATCTCGCCGTCGGACTTCATTCCGATTGCCGAGGAATCGGGAATGATCCAGGCCCTGGGCGCGCGCGTGCTGCGCGATGCTTGCCACCAGGTGATGCAGTGGCATCGCCAGGATCTGCTGCTGCGCCTGTCGGTCAACCTCTCGGTCCAGCAGCTGCAGCACGAGGACTGGATTGCGACCGTCGAGGATGCACTGCGGACGAGCGGCCTGCCCTCGCATTACCTCGATCTCGAGATCACCGAGAGCATCATCATCACGCACCCCGAGCGAGCCGTTGCAACGCTGGTCAAGCTGAAGCAGATGGGCGTCTCGATCACCATCGACGATTTCGGCACCGGCTATTCGAGCCTGTCGTATCTCGCGCGCCTGCCGTTGCACGGCCTCAAGATCGACCAGCGCTTCGTGCACGGCCTGGGCCAGAATTCGAACGACGACGCGATCACGCAGGCGATCATCGCGATGGCGCATTCGCTGGGACTGCGCTGCATCGCCGAGGGGGTGGAGACCGCTGCGCAGTCCGAGTTCCTGAGGAGCCACGGCTGCGAGGAAGCCCAGGGTTTCCTCTATGCTCCGCCGCTGCCCGAGGACGAGTTCCGCGCCTGGTGGCACGAGCGCGAGCGCACGCTCGCCACGTCGACGCACCAGCCGGGGCTATGGCAGTGACCCGAGATCGTCCGGCACATCGACGTCGCGCAACACGCCCGGATCGTCGACCTCCACCAGCGTGAGGGTGTCGCGACTCGCCGCAACCAGCTCGCGCGCACCCGCGTCGCCTCCCGAGGCGATCAGCGCATCGCGATGCCGCCGCGCGAAGCCCACCGGATGCCCGCGTCTGCCCCGGTAGGCAGGTGCGACGATGTCGGCACCCGCCGCGAGCGCCGCCGCGACCGACGCGATCGTGACGGGCCGGATCCAGGGCATATCGGCAAGCGCCACGACCCAGCCGTCGGCATCGCGTGTTGCCGACACGCCGCAGGCGAGCGTCGCCCCCATGCCTTTGTCGGCATTCGCGCATTCGACGGTCGCCAAGCCCACCGCGAGCATGCCGGCCGCGAGGGCGTGGTCACCGGGGCGCAGCACGACGATCGCCTCGGCGAGCGCCTGCGCGAGATGAGTCGCGGACACGATGCCGACCGGCCTGCCTGCGGGGACGCCAGCGGGGGGCGCGGGCAGAGGGACGAGCAGCTTGTCCCCGCCGAAACGCGATCCGCGCCCGGCAGCGAGCAGGATGCCGACGATCCGCATCATTGGGCTGTGAATGGAACGCATCCTGGCAGGGCGCTGCGTAACCTGCTTGCAGGCGATGCGTCGCCGCCGTAGAGTGTCCGGAGAACTACCCGACGTAGGAGGGCATCATGCGTCGCAGGCTCTATTTCCTCCTGCCCGACACTGCCAGCGCGCGCGCAATGATGGACGACCTGCTCCTCGCGCGTGTCGAGGAACGACACATCCACATTCTGGCAAGGCGCGGAACGCCGATGGACGGCCTGCACGAGGCCAACCAACTGCAGAAATCGGATCTCGTCCATGGTGCGCAGGTCGGACTGGCGCTCGGCACCGTGCTCGGACTGGTCGTTGGCGCATTGCTCGTGAACCTGCTGGTGACCGACGATCGCTGGCAGATCGTGACCGTGCTGGGCGCAGGCATTGGTGGCGGCCTGTTCGGGAGTTGGGTCGCAAGCATGGTGGGCAGCTCGGTGCCCAACTCGCGGCTGGCGCAGTTTTCGCAGGCGATCGAGCAGGGAAAGCTGCTCGTGATGGCGGACATTCCAGAGCGCCGCATCGCCGAGATCCGCGAGAACCTGAGGCTGCGGCACCCCGAAGCCGAGGATCGTGGTATCGACCCGCATATCCCCGCGTTCCCCTGAGAGGGGGTTGGGAACAATGGGGTCAGCGGAAAAATGGCGGAAAAAATGGGGTCAGAGCTGCGGAAAAAATGGGGTCAGAGCTATATTAGTG
>JAGXBK010000139.1 GCA_018971195.1 Betaproteobacteria bacterium
AATGGGGTCAGAGCCAAATTGTTTTCCCAAGGGATCGTTTGAAAACAATATGGCTCTGACCCCATTTATTCGCTGACCCCATTTATTCGGCTCTGACCCCATTTATTCGGCTCTGACCCCATTTATCGGGGACTGACCCCAATCACACCCGTGCGCCGCTCGCGGCGTCGAACACGAACACGCGCGCCGGGTCGGCCCTGACGCAAAATGCCGAGCCTGCCGCCGGCGCCGTGCCGTGCGGCACGCGCGCAATGACGTTGGCTGGCCCGTGCCCGATGTGGACCAGGGCGTCGGCACCGAGCTGCTCGACCAGCTCGACCGGTCCCTTGACCATCGCCTCGGCCTCGCTGCATGGCACGAGGTGCTCGGGTCGCATGCCGACGCTGACCGCGCGCCCCACTTCGGGCGCCACGTGCGAGCTGCGCACATCGCCACCATGATCAAGTGCGATCATGCCTCCGCCCTTCGACTTGCCGGGCATGAAGTTCATCGCCGGCGAGCCGATGAAGCCGGCGACAAACATGGTCTGCGGATTCTCGTACACCTCCATCGGCGAGCCGACCTGTTCGGCGCGCCCGGCGTTCATCACGACCATCCGCTGCGCGAGCGTCATCGCCTCGACCTGATCGTGTGTCACGTAGAGGCTGGTGGTCGCGAGGTGCCGGTGCATTTTCTGGATCTCGAAACGCATCTGCACGCGCAGCTTGGCATCCAGGTTCGACAACGGTTCGTCGAACAGGAACACCGCCGGCTCGCGGACAATCGCTCGCCCCATCGCGACGCGCTGACGCTGGCCGCCCGACAGCTGGCGTGGCGTGCGCCTGAGCAGCGGCCCCAGCTCGAGGATGCCCGCTGCGCGCTGGACTTTCTCCTCGATGCCGACCTTGTCGATGCCGCGCAGCCTGAGTCCGTAGGCCATGTTGTCGAACACGCTCATGTGCGGATAGAGCGCATAGTTCTGGAACACCATCGCGATGTCGCGGTCCTTGGGCTCCAGCTGGTTGACGATGCGATCGCCGATCATGATCTCGCCCGCCGTGATCGCCTCGAGCCCCGCCACCATCCGCAGCAGCGTCGACTTGCCGCAACCCGATGGCCCGACGATGACGATGAACTCGCCGTCGGCGACCTGCATGTCGACTCCGTGGATCACCTCGGTGTCACCGTAGCTCTTGATTACCCTCCGCAACTCGACTCGGGCCATCTATTTTTCCGTTTCCACCAGTCCCTTGACGAACCACCGCTGCATCACCAGGATCACTGCCGCGGGGGGCAGCAGCGCGAGCATCGCGGTCGCGAGCACGAGCTGCCATTCCACCAGCGTGTCGCCGCCCGCGACCATCCGCTTGATGCCGATCACCACCGTGTACATGTCCTCGCGCGTGGTGATCAGCAGCGGCCACAGGTACTGGTTCCAGCCGTAGATGAACATGATGACGAACAGCGCGGCCATGCTGGTGCGCGACAGCGGCAGCAGGATGTCGACGAAGAAGCGCATCGGGCCCGCACCGTCGATGCGCGCCGCCTCGGCGAGCTCCTCCGGAATCGTCAGGAAGAACTGGCGGAACAGGAACGTCGCCGTCGCCGACGCGATCAGCGGCAGCGTGAGCCCGGCGTAGGTGTCGACCAGCCCGAGCTCGGCGACGACCTTGTAGGTGGGGAAGATGCGGACCTCCACCGGCAGCATCAGCGTGAGGAAGATCATCCAGAACACGGTCTTGCGCAGCGGGAACCGGAAATAGACGATCGCGAATGCCGAGAGCATCGAGATGGCGATCTTGCCGATGGCGATGGCGAGGGCCATCACCAGGCTGTTCCACATCATCACGCCCACCGGCGCGCCCGAGGCGAGCTTGCTTCCATGCGACAGCACGGCCGCATAGTTTTCGAGCAGGTGCGTCCCCGGCGTCATCTGCATCGGCACCGTCGTGACCTGGTCGAACGACAGCGTCGACCCGACGAAACCCACGTAGAGCGGCAGTGCGACGATCGCCACCCCTGCGATCAGGATCAGATGGCTGATCAGCGTTCCGACGGGGCGGCGCTCGACCATGGCGGTATCAGTACTGGACCCTGCGCTCGACGAAGCGGAACTGGACCACCGTCAGCGAGATGACGATCGCCATCAGGACCACCGACTGCGCGGCGGAGCCGCCGAGGTCGAGCGCCTGCACGCCGTCCTGATACACCTTGAACACCAGGATCGACGTCGCCTGGACAGGTCCGCCGCTGGTGGCGGCGTCGACGATCGCGAACGTGTCGAAGAACGCATAGACGATGTTGACGACCAGCAGGAAAAACGTCGTCGGTGAGAGCAGCGGAAAGGCGATGGTCCAGAAGCGGCGCGCAGGGCCCGCGCCGTCGATCGCCGCGGCCTCGATCAGCGACTTCGGGATCGACTGCAGGCCGGCCAGGAAGAACAGGAAGTTGTAGCTGATCTGCTTCCACACGGCGGTGATGACGATCAGCGCCAGCGCCTGCCGCGGGTTCAGCAGGTAGTTCCAGTCGTAGCCCAGCGAGCGCATCACATGGGTCAGAATGCCGAGCGTCGGATTGAGCAGGAACACCCACAGCACCGCCGCGACTGCCGACGCGACGGCGTACGGCAGGATCAGCAGCGTCTTGTAGAGCTTCGCGCCGCGGATCACGCGATCGGCGAACACCGCGAGCATCAGGGCGGCCGCGAGCCCGATGCCGGCAACGAGGACCGAGAACACGGCAGTCACCTGGAACGACGCCAGGTAATGCGAATCGGAGAACAGGTCCTTGAAATTGTCGAACCAGACGAACTGCGTTTTCGCGCCGAACGCATCCTGGATCAGCAGCGACTGGTACAGCGCCTGGACGGCCGGCCAGACGAAGAAGACCAGCGTCACCAGGAGCTGCGGCGCGACGAGCGCGTACGGCAGCCACCGCGACCGGAAGACGACGCGCTTCTCCATGCTCCGCTATGCATCCGAGAGAAATCCGGGACGGACCACGTTTTTGCGTGGCTCATCCCGACCGGGGACGGATGCCATACATGCAAAAACGTGGTCCGTCCCGGATTTCTCGTCCCGGATTTTGGGATGGGCGCTACTCGTTCGCCTTCTGGAAACGCACGAGCTGCTCGTTGCCGCGCTTGACTGCCGAGTCGAGTGCCTGCTTCGCGGTCTTCTGGCCGCTCCAGACCGACTCGAGCTCCTCGTCGATGATGTTGCGGATCTGCACGAAGTTGCCCAGCCTCAGGCCGCGCGAGTTGGCGGTCGGTGGCTTGTTGGTCAGCTCCTTGATCGCGATGTCGGTCCCGGGGTTCTTCTGGTAGAAGCCCTGCTTCTTCGCCAGGTCGTAGGCGGCCAGCGTGATGGGGACGTAGCCGGTGCTTTCATGCCAGTCGACCTGGATCTCCGGCGAGGACAGGAACGTGAAGAACTTGGCGATGCCCTTGTACATGTCCGGGTTCTTCTGCTTCATCACCCACAGCGTCGCGCCGCCGATGATCGTGTTCTGCGGGGCGCCCTTGACGTCGGCGTAGTACGGCAGCGTCGCCACACGCCACGCGAACTTGGCGTTGGCCTTGATGTTGGCGTAGGAGCCCGACGAGGTCGTGATCATCGCGCATTCGCCGCTGGTGAAGGCGGCCAGGGGTTCGTCCTTGCGTCCCTTGTAGGTGAACAGGCCTTTCTTCGCCCAGTCGCCGAGGTTCTTGATGTGCCGCACCTGCACCGGCCCGTTGAACTCGAGCCGCGTGCCCAGACCGCCGAAGCCGTTCTGAAGCGAGGCGAACGGAACGTTGTGCCAGGCGCTGAAGCTCTCGAGCTGGACCCATGACTGCCAGCCGGTCGTAAAGGCACAGGCCGCGCCCGACGCCTTCAGCTTCTCGGCGTCCTTCTCGAGGTCGGGCCAGGTCTTCGGAGGATTGGCGGGATCGAGCCCGGCCTTCTTGAACGCATCGTCGTTGATGTAGAGCACCTGCGTCGAGCTGTTGAACGGCATCGACAGCAGGTGGCCCGACGTGTCGGAGAAGTACGACGAAACAGCACCCAGGAAGGCCTTGGGATCGAACGGCTGGTGCTCCTCCGCCATCAGTTGATAGACGGGCTTGATCGCACCCTTGGCCGCCATCATCGTCGCCGTTCCCACTTCGAAGACCTGGAGGATCTGCGGCGGGTTGCCGCCACGATATGCAGCGATCGCCGCCGTCATCGACTCGTCGTACTGGCCCTTGTAGACGGGCACGACCTTGTATTCCGACTGCGACGCGTTGAATTTGTTGGCGATCTCGTTGACCTTGTCACTGAGCGCGCCGGTCATCGAATGCCACCACTGGATTTCGGTGACGGCCTGCGCGGCCGTCGCCATGCCTGCCAGCGCAAGCGCCGAAGCGATGCAAATGAAACGCCTGATGCGGTTGGCCATCTCTCCTCCTCGTTGATTTTCCTGCGGGCAGCGTACCCCGCCAGCGTTGCGATTCTATTGCAAAAGCGGGTCTGCCGGGCCTTCCCCGGCCGCTCCCGGCACGCACCCGATGCTTCACCCCCCTCGCTTGCGCACCGCACCCCGTGCGATCGGGAGCGAGGGGTGACGGCCCGAAGCGCCTGCGCTGCTACACTCGCCACCTGGCCATGACCGGAGGATCCAGGATGAGATTCCACCCGTCGTCCTCGCGGGCGCACCCGGCGGCGCTTGTCTTGGCGGCCGCCCTCGCGCTGGGACTGCTCGCAGCCCCGACGCTGGCCGCGGCGCAGGCCTGGCCGCTGCGGACAGTCAAGCTCGTCGTACCGTTTCCGCCCGGCGGCCCACTCGACACCATCGGGCGGGCGATCGCGCAGAAGCTGACCCTGGCCTGGGGGCAGAGCGTCATCGTCGAGAACAAGGCCGGTGCGGGCGGCAACATCGGCGCCGATTTCGTCGCCAAGTCACCGCCCGACGGGTATACGGTGGTCATGGGCGCGCTGTCGACGCACGCCGTCAACCCGAGCCTGTACGCGAAAATGCCCTACGACGCGCAGAAGGATTTCGCGCCGATCTCCCTGGTCGCGATCACGCCCAACGTTCTGGTCGTGAACCCATCGCTGCCCGTCCACTCGGTCAAGGAGTTGATCGCCTACGCGAAGGCGCATCCGGGCAAGCTGTCGTTCGGCTCGGGCAGCATCGGCAGCGCCGGTCATCTCGCCGGGGAGCTGTTCAAGGTCGATACCGGCGTCGACATGGTCCACGTCCCGTACAAGGGGGCAGCGCCGGCGATGCAGGCGCTGCTGGCCGGCGAAACCCAGCTGATGTTCGATAACCTCGCAAGCTCCATGGCACAGGTGAAGGCAGGCAAACTGCGCGCGCTCGCCGTCACCACTGCGCAGCGCTCCAGCCTGGCACCCGACCTCCCGACGATGGCCGAGGCCGGCGTGCCGGGCTTCGACATCTCGACCTGGTTCGGCCTGCTGGCGCCGGCCGGAACGCCGGAGTTCATCATCGAGAAGTGGAACCTGCGCGTAAGGGAGATCCTATCGGAGCCCGACATGCGTGCCCGCCTGCTCGCGCAGGGTGCGCAGCCCGCGCCCGACACGCCCGCCGAGTTCGCGCAGTTCATCGCCAGCGAGATCGCGAAATATGCGCGTGTGGTGAAGGCATCCGGCGCCCGCGTCGATTGACGGGCGCACGTGGGCAGAAGCACGGACGTAAACGCAAGATCGACATTGGGGGAGGACGCCATGCATCGCTCGATCCGGTTCGCGTCAGGACTCGTCGCCATCGCCGCGGCGTCGCTGTTCCCCGTGTCGCCCGCTTTCGCGCAAGCAGCCTATCCGTCGAAGCCCATCCGGATGGTCGTGCCATTTCCACCGGGAGGGACGACCGACATCCTCGCACGGGCGGTCGCGCAGAAGCTCAGCGAAACCTGGGGTCAGCAGGTGATCGTCGACAACCGTCCAGGCGCGGGTGGCAACATCGGCTCGGACCTCGTCGCCAAGGCGGCGCCCGATGGCTACACGCTGCTGATGGGAACAGTCGGCACGCACGCGATCAACCCGAGCCTGTATGCGAGGATGCCCTACGACGCGCAGAAGGATTTCGCGCCGGTCATCCTGGTCGCGAGCGTTCCCAACGTGCTCGAGGTCAACCCGTCGCTGCCCGTGCACACGGTGCAGGAGCTGATCGCCTACGCAAAGGCCAACCCCGGCAAGCTCAACTTCGCGTCATCGGGCAACGGGACGTCGATCCACCTGTCGGGCGAGCTGTTCAAGGCGATGACCGGCGTAAAGATGACCCACGTCCCGTACAAGGGAAGCGCACCGGCGCTGGCCGACCTGGTCGGCGGGCAGGTACAGCTGATGTTCGACAACCTGCCATCGTCGCTGGGGCTGATCAAAGGCGGCAAGCTGCGAGCGATCGCCGTGACCAGCACCACGCGCTCATCGGCGCTACCCGACGTTCCGACGATCGCCGAATCCGGTCTCCCCGGATATGAAGCGTCGTCGTGGTTCGGGGTCTTCGCCCCCGCGAGTACGCCGCCCGCGATCGTCGACAAGCTCAATGCCGCCATCGGCGCCTGGCTGGCATCGCCCGACGCGAAGGAGAAACTCGCGTCGCAGGGCGCCATCGCCGCCGGCGGCACCCCCGCCGACTTCGCCCGATTCATCGCCAGCGAAACGGTGAAGTGGGCAAAAGTCGTCAAGGCGA
>JAGXBK010000140.1 GCA_018971195.1 Betaproteobacteria bacterium
CCGCGCATCGAGGAGCTCTACTCGCTCGTGCAGGCGGAATTGCGGCGCTCGGGCTTCGAGGAGCTTCTCTCCTCCGGAATCGTGCTGACCGGAGGCTCCGCGCTCCTCGCCGGCATGACCGAGCTCGGCGAGGAAGTCTTCCACCTGCCGGTGCGTGTCGGCGTTCCCGCGTACACGGGGCCGCTTGCCGACGTCATCCGCAGCGCGCGCTACGCGACGTCGGTCGGCCTCCTGCTCGAAGGGCGCGAGCAGTACCTGCGCGGTGAGGCGGCGCGCGCGCAGGTCGCCGGCATCGGTGGCGTCGCGAAACGGATGCGGCAGTGGTTCAGGGCGAATTTCTGAACGGCGAGGTAGAGGAGCGAGGATCGGGGATAGAGGATTGGGGATAGAGGATCGAGGAGTGGGGATAGGCCCATCGGGACTGAATCATCAGCAGGCAACCTGGACAGGAGAATCAGCATGTTTGAAATCATCGATCAACCGCAGGAAGACGGTGCGGTCATCAAGGTCATCGGCATCGGGGGCTGTGGCGGCAATGCGGTCGAGCACATGATCACGCGCGGCTTGTCGGGCGTCGATTTCGTCTGCGCGAACACCGACGCGCAGGCGCTGCGGCGCTCGACCGCGCCGACGCAGCTGCAGCTCGGCTCGACATTGACGCGCGGCCTGGGCGCGGGCGCGAAGCCCGAGATCGGACGCGATGCGGCGATGGAGGATCGCGACCGCATCGCGAGCACCATCGAGGGCGCCGACATGCTGTTCATCACTGCCGGGATGGGGGGCGGAACCGGGACCGGGGCGGCGCCCGTCATCGCCGAAATCGCGAAGAGCCTCGGCATCCTGACCGTCGCCGTCGTCACCCGCCCATTCAAGTTCGAGGGCAAGCGGCAGCGCGTCGCCAGCACCGGCATCGAGGAGCTGACCAAGCGCGTCGATTCCCTGATCGTCATCCCGAACGACAAGCTGATGGATGTGCTCGGCGAGGACGTGTCGGTGCTCGACGCCTACGCCGCTGCCAACGACGTGCTCCACGGCGCAGTGTCGGGCATCGCCGAGGTGATCAACAACCCGGGTCTGGTCAACGTCGATTTCGCCGACGTTCGCACGGTGATGGGCGAGGTCGGGATGGCGATGATGGGCTCGGCGACCTCCGCCGGTGTCGATCGCGCGCGCCTGGCCGCGCAGCAGGCGGTGAAGAGCCCGCTGCTCGAGGACGTGAACCTCGCAGGGGCGCGCGGCGTGCTGGTCAACATCACCGCATCGGCGGGCCTCAAGATGAAGGAGTACCACGAGGTGATGAACACCATCAAGGAATTCACCGCCGAGGACGCGATGGTCATCGTCGGCACGGTGATCGACGATGCGATGGAGGACCGTCTGCGGGTCACGATGATCGCCACCGGGCTGGGCGGTGCCGCGGTCGCCACGCGGCGGCCGCCGAAGCTCGAGGTGCTGGAGACCGTCGTCGAGCGCACCGGCACCGACAATGTCGGCATGCGCGCCGGTAGCGATGCGATCGACTACGACAAGCTCGACCAGCCCGCCGTCGTGCGCCGCGGCCGCCAGACGGCGAGCATCGCGGTGCCGGCTTTCGACGCGTCCGAGATACCGGCTTTCCTGCGCAAGCAGGCGGACTGAAGATGCCCGGTCGCGCCCTCGCCCGGCGATGGCTGCACTTCGACCACCCGCCCCCCGCTCGCGGCAGCGGGCGGTGGCGGGCAGTCGCGGCTGCGCTTAGCACCTGGAGGCAACGGCCGGGGCGGAGGGGCGAATCGCGGCTGGATGACCCCGCGGAGTGCTAAAATGATGCGCATTTCGGGCCGCGCGCGCGAACACCCGGCCACGCGCCATTCCACCGATCATTCGATGCTCAGGCAGCGAACCCTCAAGACGACGATACGCACGACGGGCGTCGGTCTGCACACGGGGGCGCGCGTCGAGCTGACGCTGCGTCCGGCGCAGCCCGACACCGGCATCGTCTTCCATCGAGTCGACCTTCCGCAGCCAGTCAGCATCCCTGCGCAGGCGGCCAACGTCGGTGACACGCGCCTGTCGTCGACGCTGGCGAGGGACGGGGTCACGATCTCGACGGTCGAGCACCTGATGTCGGCGCTCGCCGGCCTCGGCATCGACAATCTGAATGTCGATGTCTCCGGACCCGAATTGCCGATCATGGACGGCAGCGCCGGACCTTTCGTGTTCCTGCTGCAGTCGGCGGGGATCGCCGAGCAGCCGGTGCCCAAGCGCTATCTGCGCGTGCGCGCGCCGGTCGAGATGCGCGACGGCGACAAGTGGGCACGCTTCGATCCGTTCCCCGGGTTCAAGCTCGATTTCACGATCGATTTCCCGCACCCGGTGTTCGGCAGCGAGAGCCGTCACGTCGTCGTCGATTTCGCCGAGCATTCGTACGTCAAGGAAGTGGCGCGCGCGCGGACCTTCGCGTTCATGCAGGACGTCGAGGCGATGCGTGCGGCCGGCCTCGCGCTGGGCGGCAGCCTGCAGAACGCGATCGTGCTGGACGAGACGCGGATCCTGAACACCGAGGGGCTGCGCTACGACAACGAGTTCGTCAAGCACAAGGTGCTCGACGCGATCGGCGATCTCTACCTGCTTGGGCACCCGCTGATCGGCCAGTACACGGCGTTCAAGCCCGGGCATGCGCTCAACAATGCGCTGGCGCGTGCACTGCTCGCGCGGCCCGATGCCCACGAGATCGCGACCTTCGACGCCGACGAGGAGGTCCCCTCGGCGTTCCAGGACTGGGCCGTCGGCGCCGCCTGACGACCCGGCGTGGTCCTCGTCAGCGCCCGCGGGCACGGCGGGACCACCGGGCCAGTGCGGACCTGAGCGGACCTTCGGGAAGCTGCTCCGCGAGGTCGAACAGGGGCGCAGCGCTCGCGCTATCCCATTGACGTTTATCGATTTTCTGCGCAGGACTCGACCGTCCGGCAACTTGCACCCGCACCCGGACTTCAGTAAAGTCCCAGCCGTTCCGCGACAGCGCCGCCCGCAGGTCCGGCGCACGCTGACGCAAGACTGCCGCAATCGCCCCTGCGGTCGCTGCGAGTTCCAGCACGCCTTCGCGGGTGTCCGTGACCCGAACGCGATCCGCGATCGGACGCGGCAGATGCTTTGTCAGAAGTTGCGTCAGGGCCGCCTCGCGCCGATGGCGTTCCGTCCAGGTTCTGAGTTGCGCGTCCGATTCGAGCACGCGGTCGATCCGGCGCAGCGCAGTGGGCTTCGGCATCCTGGAGTCCGGGAGCAGGGAGGAATCGCGCATTGAACATCATCCTGGTCAGCAGTGCCAAGGCGCGTGCGCGCACGATCACGCTCGACTCGCGTCACTGGAGGGACGAAACCGGACACCCGTCGCCGCCGCCGCCCGCGGCACGGGCGAGATCGCGGGAGCGCAGACCCGCTATGGTAAGATGGTCGAGACCGACCACGGCAACGGCTTGGTGACGCGATACGCGCATGCATCGCAGTTGAACGTGCGGGATGGCGACCGGGTCCTACGCGGACAGCGCGTCGCGGCGGCCGGCTCCACCGGGCGGTCGACGGGTCCGCTTCTGCATTTCGAAGTGCGCCTCAATGGTGTGCCACAGAATCCGGCACGGTTCCTGCGGACGACGGGCTGACGAGCGAGGCCCGGGAATCGACGATCGAGGGGTGAGGCGGTCCTCACCCCTTGCTTTTTATGCATCCGGCGCAAAGCTTGGAGCAGTTCCTCTCCTGACGCGATGATTTCCAATATCCTCACCCGCATATTCGGCAGCCGGAATGAACGTCTGCTGAAGCAGTATGCCCAGGCGGTGCGCGACATCAACGCGCTCGAACCCACCATTTCGGCGCTGTCCGACGATGAGCTCCGGCAGAAGACACAGGCGCTGAAGAAACGGATCGCCGACGGCGAGACGCTCGACGCAGTCCTGCCCGATGCCTTCGCCACCGTTCGCGAAGCGGGCAAGCGGACGCTGGGGATGCGGCATTTCGACGTCCAGCTCATCGGCGGCATTGCGCTGCACAACGGCAAGATCGCCGAAATGCGCACCGGCGAAGGCAAGACGCTGGTCGCAACCCTCCCCGCCTACCTGAACGCGCTGGCAGGCAAGGGCGTGCACGTCGTCACCGTCAACGATTACCTGGCGCAGCGCGACGCGGACTGGATGGGGCGGATCTACCGTTTCCTGGGCCTCACCGTCGGCGTCAACCTGTCGCAGATGGCGCACGCCGACAAGCAGATTGCCTACGCGGCGGACATCACCTACGGCACGAACAACGAGTTCGGCTTCGACTATCTGCGCGACAACATGGTGTTCACGACCGGCGAACGCGTGCAGCGCCCGCTGGCGTACGCGATCGTCGACGAGGTCGACTCGATCCTGATCGACGAGGCACGCACGCCGCTGATCATCTCGGGCCAGGCCGACGACAACATCGACATGTATTACCGCCTGAACGAGCTCGCGCCGGCGCTCACTCGCCAGGCCGACGAGAAAGGGCCGGGCGACTACTGGGTCGACGAGAAGGCGCGGACCGTGCTGCTGTCGGAGGAGGGTCACGAGCACGCCGAGGCGATCCTCGGCTCGGCGGGCCTGATCGCCGCGGGCTCGAGCCTCTACGATGCGCACAACATCTCGCTGGTGCACCATCTGTACGCGGCGCTGCGCGCGCATGCGCTGTACCTGCGCGACCAGCACTATGTCGTGCAGAACGGCGAAGTGGTCATCGTCGACGAGTTCACGGGTCGCCTGATGCCCGGCCGGCGCTGGTCCGAGGGCCTGCACCAGGCAGTGGAGGCCAAGGAAGGCGTGGCGATCCAGCGCGAGAACCAGACGCTGGCGTCGATCACGTTCCAGAACTATTTCCGGATGTACGGCAAGCTCGCGGGGATGACGGGAACGGCCGACACCGAGGCCTTCGAGTTCCAGCAGATCTACCACCTGGAAACGGTCGTGATCCCGACGCACCAGCCGATGGTGCGCAAGGACGAGAACGATCTCGTCTACCGGACGCTGGCCGAGAAAGTCTCGGCGATCATCGCCGACATCCGGGATTGCCATCAGCGCGGGCAGCCGGTGCTGGTCGGCACGACGTCGATCGAGAACTCCGAGATGCTGTCGATGCATCTCGACAAGGAGCGCCTGCCTCACCAGGTGCTCAACGCCAAGCAGCATGAGCGCGAGGCCGAGATCGTGGCGCAGGCGGGGCGGCCGGGCGTCATCACCATCGCGACCAACATGGCGGGCCGCGGCACCGACATCGTGCTGGGCGGCAGCATCGAGCCGCAGATCCTGAAGCTGCGCGAGGATCCCGCGCTCGAGGCCGGGGAGAAGCAGCGGCAGATCGATGTGCTGCGTGCCGAGTGGCAGGCGCGCCACGACGAAGTGATCAAGGCCGGCGGACTGCATATCATCGGTACCGAGCGCCACGAATCGAGACGCATCGACAACCAGTTGCGCGGACGTGCGGGACGCCAGGGCGATGCGGGCTCGTCGCGCTTCTACCTTTCGCTCGAGGATCCGCTGCTGCGTATCTTTGGTGGCGAACGGCTTTCGGGGATCATGACGCGGCTCAAGATGCCCGAGGGAGAGCCGATCGAGCATCCGATCGTCAACCGATCGATCGCCAAGGCGCAGAACCGCGTCGAGTCGAGGAACTTCGACATCCGCAAGCAGCTGCTCGAATACGACGACGTCGCGAACGATCAGCGCAAGGTCATCTACCAGCAGCGCAACGAGCTGCTCGAAGGCGACGACGTCGCCGAGACCATCGGCAACATGATCCACGGCGAGATGGACGCCGTCGTCAGGCGCCACGTCCCGGCCGAGTCGGTCGAGGAGCAGTGGGACATCCCCGGTCTCGAGGCCACGCTGGCGTCCGAGTACCAGCTGAAGGCGCCGGTCGGCGACTGGCTGAAGGCGGAGCCCGAGCTGGACGACGCGGCAATCCGCGAGCGCGTCCAGAACATCGCGACCGAGTCATGGCGCAGCAAGGAAGCCCAGGTCGGCGTCGAGCTCCTGCGCCAGTTCGAACGCAGCCTGATGCTGCAGACGCTCGACCAGCACTGGCGCGAGCACCTTGCATCGCTCGATCACCTGCGGCAGGGCATCCATCTGCGCGGCTATGCGCAGAAGAACCCCAAGCAGGAGTACAAGCGCGAGGCGTTCGAGCTTTTCTCCGACATGCTCGACCGGATCAAGCAGGACGTCGTCAAGATCGTACTGACCGTCCAGGTGCGCTCGCAGGAGGACGTGCAGGCGGTCGAGCCCGAGGCTTCGGTCAGCAACGTCCAGTACCAGCACGCCGATTACGACCAGGCACTGGGCACCAACGGTGAAGGCGGCGGCGCCGACACCGCGGTGGCAGTCGCACCGCCGTTCGTGCGCGCGGGGACGAAGGTGGGACGCAACGATCCCTGTCCGTGCGGATCCGGAAAGAAATACAAGCACTGCCACGGCCGTCTCGGGTAAATGCGGTCGGTAAATGGGGTCAGAGCTGTAATTCGGGTAAATGGGGTCCGGGTAAATGGGGTCAGAGCCGTAATTCGGGTAAATGGGGTCAGAGCCGTAATTCA
>JAGXBK010000141.1 GCA_018971195.1 Betaproteobacteria bacterium
GTTCAACGCGAACTCCGACGTCTCGCTCGCATTCCTACCCGGGGCGCGCCACGCGCTGATCGGCCCCAACGGCGCGGGCAAGACGACGTTCATCAACCTGCTGACGGGCGTGTTCCCGCCCACCGCGGGCGAAGTGTTCCTGCGGGACGAGAACATCACCGCATTGCCCCAGCACGAGCGCGTCAAGCGCGGAATGACGCGCACGTTCCAGATCAACACGCTTTTCCCCGGGCTGACGGTGCTCGAATCGGTCGTGCTCGCGATCTGCGAGCGCCAGGGCCGCGCCGCCGTGTGGAGCCAGACCGTTGCGCAGCAGAGAGAGGCCGCCGATGAAGGCTGTGCGCTGCTCGAGACGCTGCGGCTCACCGCGGAGCGCAACGCGCTGACGCACGATCTCGCCTACGGCAAGCAGCGGCTGCTCGAGATCGCGCTGGCACTGGCGACCCGTCCGCGCATCCTGCTGCTCGACGAGCCCGCGGCGGGCATTCCGTCGGGAGAAAGCGCGGAGCTGTTCAGCGTCATCGCCGGACTGCCGCGCGAGGTGACGATCGTGTTCATCGAGCACGACATGGACCTGGTGTTCCGCTTCGCCGAGCGCATTACCGTCCTCGTCGGCGGGAAGGTGCTGACCGAGGGGCCGCCCGCGGAAATCGCCGCCGATCTGCGCGTAAAGGAGGTCTATCTCGGCGAGGCGCAGCATGTCTGAGCTGATCGCGCTCGACGGCGTGACGGCCGGCTACGGCGCATCGGTGGTCCTCGAGGATGTCGGATTCTCGCTCGAGGAGGGCGACAGCCTTGCGCTCCTGGGACGCAATGGCGTCGGAAAGACGACATTGCTGACGACGCTGATGGGGTTGACGCGCGTGCACCGCGGCATGCTGCGCTTGCGCGGTGGCGACCTCGCCGCGCTTCCGGCCCATCGACGCGCCGCGGCGGGGCTGGGGTGGGTGCCGCAGGAGCGGTGCATGTGGCCGTCGTTGACGATCGAGGAGCACCTGACCGCAGTCGCCCGCCCCGGACCGTGGACGATCCCCAAGCTCTACGCGATCTTTCCGCGCCTCGAGGAGCGCCGCGGCAATCGCGGCAACCAGCTGTCCGGGGGCGAGCAGCAGATGCTGGCGATCGCGCGCGCATTGGTCGTCAATCCGAGCCTGCTGCTGCTCGACGAGCCGATGGAAGGCCTCGCGCCGATCATCGTCCAGGAGCTGATGCGTGTGATCAGGAACCTGCTGTCGGGCGGCGGCATGGCGGTCATCGTCGTGGAGCAGCATGCCAAGCTCGCCCTGTCGCTGACCCGCAACGCGCTGGTGCTCGACCGCGGGCGCATCGTCCATCGGGGTCCGAGCGAGCGGCTGCTGGATGACCCCGGCATGCTGCAACGGCTGGTCGCGGTGGCCTGAGGGCGGTGCCACTCCGGCGGCCGTCGACTCAGTAGCGCTTTTCGATCGTCCCCGCCGATGCGGGAACCGCCGACGCGGGCGCGGCGGCGTTGCTGAGGTAGCGCGTCGCGAGCTTCCAGCCGTCGCCGTCGCGCTTCCAGCAGTCGACAATGAACAGGTCCTGATTCGTCCCCGCCGCAGGCGTTGCGGCGGGAGCGAGGCGGAAGCTCACGATCGCGACGCTGCCGAAATCGTGGACTGCCATCTGGTCGATTGTCGCCTGCGCCGGATTCGCCTGCTCTTGCCGCATCCAGTCGGCGCGCGGCACCGGCGTCCCGGGCATCGAGCCCGCACGCATCTCGAAATCGGGTTCGAGCACCGGGTCGATCGCCCCTGCATCGCGCGCCACGAAATTCGAAACGAGTCTGGATTCGAGGTCGTAGAACACCTTGACCAGCCTCGTGACCGTGGGGATGCGTACGGATGCCTGTACCGGCTGGGCAGCGGCTGGCGATCCAAGGCAACCTGCGAGCACCATGGCCAGCGACGCCGCCGCTGCGAGCGCGGGCGCGCATGCGGTGGGTGCGGCGAGCTTCATCATCAGTAGCTCATCGCGCAGTACCCACCCGATGCGTTGACCCAGTTCTGCTGGATCAGATATTTCGCGCTGCCGAGTGTCACGTTGTACTTGGAGCCGTTCGCCGCAGTCGACGTCGTCCCGAAGGTCCACGCGCACTTGTCGGCGTTCTCGTACCCGCGGGTGTCGTACCAGGCGTTGAGGTCCGGATCGGTCACCGCTTCCTCGAGCTCGTGGGCGATGATGCTCGCCATGCCGTCGGCGCCCGCGTTGCCGTTCGGGCTGGTCGTCTGCGCTTCGCAGGCGCTGGGGCAGCGGTCAGGGTTGCCGACGAACGAGTACTTGATGTCGGTCCCGGCGATGGTCCCATGCGTGTGCCATCCGCAGTACTGGGTGCAGAAGCCGGAGGTTTCGTTGACGTCGGCGGAGGTCAACACGAAGTAGACGGCGTTCGTGTCGCTGGGCAGACGGCGCTGGTTGATCGCAGCGGCGACGACGTTCTGCACCGCCGTGTCGGAAAGTGTGGTGCCTTGGGAATAGCTGTCGGTCGTCGTGCCGCCGAAATGCACCGAATTGCTCACTTTGATGCTGCTGCCGTTGTAGTAGGTCGTGTTGATGTTGAAATACGGCGAGCCCCCGATGCTTCCCGCGAAGTCCGCAAGAATCGTCGTCGCGGAATTACCGCTCCAGTTGCCATACCAGATGTAATAGGCGTTGGTGGTGCCGAGGATCAACGGCCCGCCGTGGTAGCTGATGCCGTTGCCGGACTTCTGGGGCCGGGCGGCCTTCGCTTGTCCCGTGGCACTGCCATTGTCGGTGCCCGGCGCGGGGCGCTCGCCCCAGCCCTTGCCGGTGGGCACCAGGTCCTCCCCGGTGGCGGGCGGCCGGACCGAGCCCGCAAGCGCGGTGGTCGCGATCGCCGCGGCAAGGCAGGTAACGGCGAGAGTTGCAATCACGGTGCTACGCATGTTCTTCTCCCTGGAGTGACGGATCGATCCCCCGGCTGCTCGCGGTCTGCGGGCTTCGCGGCCGGGTACCGGATGACTATGCAGGAGGCTTGCGCGCCCGGGCAAATCCGTCTGGCGGACGGTTGCTCGGGACTGGCCGGCGACGTTGCCGAAACGCGACGGCCGACGATGCAAGCGAGCCGCCCCTCGATCCGGATCCTGGCGCAGCGCGCCGGTCGATGCCGCCCCTGTCAGTCCGCCCGGCGACGCTGCATGGCAAGCCCTTGCGCGCGCAGCTCGTCGAGGGTCGCACCCATGGTCAGCGCTTGCGGATCGATCCTGACGTGCACGAGCGCCGCACGTCCACAGGCCAGCGCGCGCTCGAAGGCCGGCGCGAATTCCGCGGTCGCGCTCACCGTTTCGCCGTGCGCGCCGTAGGCGCGCGCCAGCACGGCGAAGTCGGGATTCGTCAGCGCGGTGCCCGACACCCGCGACGGATAACTGCGCTCCTGGTGCATGCGGATCGTTCCGTACATGCCATTGTCGACGACAACGAAGACGATGGCGAGATCGTGCTGGATCGCGGTGGCGAGCTCCTGTCCATTCATCAGGAAGCAGCCGTCGCCATTCCACGAGACGACCACACGCTGCGGATGCACGAGCTTGGCCGCAATCGCCGCCGGCACCCCGTAGCCCATCGAGCCCGAGTAAGGTGCGAGTTGCGTGCGGAAGCCGCGGTAGCGATAGATGCGATGCATCCACGTCGCGAAATTGCCGGCGCCGTTGGTGACGATCGCGTCGTCCGGCAGTCGCGCGTCGAGCCAGCACACGATCTGCCACAGGTCGACCGCGCCCGGGACCGGGCGCGGAGCCCGCCAGGCTTCGTACTCGGCGTGCGCCGTTTCGGCCGACGCTTCGGGCGCGATCGCGGGCCTGCGTGCGGCACGTCCGTCGATCGCCGCGAGAAACGCCCCGGGTGTCGCGGCGATGGCAAGTCGCGGCTGGTAGACGCGGCCGAGCTCGTCGGCGCCCGGGTGGACGTGAATCAGCGCTTGTCGCGGCGCGGGGACATCGATCAGCGTGTAGCCGGAAGTCGTCGTCTCGCCCAGGCGCTCGCCGATGACGAGGAGCACGTCGGCTTCGCGCACGCGGGCCGCGAGCTTCGGGTTGATTCCGATGCCGACATCCCCTGCGTAATTGGGGTGGCGATTGTCGATGAGGTCCTGGTGCCGGAAGGCGCAGGCCACCGGCAGCGACGCCTCCGCGGCAAACCGGGCGAGCGCATCGCACGCGGCTGCATTCCACCGGCTGCCGCCGACCAGGACCAGCGGCCGCAGGGCAGCCCGAAGCAGCGCCTGCGCGGCATCGACGGCGTCGACCGGCGGCGCGGCAGGGGTCGCCTCGACGTAGGGCGGGTCCGCCGCATCGGCGCGCGAGGTCAGCATGTCCTCGGGCAGCGCCAGCACCACGGGCCCGGGGCGGCCCGACATGGCAATCCGGTAGGCATGGGCGATGTACTCCGGGATGCGCGCGGCACGATCGATCTGGGCGGCCCATTTGGCGACGCTTCCGTACATCCGCCGGTAATCGATCTCCTGGAATGCCTCGCGATCGACCATGTCGCCGCCGACCTGACCGACGAACACGATCATCGGGCTGGAGTCCTGCGCTGCCGTATGGATGCCGATCGCGGCGTTGGACGCACCCGGTCCGCGCGTGACGAACGCGATCCCGGGTCGCCCGGTCAGCTTGCCGTAGGCTTCGGCCATGTACGACGCGCCGCCCTCCTGGCGGCAGACCACGAACCGCAGGCGGCCCGCGGCATCGTGGAGCGCATCGAGCACCGCGAGGTAGCTCTCGCCCGGAACGCCGAACGCGTGCGTCGCCCCCTGCGCCAGCAGGCTGGAAACCAGGATCTCGCCTCCCGGGCGTGTGGCCATCGAGCTCCCCCGAAAAATCTGCGGGAGATTCTACGCGAGGCGTCGATGCAAGGCCCTATAATCGCGGCGTTCGATTTTCGCGGGTGCGTCCCATGCAGCTCGACCGGCTGATCAATGACTCGCTGATGTTCGCAGCCGCCGCCCTCGTCCTGGTGCTGATCTCGATGTTCTTCGGGACCCCTCGGCGCCGCGGCATGCTGCCGATGCTCGTCGTCGTTGCGGTCGGAGTTGCGGGTCTGTGGCTGCTCGGCCATTACGGGGACCGCGTCAAGTCCGAGCTCCTGCCGACGCTCCTGCGCGAAGCCTCGCTCGCGCTGGTCGCCTTCGGGACGATCCAGATCGTGGTCCGCTTCGTCTTCCAGACGCTGCTGGCCCGTCGCGGCATCCCGCGCATTCTCGACGAGTTCGTGATCGCGCTGTCGCTGATCAGCTACGTGATCTTTCGGCTCAACGCCGTTGGCGTCAACCTCGCGGGCCTCATCACCACGTCGGCGGTCCTGACCGGCGCGCTGGCGTTCTCGGCACAGGCGACGCTCGGCAACCTGTGGGGCGGAATCGCACTGCAGCTCGAGAAGACCTGCCGCGTCGGCGACTGGGTGCGCATCGACGACCTGACGGGGCAGGTCGTCAGCATCCGCTGGCGCCACATGGCGATCGCGACACCCCAGCACGAGACGATCGTCATTCCGAACGCGATGCTGATGAACAACAAGGTGACGGTCGTCGCGCGGCACGGTGAAGAGCGCACCGGCTGGGTTCGGGTGGTGCGGTTTCAGGTCGGGTTCTCGCATTCGCCGGCCAGCGTCATCGACGTCGTCGCGAAGGCGCTCGCGCAGGCGGACATGGAATTCGTCTCCAGGGATCCTCCACCGCGGGTCGTGTGCTCGGATTTCAAGGACAGTGGCATCGAGTACGAGGTCCGCTACGACCTGACCGACGTCGGGTCCTACTACAAGGGTGACTCGCAGATCCGGGCCCACGTCTACGCGGCGCTCAGGCGCGCCGATTTCGACATGCCGTTCCCGCACCGGGTCGTCGAGATGCGCAGCGATCCCCGCGGCGAAGCGGCGGCGAGGGAGATCGAGCATCGCGTGGCGGCGCTCGCGACGATGGATCTCTTCGCGTCGCTGACCGCCGACGAGCGAGCGTCGTTGGCGCAGGAGTTCACGACGTCGCTCTATGCGGGTGGCGACACCGTCTGCCGCCAGGGCGAGCCTGCGGACTCGCTCTATCTGCTTGCGCGGGGACGCGTCGACGTCGTCGGCGCCGATGCCACGGGTGGACACCACAGGTTCGCGACCCTCGATGCGCCTGCGTACTTCGGGGAGATGGGACTGCTGCTGGGGCAGCCGCGATTCGCGACGGTCGTCGCAGTCGGCGAGGCGCTGTGCTACCGCCTCGACAAGCGCGGCTTCGACGGCATCATCCGCGCCCGGCCCGCGCTCGCCGAAATGCTCGCCAGGGTCCTCGCGGAGCGCCAGGCCGCCAACGACGCGACCCTCCAGGCGCTCGACGCCGAAGCGCGTGCGCGGCACGGCGCAGGGCGTACCCGGGACCTGGTCCGCAGGATCCAGCAGTTCTTCGGGCTTTCGGGATAGCGCACCCGGACCCACTCGTCGGCTCCGCGTCCCCGGGAGCCGGGGACACTGCGTTTCATTCAGAATTCGCGATTCGTCAAGGAGGA
>JAGXBK010000142.1 GCA_018971195.1 Betaproteobacteria bacterium
CCGACGAAATCGAAACCGCCGGGGCGATCGCCCTTCACGTCGCCGTCGGTGGCCTGCTTGTAGTACGAGTAGAGCTTCAGCAGCGTCGGGTTGTCGGGACGCTTCCTGGTGCTTTTCGCTGCCGCGGCGGCAGCTTCGAATCGGGCCCTGAGATCATCTTTGTTCGGTGCTGCGGCCATGCGCGCTCCCCTCCGACGTCGTTTGACCTCGCTTGCTTTCATGCTACTTTAGCGCGCCAGACAAGGCGCGCGCAACGCACGCCCGAGCGCAGACCTCCCCTCCTGCCGCCGCGACCAGCGATGAAGCGCCAACGGATCTCCGCGGTCGACACCGCGTGGCTGCGGATGGATCGTCCGGGCAATCTGATGATGATCTGCGGCGTGCTGATCTTCGGCGAGAAGATCGGGCTCGTGCGCCTGCGCGAGGTGATCGCCGAGCGCTTCCTGGTCTTCAGGCGCTTCCGTCAGCGCCCGGTCGAGACGCCGGCGATGTCGTTCTGGGAGGCCGATCCCGGCTTCGATCTCGACTACCACGTCGCGCACACCGCGCTGCCCGGTCGCGCGGGCAAGCGCGAATTGCAGGCCCTGGTGTCGCGGCTCGCGTCGACGCCCCTCGACCCGGCCCGGCCGCGGTGGCAGTTCCACCTGGTCGACAACTACGCCGGGGCGAGCGCCGTCGTCGTGCGCATCCACCACTGCTACGCCGACGGCATCGCACTGGTGCGCGTGATGCTCTCGATGACCGACGCGACCGCGGATGGCCCGCCGGCGATGCCTTTCCAGACGCGCCAGACGCGCGAGCACCGGCGGGCGCGGGCAGACGACACGTTGTCGCAGGTGATGGCCCCGCTGTCCGGCGTGCTCGAGTCCGCGCGCAGGATCGGTGGCCTGCTGGTCGACACCGGTGTCGGGATCTGGCACGACCCCGCCAAAGCGGTCGAGCTCGCGGACAAGGGAACGGCGCTGACGGCCGAGGTCGCCAAGCTCGCCCTGATGGCGCAGGACTCGCCGACGCGCTTCAAGGGCCGGCCGGGCGTGGCCAAGCGCGTCGCCTGGGCGCAGCCGCTGCCGCTGCCCGAAGTGAAGGCGATCGGCAAGGCGCTCGGCAGCTCGGTCAACGACGTCCTACTGTCCTGCGTCGCCGGTGCGCTGCGCGACTACCTCGCGGCCCGCGGCGACCCGGTCGCGGGCGTCGTGCTGCGCGCGCTGGTGCCGGTCAACCTGCGTCCGATCGAAAGCGCGTACCGGCTCGGCAACCAGTTCGGGCTGGTATTCCTCGACTTGCCGATCGGCATCGAGAACCCGGTCGAGCGGCTGTACGCAGTGCGCGCGAACATGAATGCGCTCAAAGGCAGCTACCAGCCGATCCTCGCGCTGGGGCTGCTCGCCGCGATGGGCAGCGGACCCAAGCTTCTGCAGGAGACGCTGCTGTCGATCCTCTCGCGCAACGCGACCGCCGTGATGACCAACGTGCCCGGTCCGCAGCAGCCGCTCTACATGGCCGGTGCGCGCATCGACAACCTGATGTTCTGGGTGCCGCAGTCGGGCGACATCGGAATGGGTGTATCGATCATCTCGTACAGCGACAACGTGCAGTTCGGCGTGGTCACGGACCGCGGCCTGTGCCCGGACCCGGAGCGGGTGATCGAGCGCTTCCGGGCCCAGTTCGAGCAGCTCGTGCTCGCGACGCTGATGAGCCCCTGGCCGCGCGACAGCGAGCTCGATCCCGCGGTCGCGGCGGCCGCGGCAGGCGTCGGCTGACGTTCGGCGTGCTTGCGAAAACGCCGGTTAGGTCGTCGGCGCCTACTCGAGCTCGGTCTTGGCGAACTCGACGTCGAGGCGCTCCATCGCATCGCAGGGTGCTGCCTTGGCCGCCGCCTCGTAGAGTCGGGTCGCATCGGCGAGGCGGCTCTTGCCGAACAGCCGGATCAGGCCGTTGCCGTACTCGACGCGCACGATCGGTGATTCCGGGAAGAGCTTCATCGCCCGCTCGAAACACGCGAGCGCGTCATCTCGTTTGGCGCCGTAGGTCAGCCCGGCGACGATGCCGCCGACCTTGTCGATGACCTCCGACTGGTAGGCGCCATAGGCCAGCGCCGCCTCGGCGTGTCTCGGTTCGAGCTCCAGTGCGCGGGTCAGCGCATCGCGGATCTTCCCGCCGAAGCCCTGCGCGAGCGCTTTCGCGACCGAGATGCCCTGCCCGTAGCGCCCCAGCGCCTGCGCATGGAGATAGTGGGCATTGGCGTCCTTCGGTGCCTCGCGGCGCCGGGCGTCCGCCCACTTCGCGGCGTCCTCGAACAGCGCCAGGCGCAGCTTGGCGTCGCGTTCCAGGTAATGGGCGTAGATGCATTGCGCCTTGACCGCGGCGTTGATCGCGGCGCCCCCTGCGGCGCGCCCCGCGTCGACGGCGTCGCGGAATGCGCCGGCGTGGAAATGCCGCCATGCATCGGCCGCCGCCGCGTCCTTCGGGTAAGGCTCGCGGTCGCCCTGGTGCAGGCGGGGCCACGCTTTCTTCAGTGCCGCGCCTTCGTACAGGTACGCAGGATCGGGGTAAGGGAACCGGGTCCACTTCTTCGCCATGTCGTGCTCCCGTGCAAAGGTTCGCGGGGCCTGCTACAGATAGTCGGCCGAAAGCCGCTCGACGAGCGCGCGCTCGTCGTCGCGCAGAAACGGCGCGAGCAGCGCCAGGACCTGGTAGGCGCCGTGCTCGAAGCGCATGCCCGCCGCCTGCTCGTCGGCGCTACCCGGGTGCCGGCCGGCGGGTCGCGAGATGCGCTGGAACGACATCCAGTACGTCGCGATCACGACGACATTGGTCGCGAGCGCATCGATCTCGCGGTCGGAGGCGCGCAGGGCACCGGTGTCGCGCATGCCCCGGCAGGTCCCGGCGATGACGGCCTGGACCCCGCGGGTGAGGCCGGCGAAGCGCGCGGCGATCCGCGTGTTGCGCGAGGTGATGTCGTCGACATCGCGATAGACGAAGCGGAATTGCCACATGCGTTCGAACAGCAGGTGCAGCAGCAGCCACAGGTCCTCGACGCCGGGCGGACGCGACGCGGGAATGGCGAGCAGCGACGCGATGGAGGCATGGAGCGCGTCGTACAGCTCGCCGATGATCTCGTCCTTGTTGCGGAAGTGGTAATAGAGGTTGCCCGGGCTGATGTTCATCTCGTCGGCGATGTCGGCCGTCGTGACGTGGGGTTCGCCGTGCCGGTTGAACAGCGCCAGGCTGGTTTCGAGGATGCGCTCGCGGGTCCGGCGCGGGGGCTTGCGGGTCATCGTCGATGATGCCGCGAATGCGCGCCGTGGTCGCCGCTAGGCGTTGCGCATGCGCGTCACCCCGAGCGGGCGAGCGGTCGGTCGGTCGCCGCGCAGCGTCGCGATCTCGCGCTCGAGCTGGGTGAGCGCGTGGTCCAGATCGCGCCCGATCCTTCGCAGGTTGTGCCGGCGCCCGGTCCCCGCGTGCAGCGGACGCGGGTCCACGACCGCGTCGGTCACCTCGCGCTGCCGGTCGGCGATGCGCCCTGCACGCAGGCGCATTCCGTGGCGGCCCAGCAGAGGGGCGAGGCGCGGGGCGTGCGCGCGCAGGTAGGCGCGGGTCGAGTCGAACGCCAGCGCGCAGAGTTTCCTGCGCTGCGCGTAGCTGAAGATCTTGGCGAAGAACATGTCGACATCCTCGCGCGCGGGCTCGAACAGCAGGATGTCCGCATCGGGGTAGCGGGCCGCGTATTTTTCCATCCCGACCTTCATCCGCGAATGGATGATGGCCCGGAACGTTTGCGACAGCACCAGCGGCAGACCGCCCCGGTGCAGTTTCTCCACCGACACGCGCCGGCTGCGTTGCGCGGATCCCGCGTCGAAAGGTACCAGCGGGTTGACGCACAGCAGGAGGTCGATGCCCTCGTCCAGCGCGAGCGATGCATGCAGCGTCTTGTTGAGCGCACCGTCGACGTAATGCGCCCCGTCGATCTCCACCGGCGGGAACAGCGCCGGCAGCGCGGACGAGGCCCGGATCGCCGTCGAGATCGGCACGTGGTCCTGGCCCGCAGTGCCGAAGGCGACCGGGCTGCCGGTGTCGAGGTTGGTCGCGACGAGGAACAAGCGGTGCGGGAGCGCGCGGAAGTCGTTGCTGCGTCCCGGCGCGGCGAACAGCCCTGCGAGAAAATCGTCGATCGTGCGGTTGTCGAATAGGCCGGTCGGCACCGCGCGCGACAGCGTCGCGAGCGACTCCATCGCACCCCGATGCAACGGATCGCGCAGGTACTGGATGCCGGCGCGCAGCCCGAGCCCAGGCAGGCCCAGCAGGCGGCGGCCGAATTCGCGAAATGCGGGCCTCAGGAAGATCTCGGGCTTGAGCGCGGCATCGCGGCCGTTCTCGATGAACAGCCGGTACATCTGTGAAGGCGAGATGCCGTTCGCCAGCGCGGCGGCGACGAAGCTCCCCGACGAGACGCCGACATACACATCGAGCGCGTTGAAGTCGATGCCTTGCAGCGAGTCGGCGAGCGCGAGCAGCGTGCCGACTTCATAGATGCCGCCGAGCGGGCCGCCGCCCGCGAGTGCCAGCCCGACCCGCGCCCGCCCGCGACCGGCGGGTCCATCTGCGTCGCTTCCGTGCCCGCGACCGGCGGGTCCGATCGTGTGGCTACCGCGTCCGCGGCCTGCGGTCATCGTTGCCCCGATGTCGTTCGCGCGGAAACGATTCCCGGCCGGACGGTCCGGCCGGGATGTCCCGCCGCCGCAATGGTAGCGGAATTACTTCGCGGTCACGTGCCTGGCTGCACGGCGCTTGCCGGCGACAGTTCCTTTCGTCACCTTGCGGGTCCGGGCCGCCCGCTTCGCGGGTTTCGCGGAGGCCTTGGCGCGCGGAGCCCGCGCGCTGATCGCCCCCGTGTCCGCAGTCACGGCGACTCTGACCCGCGGCAACGTCCTGCGCGCGAGCGACGCAGCGGCGTCGGCCACCTTCTGTGCCGAACTTTCGAGGCCAAGCCGGGCGTGGCGCAGGATCGCGCTGCCGCGGCTGACATTCGCCTGCAGGCGTCGCCCGACGCGGCGCAGCAGCTTCGACTCGACGTTCGCGCCCTCCGCCGCCAGGCTGCGCAACGCCGGCACCACTTCCCTGCCGGCCCATTCGCGCGTCACGGACGCTGCACCGAGCATCGCCAGCCATGCCTGCCTCGACGCAGCGAGCACATTGTCGCCTGCGCGCGGCGACGTCATCCGGATCGTGTTCGTCATTTCCATCTCCTTGTCGATGAAGACCGCGCGACGCGCGCCTTCCGATAAATTCAACATACCGCGGAGACCTAGAGCGGTCACACTATTGAGTCTTACGTAATCTCGTGACAACCATTGCGCCTATCATGCGTTATATCGATGTCGGCACGACATCGAGGAGTACGCATGACAGGGAAGCTGAAACTGGACGACGCGGCCAAACGACGAGTCCGCGCGGGTCGATTGCTTCTGGCCGGGAAGAGACCACCGGAAGTGGCGCGCGCCGTGGGGGCACCACGGCAAACGGTGTACCGGTGGCGGGAGGTGCTCAAAGTCGGTGGCATCGACGCGTTGCGCGAGATGAGCAAGGGCGGGCGGCCGGCGCGACTGGGGGCGGCCGAGTTGTCGCGGTTGTACGTGGCGTTGCTCGAGGGCGCCGCGGTGCACGGTTTTGCGACGCCGCTGTGGACGCTCAAGCGGGTTCGTCTTTGGATCGAACGCGAATTCGGCGTACGGTACAGCGAGGTCCACATCTGGCGATTGCTCGGGCAATTGGGGTTGTCCAACCAGAAGCCGGATCGGCGCGCCCTGGAACGCGACGCGGTTGCCATCGAGCACTGGCGCAAGCGCACCTGGCCGGCTCTAAAAAAAACGCCAGACGCGAGGGACGGCTGATCGTTTTTGTCGACGAATCGGGGGTCTCGGAGCGTCCCACCCGGGTGCGGACCTGGGGCGTACGAGGTGACACCCCGGTCGTGCAGTTTCATTTCAACTGGCATCAGTTGTCGCTGATCGCCGGCATGCATTTCAGCGGCATGTGCTTCCGGCTGCATGAAGGGGCAATCGCCAAAGAACAAGTGGTCGAGTTTCTCCAAGCGCTCGTCGGCCACTTCCGCCGCCCGCTGCTCATCCTGTGGGACAGCCTCCAAGCCCATCGCAGCCACTTGGTGCGCGATTACGTCGCCTCGACCGCCGGTCAAATCAAGGTTCATTTCCTGCCCGGCTATGCGCCCGACCTCAATCCGGTGGAGTTTCTGTGGGCCTGGCTCAAGCGCCACGCGCTGGCTAACTTCTGCCCCGATACCTTCGCCGAGTTGCGGCACACCGCCCGCGGTAAGCTGAAATCGGCCCAACGCCGCAGCGTTATTATCGCTTCGTGCTGGCAGCAAGCTGAACTGTTCTGATGTCACATGGTTAGGTAAGACTCAATAATATAGCTCTGACCCCATTTTTTCCGCAGCTCTGACCCCATTTTTTCCGCCATTTTTCCGCTGACCCCATTGTTCCCAACCCC
>JAGXBK010000019.1 GCA_018971195.1 Betaproteobacteria bacterium
TGTAGCGCTCGGCAGGCGGCGGCGTCGGACGCACGAAGTCCGGGCCGACCGCGCAGCCTGCGAGCGTCGTCGCCGCGAGTGCCAGCACAACGGCGACGCGGGCGCGGGGATGGCGACGCGCGCCGGGCGCGAACCGGTTCATTCGATCACCACCGGTTCGACGCCCTTGCGCAAAGATCCGCTGCGCAGCAGGGCCACGAGCGGAATGGCGCCCAGCGTCAACAACATCATCAGCTTGAAATCATCGTTGTAGGCGATCATCGCGGCTTGCCGGGTGACGGCCTGATCGAGCATCGCCAGCCCCTGCGCAGTCGCGGTGGTGGCCGACTGCAGGTGCATGAAATCGCCGTAGGGCGTCACATGCTCGGCGAGGCTCGAGTGCATCGCCTGCGTGTTACGCGTGAGCAGGGCTTCGACCACCGAGATGCCGATGCTGCTCCCGAGATTGCGGATCAGACTGAACAGGGCGGTGCCTTCGTTCCTGAATCGCGGCGACAGCGTGGCAAAGGTCACGGCCGCCAGGGGCACGTAGACGAAACCGGTGCCGAGGCCCTGCGCCAGTCCGGACCAGACGATCGGTGCCGTGTTCATCTGCAGGTAGAAGCCGGTCATGTTCCACAACGACCAGGCGGTGATCCCGAAGCCGGCGATGATGACGATCCGTGAATCGAGCTTTCCCATCAGGCGGCCGACGATCAGCATCGCCGCCAGGGTCCCGATGCCGCGCGGCGCCGTGACCAGCCCGGTCAGGACCACGGGATAGCCCAGCAGGTCCTGCAGCATCGAGGGCAGCAGCGCCAGGGTCGCGAACAACACCACGCCGATGGTGAAGATGAAGATGTTTCCCGTCACGAAGTTGCGGTCCTTGAACAGGACGGGGCTTACGAACTGCGGCTTGCTGGACGTGAGCATGTGCACGATGAACAGGTACAGCGCGACACCGGCGACCGACGCCTCGATCCAGATCTCGGTCGCGTTGAACCAGTCCCTCAGCTGCCCGCGGTCGAGCATCAGCTGGAATGCGCCGATGGCGAGACTCAGGGTCGCAAAGCCGAAGAAGTCGAAGCGCGATTTTCGCAGCAGCGTCTCCGGCATGAAGCTCAGGATGCCGAGGAACGACAGGATGCCGAACGGGACGTTGATGTAGAAAACCCAGCGCCAGTTGTAGTTTTCGGTGAGCCATCCCCCGAGCGCCGGGCCGAGGATGGGACCGATGGTGACGCCCATGATCCAGATCGCCATCGCGCGCGCGTGCTGCGCAGGCGGGTAGATGTCGAGCAGCACGGCTTGCGACATCGGTATCAGCGCCGCGCCGCACAGCCCCTGGAACAGCCGGGCGATGACGATCTGCGGCAGGGACTGGGCCAATCCGCACAGCGCCGAGGAGACGGTGAATCCGACGATCGAGAACAGGAACACGCGCTTGCGCCCGACCTGTCCGGCCAGCCAGCCGCTCAGCGGGGTCATGATCGCGGCGGCGATGATGTACGAGGTCAGCACCCACGCCATCTGGTCCTGCGTCGCCGATAGCGAGCCCTGGATCCGCGGCAGCGCCACGTTGGCGATCGTGTTGTCGAGCGCCTGCATGATCGAGGCCAGCATCACCGAGGCGGTGATCAGCACCCGATGCGGCGCTGCGTGCGGGTCCCCGTCCCGGGCCGTCGCGGCAGCCGCTACGCTCATTGCGCCGGTGCGGCCGCGTCCGGCTCATGCGCCTGCGCGTGCCCGAACAGATGGCGCCGGTATTGGGTGTCGACGCTCGCGTCCGCGCTCAAGCCGCCGCGCAGCGGATAGCGTGGATCGGGGTGCTGCAGTTCCAGCCGGACGGGAAGCCTCTGCACGACCTTGACCCAGTTGCCGGTCGCATTCTCGGGGGGCAACAGCGAAAACTGCGACCCGGTGCCGGGGCTGAGACTGGCCACTTTCGCGCTGAAGGTCCTGCCCGGGTATGCATCGATATGCACGCTCACCGTCTGGCCGACGCGCATGTGCGCAAGCTGGTCTTCCTTGAAATTGGCCTCGATCCAGACGTCGCCCGTCGACACCAGCGCAAACACGGGCGCCGATGCGGCGATGTAGGTTCCGACCTGCAGCTGTTCGACGCGAGTGACGATCCCGTCGTCGGGCGCGCGGACGACCACATACGACAGATTGAGCGTTGCACGGTCGAGCGCGGCCTGTGCCTCCTGGACCAACGGGTGCCGATCCGGCGCGACACCGGGATTGCCGCCCAGGCGGGCCAGCACCGCGCCGATCTGCTGCCGGCTGCCGGCGACCTGCGCGCGCGAGTCGTCGAGCGCGTGCAGCGCCCGGTCCACCTGCGCCTGCGACGAGATCCCGGACACGCGCAGGCGCTGCTGCCGCGCGTACTCGCGCTCCTGGTAACGGAGCGTGTTCTGCGCGGATTCGAGCTCGGACAACCGCTGCCGATAGTTCGCTTTCAGCGCTTCGACCTGCAGGCGTGCCGCGGCGAGTTGCGCGCGGGCCTCCTCCACCGCAATTCGAAACGGGGCATCGTCCAGGCGAAACAGGACGTCCCCTTTGTGGACCGCCTGGTTGTCGTGCACGGCGACCTCCCGCACGCGTCCGGCAACGTTGGAGCTGATGGCCACCCGCGCCGCCTCGACATAGGCATCGTCGGTGTCTTCGTAACGTCCGCCGGCCAGGTAGACATAGGCCGCCACCGCCGCGACGACGAGAGGCCCGAGAATCATCAAGGGAAGGCGCAATCGCCCGCGCAGGCTGCGCGGCGTGGCGAGCCGGGCAGCGCCTACGGGTCGGTCGTCGGTTCTGGAGGAATCCATGGTTAGCGCTTCGATCGGGACCTGCGTGGGGAACCGGCAATCACCCCGCCGACGGCCGGGCGCTCGCGCTCGGCCAGTTCCACCGGCGGGTCCTTGAGAGCGCAGACATTCGCATGGATGCGCTCCAGGACATCGATGAACGCTTCGCGATCCCGCTGGGCGATGCCCGCGAATACCTCGGCACGGGTCAGGTCGGAGAGGTGCCAGATTTCGTCGAGCAGCGGCCTCGCCTTGCGCGTCAGATACAGGCGCCGGGCGCGCCGGTCCACCGGGTCGGGTCGTCGCTCGAGCAGGCCATCGGCTTCCATCCGATCGAGGATGCGGACCATGGTCATCGGCTCCACGTCGGCCAGTTCGGCGAGCCTGGCCTGGCTGACGCCCTCGTTCCTTTCCAGCCGGACCAGGGCCTTGCACTGGGGCAAGGTCAGCGAGATCGCGCGCGCACGCTGCTCGAAGCGAAGGACATATCGTCGACTCAGATCCTTGAGCATGAATCCGAAGTTGCGCAATCGATCCATCGACCGTCGTCCGTCCGTTCAAGCTTTTGATAACAGTTGATACTATATCAGACGCGAAGGACGGATGGGAAGCCGCGCCCGGGCTCATCCGACGGTGGCGCCAACGGCGTTCGCCGCCCCGACCGCAAGTCCACGCCGGCGCCAGCGAGTACGCACTGCAGCCTCTCGTCGAGTCGCCCGGAATAGGACCACGCCGCGCCCTGTTGGCCGCGTGTCATTGATCGACGATGTTCGATGCCCTCCCTGGCTTTCGACAACGGCTGCCCGCATGGCGCTTCCTCATTCCGAAGCCGACTGATGCGACGCTTCGCGGTCATCGGCGTTATTCCGTTGCTGGCGGCGGCGCTTGCGTTCTGCATCGCGAGCGCGCGGGCCCAGACGACGGTTCGCAACGACGAACACCTGGCCTCCAGCCGCACCGAAGCCTGGGCGATGAATTACGTCGGCGCTTCCACGCTGATGACCGCGTTCGGAGCGACACCCGCGCTTTCTGCCTGGGAATGGAACGCCGCCCTGGATTTCGGTCATATTCCCAGGCTGACCGAGGCGCAGCAGCGCGTGGGGCTGCATGGCATCAAGCAGGAAGATCTCAACAAGTCGCCGGTGTTCGGGAGGCTCCGGCTCATGCTGGGCCTCCCCGCGAACGTCGTTGCCGAGCTTGGCTACACGCCGCCGGTATCGATCGACGGCACCCAGCCGCTCGATCTGTTTGCCTTCGCGATCGGGCGGCGCGTGGTCGAGCGGGGGAGCTTCGCGCTGTCGATGCGGGCATTCGGCCAGCACGGCCGCGCGCACGGCGACATCACCTGCCCGGCAGTGCTCGCCGGCGTCGCAGACACGCAACGCAATCCCTTCGGATGCCAGGCGCCGTCCGATGACGAGATCATGCTGAACTACTACGGGATCGAGGCGACGTCATCGTGGACGGCACGACCGTGGCATGCGCAGGCGAGCATCGGTGCCGTGCGCACCGAGTTTGCCGTGCAGGTGGATGCGCTGACGTTCGACGTCCGCGACCGCTCGCGCCTGGTGGCCCGCGGCATGTTGCCGTTCGCCACGGTCGGCGCCGGCCGCGATCTCGATGCGCGCTGGCGCCTGAGTGGCGAGGTGCTGTACGTCCCGTTGCGCGTGCAGCGCGCCCCGAACGCGCCGAGCCAGACCGACGCGCTGACGAGCCTGCGGCTGCAGCTTCGCTATCGATTCGATTGACGGTCGGGCCTGCGGCGATCCTTTCCCCCACGCCCAACGGAGAGGCTGCGCGCGTGATCCGCAATACCCGCGATTCCTGGGGCGGACCCGCCAAGTTCCTGCACTGGACCGTGGCGCTGCTGGTGCCGGCACAGCTCGCCCTGGGGTGGGCCGCGGTATCGTGGCGCTTGTCCCCGCTCAAGCTCGACCTGTTCGTCTGGCACAAGTCGACCGGCCTGCTGATCCTCGGACTGATGGTGGTGCGCGCGGCGTGGCGCCTGGCGAATCCTCCCCCCGCCCTGCCGGACGTCATCCCCGCATGGGAAAGGCGCGCCGCGCATGTCAGTCACTTCCTGCTCTACGTGATCCTGATCGCCATGCCGCTTACCGGGTGGGTGGTCAATTCCGCCGCGAACATTCCATTCAGGATCTTCTGGCGCGTTCCGCTGCCGGATATCGTGGCGCCGGACAAGGCGCTCGCCGACCTCGCCGCCCGGGTGCACCTGATTCTCTTCCTCGGACTGTCGGCGCTGCTGTCGCTGCACATCGCTGCGGCGCTGCGGCATCACCTGGTCAGGCGCAACGGCATCCTGACCCGAATGCTTCCGTTTGGACGTAGCGGTGCATGAGCAGATTCTGGATCGTGCTGGCAATGATCGGCGGCTGCCTGGGCACGAGTGCAGTTGCGGCTGGGTGGATCGTGGATCCGGCCCGCAGCGCAATCGGCTTCACTGCAACGTTCGAGAACGCGCCCGCGGCGGGCGTCTTCCGCAGGTTCGACGCTTCAGTCCAGTTCGCCCCCGACCACCCCGCCGACAGCCGCATCGATGTCGTGATTGCCATTCCCAGTGCCGACATGAGCAGCGCCGAGATCAACGACGCGATCCGTGGGCCGGATTGGTTCGACGCCACGCGGTTCCCGGTCGCCGAGTTCCATTCGACGCAAGTGCGCAGCGCCGGTGGCGACCGATACCTCGCGGTCGGCACGCTTGCGGTAAAGGGCCGCACGAAGCCGGTCGAGGTCCCTTTCAGGTGGAAGGCGGACGGCGACCTGGCGACGATGGACGGGGAGCTCACGCTCGACCGGGGCGCTTTCGGCATCGGCCTCGGCGAGTGGCGCTCGTCGAAGGTTGTTGGAGCCAGCGTCGTCGTGCGCTTCTCCCTGCACCTGCGCAAGGGCGGATGACGCGCGCCCCAGCCGGCGAGCTGCGACGCCTGCAGCCCGCGTTCGGAGCCCGCGCTGCAGCCTCGTCGGCCGGGACCTCGTCGGCCGGGAATGACTTTCGCGGGAGGATGTTTGCTGCAGGAATCGGCGACGGATGCGCCGCCAGTGCCTGGCCTGCAGGCCCCGTCGCGTCGAAGGAGAAGTTCATGAGGCTCGGACTGCGCCTGTTCACGGTAGCGATCGCGGCGATGCTTGCGCTGGTGTCCTCGGTCGCGAGCGCGACGTTTCATACTTTCCGGATCGAGGAGATCTACTCCGATGCGAGCGGCACGGTCCAGTACGTGGTGCTGCACGAGTCGCAGGGCATGGACGGCCAGAACCTCCTGGCCGGTCACAGCTTCACCAGCACCCAGTTCGGAATCACGAAGACGTTCACGTTCCCGAACGACCTGCCGGGAGGCTCGTGTTCCTACTATGGAGGCTGCTCGTTGAGCCCGACCGCGAACAAGCGGGTGCTCATCGCGTCGCAGGGATTCGCGGCGCTGGGCCTGGTCACCCCGGACTACGTGATCCCGAACGGCTTCCTCGCCATCAACGACGGCACCATCAACTACGCCGGCGTCGACCAGGTGACCTACACCACGCTGCCGACCGACGGCGTGCACGCGATCGACCGCAACGGCAACCTCGTCCAGAACGTGGCGACGAATTTTGCCGGCAACTCGGCATCCGTGCCGGCACCCGTCGCCAACTACCAGGGTCTGTGGTGGGCGGCGCCGGCGGGGAGCGAATCGGGGTGGGGGATCAACTTTGCGCACCAGGGCGACATCATCTTCGCCACCTGGTTCACCTATGACACCACTGGCAAGGCGTGGTGGCTGTCGATGACCGCGACAAAGACGGCGCCAGGGGTCTACGCAGGGACGCTCTACCAGACCCACGGGCCGGCGTTCAATGCGATGCCCTTCGATCCGACAAAGGTAACGCGCATGGCGGTGGGCTCGGCATCCCTCACCTTCACCGACGCCAACGACGCGTTGTTTGCTTACACCGTGAACGGGGTGGCACAATCGAAGACGCTGACGCGGGAAGTTTTCGGGTCATCGGTGCCTGTGTGCACGTTCGGGGAAACGTCGAGCCTGACGCTGGCGACCAACTACCAGGACCTGTGGTGGGCGGCGCCCGCGGGATCCGAATCTGGATGGGGCATCAACCTGACCGAGCAAAGCAATACGATTTTCGGGACCTGGTTCACCTATGATGTGGACGGGACGCCGATGTGGCTGTCCGTGACGGCGACCGGCACCGCGCCGGTGACCTACACGGGGACGCTGTACCGAACCACGGGTCCGCCCTTCGACGCCGTGCCGTTCGACCCGGCACGGGTGACCCGGACTGCAGTCGGCACGGCGACGTTCACATTCAGCGACGGTGCGAACGGGACGTTCGCGTACACGGTGAACGGGGTGTCGCAGGTGAAGACGATCACGCGCGAAGTGTTCGTCGCCCCCGGCACGGTCTGCCAGTAGGGCGAGACTCGATGGAGATCGTCGCCTGCGACATCGGCTCGGCGAGCAGGCCGGAAGAGCCGGCTCGCCGACCAGGCGGCCGGCCGGTCGAACGACAATGACCGGGCGCGTCTTGCCATTCGACCCGTCGGCACACGCGGCCATCGACGCGCGTCTGCCCTTCTATGTCAACGGGACCCTGTCCGGGGAGGAGCTCGCACTGATCGAGAAGCACGTACGATCTTGCGAGCGCTGCCAGCGCGAAGTCGGTTGGCTGCGCGAGATCTTCTCGGCGCTTTGCGACATCACGCTCGCCCAAGGGACGGAACCCGCTCGACCGCAGCCTCTCGCCACGCCGGAGCGGCCGCCGTCGCCGCGACACGGACGATTGCAGTTCGCCGAAGGCTGGCGAGAGACACGCCCCTGGATGCGCGGCCTGGTGGCAGCGCAGCTTGCCGCCATCGCCGTACTCGCAACGTTGCTCGCGACGGACGGGAGCCGCGACGCGAAATACTCGACACTCGGCGCCGTGGACCCCTCGACGCACGCTCCCGGTGCCATTGCAGTCATTTTCGACCCGGGGACGCCGGAGTCCGAGATCCGGCGCGCGGTACGCGACGCGGGTGCCCGGATCGTGGACGGCCCGACCGCGACCCACGCCTACGTGCTCGAGGTGCCGGCAACCGAATCGAGCCGGGCCGCTCGCGCATTGCGCGGCGATCGCGTGGTGCGGTTCGCCCAGCCGCTGGGACCGGGTACCCGTCCGTGAAACGGCGGATCGCTTGCCTTCGCGCCTTGTTGGCGCTGGCACTGTGCGCGTTGCCGCAAGCGGGATGGGCCGATCGCGGTGGCGCCCCCGCGAACGTCGACGCCCCGGAGCGCGAAGTTCTGGTGATGCTGCGCGTGCCGCCCCCGCATTATCGGCCCGACGGCGCCTACTTCGGCGGCTACGGGATGTCGCTCGGTCACGACGCTCGGCGCCGCGTGGCCGATGAGCTCGCGGGCCGGTTCAAGCTGCAGGTCGTCGACCGCTGGCCGATGCCGGCACTCGGAGTCGATTGCTTCGTCATGGCAGCGCCGCGGAGCGCCGCGCTCGGGAACCTGGTCGACGAAATCGGGAAGGACCCGAGGGTCGAGTCGGTCCAGCGCATGAACCTCTTTCATGCACTTTCAGGCGGCGATCCGCTCTATCCGCTCCAGCCCACGGCAAAGGCCTGGCATCTTCGCGAGCTCCACCGCGTTGCAACCGGGAAGCATGTCCGGGTGGCCGAGATCGATTCGGGCGTCGAGCTCGACCATCCGGATCTGCGCGGACGAATCATGATCGCGCGCAATTTCGTCGATGCGCGGGCTGCGATTGCCGAAACGCATGGGACGGCCGTCGCAGGCATCATCGCCGCGCGCGCCAACGACGGGGTGGGAATCGCGGGCGTGGCCCCCGACGCCGAGTTGATGGCGTTGCGCGCGTGCTGGCAACTTCCCTCCGACGAAAATTCCGCGGTCTGCAGCAGCTTCACGTTGGCGAAAGCGCTTCAGTTCGCGCTGGGAAACGACGCCAGGGTCATCAACCTGAGTCTGGGGGGGCCACCGGACCGGCTTCTGGGGCGGCTCCTGAACGTCGCCGAGTCGCGCGGCATCGTGATTGTCGCCGCAGCCGATCCGGCAATCGCCGATGGCGGGTTTCCGGCATCGTTTCCCGGCGTAGTTGCGGTGGCGCCCGACGACGAGCACGATCTGGGCGCATCGGTGGTTCTGGCACCGGGGCGCGATGTGCCGGCCACGCTTCCCGGCAAGCGATGGGGACTGGTGAGCGGCTCATCGTTCGCGGCCGCCGAGGTCGCGGGGCTGGTTGCCCTGCTTCTCGACATTGCGCCAGACCAAGATCCACAGCGGATCCGTGAAGACCTGAATGCCTCCGAAACGACTGCCCCCAAGCGACGCCGCGATGCAACCATCGATGCCTGTGCAGCCCTCGCGAAAGCCGGCGCCGCATGCACCTGCGACTGCTCGCCTGCGCGCCGGGGGACGGTGCCCCCGTCTCCCTAGGTTCCTGGCACTGCGTGGTTGCGCAGTCATCTTGCTAGCCGCATTCTGGAACTGCGCGAACGGGCAGGTTTCCGGCACGCTGAGCGCGATCTCCGACTATCGATACCGCGGAATCACCCTGAGCGACCGCAAGCCGGCGGCGCAGATGACCGTCGTCTACGACGATTCGACCGGGTGGTACCTGGGTGCCTTTGCGTCGACGGCGCGGCTTGCGCCCCCCGCGGACGCCCATGTCCAGGGCGTAGCCTTCGGTGGCTACGCCTTTCGCATGCCCTCCGGATTGAGCCTCGAAGCGGGAGGCGATTACGCGACATTCGCGGCGGCCGGCCGCGACGACTACGGAGAAGTCTTTCTCGGCGCCGCGTCAGAGTCCGTGAGCGCGAGGGTCTACTACGCACCGAGGTATTTCGGACTGCGGTCGAACGCCGTCTACGGGGAGCTGAACGCATTGCTCCCGATCAACGACCGGGTCCATTTGCTCGCCCATTTCGGGATGCTGAGGACCGCCTATCCGGCGGGGTACCAGCACACCACCGCGCGGATGTTCGTCGACGGCCGAATCGGATTGGGCGTCGATTTCAGCCGGCTGCGCCTCGAGATCGCCTGGGTCGGGACCAACGACGCATACGCTGCGTACCCGTTGACCGGAGCGAGCAGCCCGAACACCGTGGTGCTGAGCCTGACCCGCTCGTTCTGAGGGAACGAAGGCGCTCGACCCGCGCGCCCGCGACAGGCCTGCGCGCCTACAAGTGACGAAGCAGTGTCGCCGCCACGGCCAGCAGCGTCGATTCCTGCATCGGCGCAGCGGCGAGTTGAACCCCGACCGGAAGCCCGCCGACGGTCCCGCAGGGCATCGCCAGCACCGGGAAGCCCGCAGCCGTCCACAGACCCTGCAGCAATGGCGACCCCGTTCCGTCGGCGCGCAGCGGCGCGACGTCGTCGACGGCGGCCTGCACCGCGACCGAACCGGGCGGCAGGAGCCGCGTGAGGAAGGCAGCGAAGCCTGCGGCGAACTCCACCGCCAGTCGGTGCTGCCCGTCGGTGGTGCCCCGGCCGCGCTCGACCAGCTCCCGCATCCGGGGGCTCATGAGGTTCGCGGCACGATCGTAGTCGTCGCCGTGCTGCGCCGCCACTCCGCGGCAAATCAGTGTCCACACCACGTCGTCGATGCGGTCGAACTCCGACGGGAGCTCCACACGGCGCACCTGCAGCTTCGCCTTCCTGCACGCAAGCAGCGCACGCTCGACCGCCTCCCGACTCGCGGGCTGCACGCGCTCGCGCAACGGGCCGACCATTTCGACGATCTCCTGCGCCGGCGATGAAAGCTCCGGAACGGGCACGGCACGGGACGCGGCGTCCCGCGGATCCGGCGCAAACAGCGCCCGGCACGCCAGCAGAAGGTCCTCGGGAGTGCGCGCGATCGGACCGGCCTGATCCAACTCGATCGCGAGCGGCATCGCGCCGCGGTTGCTGATTGCGCCGCGTGTGGGCTTGAGTCCCATGACCCCGCAATAGACCGAGGGCCGGATGATCGAGCCGATGCTCTGCGAGCCGAGCGCCAGCGGTACCATGTACGCCGCGACCGCCGCCGCCGGGCCGCTGGACGAGCCGCCCGGCGAGCGCGACGGATCGTGCGGATTCGTCGTCGGCCCCGCAGCGGCGATCGCGTACTCGGTCGAGACCGCCGTACCAAGGATCACGACGCCTGCGGCCTTCAGTCGCGCGACCGCCTCGGCGTCGCGCTCGGGAATCCGCCCCGCGTGAACCGCCGTCCCCCACGCGCAGCGATACCCCGCGACGTCGAACACTTCCTTGACGGCCACCGGTATGCCACGGAGCGCCTGGTCCCCTTGCGGCTTCGTGCGATCGAGCTCCCGTGCCCGCCGCAATGCGGCCTCGGGTTGCAGGTCGACGAAAGCCCGCACTGTCGGCTCGAGCCGCGCGATGCGGTCGAGGCAGGCGAGCGTGAGCTCTTCGCAACCGAGGCGCCTCTCGCGGATCGCCGCGGCTGCGGCGGCTGCGCTCAGCATGGTCGGGTCAGACATCGGCCGCCCTGCCCTCGTCGGCGAAGGTCTTCGCCAGCTCCTCGTCCAGCTCACCGAAGATCCTGCGCTCGATGTCGCGGAATCCGTCCGCGGTCGGGTCGCGTGGATGCGGCAAATCGATCGGAATGACGCATTTGATCCTCCCCGGGCGCGCGGTCATCACCACGACGCGGTCGCCCAGCACCACGGCTTCCGGAACCGAGTGGGTGATGAAGACGATGGTCTTGCGATGCTCCTGCCAGATGCGCAGCAGCTCTTTCTGGAGAAAGCGGCGCGTGAGGGCGTCCAGCGCGCCGAAAGGCTCGTCCATGAAGATCACCGACGGTTCGGTGGCGAACGCCCGCACCAGCGCGACACGCTGCTTCATGCCCCCCGACAACTCGTTGACCTGCTTGTCGGCAAAGTCCTGCAGGCCGACCAGCTGCAGGTACTCCATCGCAATGCGACGCCGCTCGCCACGCGCGATGCCTTTGCGCTCGAGGCCGAATTCCACGTTACCGATCACCGAAAGCCACGGAAACAGCGCGTAGCTCTGGAACACCATGCCGCGATCGATGTCGGGCCCAGAGATCGCATCGCCTTCGATGAGGATCCGTCCGGCGGTCGGGGCGCTGAAGCCGGCCAGCATGTAGAGCAGCGTGCTCTTGCCGCAACCCGAAGGGCCGACGATGACCAGGAATTCGCCGGCCGGAATCGAAAGGCTCAGCGGCTCGAGCGCTTCCACCGCCGCGCCCGAGCGGCTGGCGTAGGTCTTGGCGACGCCGTCGATGGAAATCGGCTTGCCTGCCCGGTGCTCGCTGCGCGCCATCAATCGTTCCACGAGAAGCGGCGATTGAGGTATCGGAAGAACGCGTCGAAAGCCACGCCCATCACGCCGATGACCACCATGCCAACCAGCACGGTGTCCGCGCGCAGGATCTCCATGCCGTTGGCGATCAGGTAGCCGAGCCCGGAACGGGCGGCCACCAGTTCGGCCGCGATGATGGCCGCCCAGCCGGTGCCGAACGAAATGCGCAGCCCGACGACGATGCTGGGAAGCGCAGCCGGGAAGATGACCTTGCGAAACAGCGACGCGGAGTCCCGGCAGCCGAGAACCTGCCCTGCATACACCAGCACCGGATCGATGCTCTTGACCCCGGCGACCGTCGCCAGCAGCGTGGGGAAGAACGTCCCGATGAAGACGATGAAGATCTTGCCGCTTTCGCCGATGCCGAACCAGAGGATGGCCAGCGGAATCCACGCGAGCGGCGAGATGGGACGAAACAGCTCGACGACCGGATCGATCAGCCGCTCGAGGCGATGCGAGCGCCCCATCGCCAGGCCGAGCGGTATCGCAGCGAGCGCCGACAGCAGCCACGCGGACAGCACGCGCGCCAGGCTGATGCCGGCGTCCTCGAATAGCACGCCGCTTGCAGCCAGGCCAACGAAGGTCTTCGCGACCTCCCATGGCGGCGGGAGGAGGGAAACATCGGGCCGGGTGGTGACGACCACCAGCTCCCACACCGCCACGATCGCCGCCGCGGCGTAGAGGTACGGCACGATCCTCCGCGCGGCGTGGGGTGCCTGCTGCATGCCAGAGCCGGGCGACCGTCAGTCCCGGGCTCAGTTCGCCTTGACGTCCTTGAGTGCCTGTTCGGCGAAGCGCGCATCGACCTTGGGATTGTCCTCGGGGCGCAGTATCCTGGCGTCCTTCAGGAACTTCGTATATGAACTGATCGTCGCCGCCTCGGGCACGACGTTGCGGCTGTAGACCGAGATGCCCTGATCGAGCGAATAATCGATGACCTTGACCGGGAAGCCGATCTGCTCGCTCCACAGCTTCGCAGCAGCTTTCGGATCCTTCAGGATGTAATCGATCGCCTCGACGTTGGCATCGACCAGGGCTTGCACCAGGGCCGGGTTCTTCGCGATGAAGTCCTCGCGGGCGTACTCCCCGTTGCCGACGTAGTGGCCCTGCATGATCGGCAGGATCTGCTCGGCCTTCAGCAGCACCCGGGCGTAGCCGCCGGCAAGCGCGTTCGATACGTGCGGATCCCAGGTGATGCCCGCATCGACCGACTTGTTCTTGAGCAGCGTCGGAATGTCCGCGCCCTCGGTCTTGAAGAGCTGGATGTCCGACACCTTGAGGCCCGCATCCGCCAGCGCCTTGAGCAGCAGCGGATACTGCTGCGAGCCCTCGCCGGGAAACGCCACCTTCTTGCCCTTCAGTTCCTTGACGCTCGTGATCGGCGAGTCCTTGGGCACCAGGATCGCGGTTTGCTCGAGGATCGAGATCGCAATCAGCTTCACCGGGAGCCTGGCGGCCGCCACCATCGCCGGCCCCATGCCCGCCGACGCGATCTGCAGGGCGCCGGCTGCCATGGCCTGGTTCTCCGGCGCACCGTAGGAAAAGTTGCGCAATTCGATCTTGACGTCGAACTTCTTCTCGATCGGCTGCAGCAGGCCCAGCGCCTTGGCGATGAAGATCGGCTGCGTCGCCGGCTGAACCCCGTAGTTGACGACTTCCTGGGCGCTCGCCCAGGAGCTCAGAGCGAAAGTTCCCGCGGCCAGCACGGCCATGAACGTCTTCGGCTTCATCGGCGACACTCCATTTCGGTCGATTTCGACGGCGGGTGCGCTTGCGCGTGAAGGCGTGGCGCGCAGCGGCAGCGGCGGCAGGGCGAGCTATACTCGCCCCTGCTCTCCGCCGATCATACTCGGATACGCAGCAACGGCGCATGACCGCCTCGCCTCCCAGCATCAGCGACAAGCGCCGCAGGTTTCGCGACCTCCATTCCAGCGGCTGCTTCGTCATTCCCAATCCGTGGGATATCGGCAGCGCGCGTTATCTGCAGAGCCTGGGCTTCAAGGCACTCGCAACGACGAGCTCGGGATTCGCGTGGTCGAGGGGGCGCGCCGACAATCGCGTTTCACGCGATGCGGTGCTCGCGCACCTCGCGGAAATGGTCGACGCCACCGATCTGCCGGTCAACGCCGACTTCGAGAGCGGCTACGCCCGCGACGCGGAAGGGGTCGCGCAGAGCGTACGCCTGGCCGTGGAGACCGGTGTCGCCGGCCTGTCGATCGAGGATTCGACCAGCGACGAGGCCAGGCCGCTCCACGACATCGACGTCGCGGTCGATCGAATCCGTGCCGCGCGCCGCGCGATCGACGAGGCGGGGGGCGACACCCTGCTGGTCGGTCGGGCCGAGTGCTTTCTGGTCGGGCGCCCGGACCTCGCGGAGACGATCGCGCGACTCCGGGCCTATGCGGACGCAGGGGCCGATTGCCTCTATGCGCCCGGCCTCCGGACGCGCGAGCACATCGCGGCGGTCGTCGAGGCCGTCGCCCCGAAGCCCGTCAACCTGCTGGTCGGCTGGGCGAGCGAGTTGACCCTCGCCGACATCGCGGGGCTCGGCGTGCGGCGTGTCAGCGTCGGCGGGGCGCTCGCCCGCAGCGCGTGGACCGGATTCATGCGCGCGGCCAGGCTCATCGCGGAACAAGGTCGCTTCGACGGCTTCGCGTCCACGACGCCCTCGGCCGACCTCAATGCGCTGTTCCGCGAGAACCGCTGACGCCCGCGACCCGGAAGGCGTGACGGGACGCTCGCGAGCCTGGGCACCGTGCAGCGCCATGTCACGGCCTTCCCGCCACGCTGGCGACCCGGTCAGCGTGCCGAGCTCAGCCTCACCGACTTCGACGATGCCCGCCGCAACTCGGCCAGCAAGCGGTCGGCGTGCGGATTGTGCACATTCGCGCGCACGAGGATGTCCGGCGGAAGGACCGACTTGCCGTAGTAGTCCCGATTCCAGTCGTCCGACACGGCGACGACGCTGCCTTCGAGGTTCAGGCCGCCATAGATGCCCTTGGCGCGGCTGAACGCGACGAAATCGGCGAGGACGTCGCTCTTGGCGCCGGCACCGACCGGGCCTGCCGCGATGCTCGCATCACCGCCGAGCTTGATGGAGTTGGAGAGCAGGGAATCGAGCGCCTTGTCCGTCATCGCCAGCATCACGGATTCGGACACCTCGACCCCGGCCTGAAAGCCGACGCTCGCCGCGCCCAGGTTGTAGAACGCAGGCCCCACCCAGCGGCCCGTTGTCCGGTCCCGCGCGAACACGACCGCGCGCCCGCCGGATCCGCCGAAGATGTAGCCCGCCTTGACGATGCTGGGTGCGATCAGCACCGCTTTCGCGTTGCCCAGATGCCGCTGCAGCCAGGTCATGTCGGGATCCCGCATGAAATGCGATAGCGTCGTCGCCGACTCGTCGACCAGTTGCTGCGGGGTGGATTGTGCGCGCGCAGCGCCCGCAATCACCAATAGCCACGCGGCGGCGAACAGCGCGACCCACGATCGTAGGGTCCGGAACGGCAGTTCGTTCGTGAACATGAGAGACTCCTTTCGGCATTCGCAGAGTTCACAATGGTCACGCGCATGCCACGACGCTGCCCACGGCATGAGCGTGCACTCAGCATCGCGCTGGGCGCGTGGCAGCACAGTCGGCGATCGGCGCATTGGCGCGTAGGAGAATGTCGCATCGGGACGTCCGTGCATCGGAGCGGACACCCCGATCCGACGTCGACCCGGAACGGCAGCGTGCCGGATTCCCGCGGGAAGGATCGGCGGCTAGGCGACGCCCGCCGCCGGGTGCGGCATCGCATCGGTCAGGAACCGGATCGCCACCGCGTGTGCTTCGAGCGCAGCCGGCACGACGCCGCCCATGTTGAAGAAGCCGTGGATCATTCCGGGAAAGACCTCGTGTTGCACCTCGTTGCCGGCGCTCGCCAGGGCGTCGGCGTAGGCGCGCGCGTCGTCGGCCAGCGGATCGCACTGGGCCGCGATGATCAGGCTGCGTGGCTGCGCGCGCAGGTTGCGCGCTGCAATCGGAGCGAAGCGCGGGTCGTCGTCGAGGTCGCGCCCCCGCGTGTAGTTGCGATAGAACCAGTCGACGTCGCTCAGCGTGAGAAAGTGGCCTTCGGCGTAGCGCTCCTTGGAGGCGCTCGGCCGGTGCCCGATGGTGCCGGGGTAGACCAGCACCTGCGCCGCAGGTGGCGGCAGATCGGCTTCGGGTGCGAGCAGCGAAACCACCGCGGCGAGGGTGCCGCCGGCGCTGTCACCTCCGACGGCCACGCGCTGCGAGCTCGTCGCTCCCCCGCAAAGCTGTGGCAGGACGCGGCGGTAGGCGCGCAGTGCATCGTCGACTGCTGCCGGAAACGGATGCTCGGGGGCCAGGCGATACCCGACCGAGTAGACGGGAACGCCGCAGCGCGCTGCGAACATCCGGCAGACGATGTCGCTCGTCTCGATGCTTCCCACGCAGTAGCCGCCTCCGTGGAACCACAGCAGCCCACCCAGCGCGCCGGGCGACCGCTGCGCGGGCAGGTATTCGCGGATCTGCAGGTGATCTGCGGCAGGATCCGGCGGCAGGTCGCGCACGGCGACGCCGGGGTCCGGCGCGAGGTCGAGCAGCCGCAGTCCCTTGTCGTAGGTCCGACGGGCCGCTTCGATCGGCTGCGTCGACAGCGCGGGCGTCTTGTTGCGCCGCATCCCGTCGAGAATGCGCGCGACGTCGGGATCGAGTCCGTGCATGCCGCTGGACCGGCACTCAGGCGGGCGACGCGACCGATTCGACGCGACACACCACGCCACCGACGTCGACGCTGTCGTCGACGTTCGCGACGATCTCGAGGAGCTTGCCGTCGAAAGGCGCGGCGATCTCGGTGGCGACCTTCTCGGTCTCGATGTCGTAGAGCGGCTCGCCCTGCCTGAAGCTGTCGCCGGCTGCCTTGTGCCACGCCTTGATCGTGGCCTCCTCCATGTTCATTCCGATCCTGCCCAGCTTAAGCTCGATCATTGCGCGACCCCCCGCGACACGGCGATCTTCAGAACGGCATCGACTATTCTTGCAGCATCGGGGATCACGGCCTTCTCCAGGACCGGGGAATACGGCATCGCGACATCCTCGACCGCGACCCGCCCGATCGGTGCCTTGAGGAGGTGGAAGCCGCGCTCGGCCACGGTGGCCGCGATCTCGCTCGCGGCGCTGCACGACTTCCGCGCCTCGTCGACGACCACCAGCCGGCCCGTGCGGGCGACCGATGCGAGGATCGCGTCGTAGTCCATGGGAACCACGGTGCGCGGATCGATCAGGCTCACCGAAATGCCCCGCGCGGCGAGCTCGTCGCAGGCCTTGAGCGCGGGCTTCACCATGCTGCCGATCGCCACCACGGTCACGTCGTCGCCGACGCGCTTTTCCTCGGCCTTGCCGAGCGGGATCGTGTAGTCGCCGTCGGGAACCTCTCCGAGCTCTCCACCTCGGCCCGCCGCCTGCAGCAGGAACACCGGGTTGTCGTCGCGCAGCGCCGCCTTGACCAGCCCCTTGGCGTCGCCCGGGGATGCGGGCATCACGATCTTGATGCCGCCCAGATTCATCAGCATCGGGTGCATGCTGTCCGAGTGCTGCGCCGCGACCGAGCGTCCGCCGCCGATCATCGCCATGTACAGGATCGGCAGCTTGACCTGCCCACCGAGCATGTAGCGCAGCTTCGCCGCCTGGTTGGCGATCGCGTCGAAACCGGTGTAGATGAAATTGCCGTAGAACAGATGGCAGATCACGCGCGACCCGGTCGCCGCGGCACCCACCGCCATGCCGCTCATGACCGACTCGGAGATCGGAGTGTTGCGCACCCGCGCCGCTCCGAAGCGCTCGATGAGCCCGCGCGTATCGCCGACGGGACTGATGTGCACGTCCTCGCCCAGGACGATGATGGAACCGTCGCGCTCCATCTCCTCGGTGATCGCCTCGTTGATCGCCTGCACCATCCGCTTCTTGGCCATCGGCCGCCTCACGCAAACATGTGTTCGAACGCCGCACCCGGCGCGGGCCACGGCGATTCGGCCGCGTACTCGAACGCGGCCCGGACCGCGGCGCGCTCCTTCTCCTCGACCTTCGCAATCGCGTCGGCCGTCACCCCGGCACCCTGCAGCGCCGCCATGGCGAGCCGCAGCGGCTCGCGCTCGCGGCGCTGCTCGACCTCGGCGTCGCTGCGATAGCTCCTGGACAGGAATGATTTCTCCGCCTCGACGTGCCCGCGCAGGCGATACGTGCGCATCTCCAGCAGTGTCGCACCGCCGCCGCTGCGCGCTCGCTCGATCGCCTCGCCGGCCGCAGCCCAGACTTCGCGGACGTCGTTGCCGTCCACCGGCCGGCCCGGGACGCCGAACGGGGTCGCGCGGTTCCAGATCTCCCCGGAGGTGACGCTCGCCGTCGGCGAGAACTCCGAGTAGCCGTTGTTCTCACAGACCAGGATCAGCGGCAGGCGCCACAGCGCCGCGATGTTCAGTGCCTCGAACAGCACGCCCTGGTTCGCTGCGCCGTCCCCGAAGAAGACGACGGCGACGTTGCGCGTGCCGCGCGTCTGCGCCGACAGGGCCGCACCGGCGGCGAGCGCGATTCCGCCCCCGACGATGCCGTTGGCACCCAGGATTCCCTTCGAAACGTCGGCAACGTGCATCGACCCGCCCTTGCCGCCGCACACTCCGGTCGCGCGGCCGTAGACCTCCGCGACCATCTTCTGAATCTCATCGCTCTTGGCGAGGAAATGCCCGTGACCCCGGTGCGTGCTGCAGATCCAGTCCTGGTCCGACAGATGTGCGCAGACGCCGACGGCGATCGCCTCCTCGCCGATGTACAGATGCACCGGCCCCGGCAGCTCGCCTGCCGCCTGCACTGTCGCCAGCCGCTCCTCGACCTGCCGGATGCGGAACATCCGTCCGTACATCTGCAGCAGCTTCTCGCTGGTAATTTCCCGGGGGCTCATAAAGCTGGCATCCTTGTCATGGTCGGAACAACCCGATCGATTCGTGGGCACCGGTGCCGCCCGACGCGGCGCACGCCTGCGACCCATACCGAAGGCGCACGAACGTGAAGATCGCATTTCTGGGGCTCGGCACGATGGGCGGCCCGATGGCCCGCAACCTTATCAAAGGCGGCCACGAGATGGCGGTGTTCGATGCCTCCCCGCGCGCGCTCGAGGCCTTCGCCGGGCTGCGCTGCAGGGTGGCCCGCTCCCCTGAGGACGCCGCGAACGGGGCAGAGGCGGTCATCACGATGCTTCCGGATTCCCCCCAGGTGCGTGACGCGCTGCTGGGTCCGGCGGGCGCCTGCCGGACGCTCGGGAAGGACCGCCTGATCATCGACATGAGCACGATCGCCGCATCCGCCAGCATCGCCCTCGCCAACGAGCTCTCCGCCCAGGGGTTCCGCATGCTCGACGCTCCGGTCGGTCGTACGCCCGACGACGCGGCGGCCGGAACCCTGCTCGTCATCGTCGGAGGCACGGCGCAGGACGTGGCCGAGGCGCGGCCGATCTTCGAGTGCCTCGCCGACTCGATCGTTCACGCAGGACCCCGGGGGCACGGGATCAAGCTCAAGCTCGTCAACAACTACATGGCCACCGTCGGAACGCTGCTCACCGCCGAAGCGCTGACGCTCGCGAAGAAGGCCGGGCTCGACCGCGACATCGCGGTCAAGGTGATGAGCAGCACGACCGCCGGACGCGGCCAGCTCGTCGTCAACTACCCGAAGAAAGTCCTGGCCGGAGACGTGCACCCCGATTTTCCGATGCGCATGGCCCACAAGGACATCAGCCACGCGCTCAGCCTCGGCGCCGAAGTCGGCTCGCCCCTCCTTCTCGGCGCGATCGCGCGCGAGATGCTGGCGCTCGCGCAGCCTTGGGGACGCGCCGACCAGGACTGGACCGCGATGCTGCTGCTGCTCGAGGACCTGAGCCGGGCGTAGGCGGCAGCTTTCGGACCGCGTCATGGAATCAGCAGGACTTTGGCCGCGGCGAGGCGCCCGCGATCGAGGTCCTCGAACGCCTTCGCACCGTCCGCGAGGCTGCGCTCCTCCACCCATGAGAGATCCCCGAAGACACCTGCATGCAGTGCCTGCACGGTCGCCCGCAGGTCGGCGGTGGTGTAGGTATAGGTGCCGAGGAGCGTGATCTCGGCGAGCGTCAGCTTGCGCATGTCGATCTCGCTCGCCCAATCCTGCAACCCCACGTGCATCACCACGCCTCCCGGCTTGACGGCCGCCAGCGCTGCTCGCCGCGTGTCCTTGCCGCCGACGGCGTCGAACACCAGGTCGACGCTCCCGTCCGCCGGTCCGCCGCCTGCCCGCGGGTCGAAGCCGGGGTAGCCGCTGTGGCGCTCGGCGGCCTCGCGTCGCAGCGGGTTCACCTCCGCCATCCGCACCTGGCGACAGCCGTAGGATCGCATCAGCAGCGCGGCCAGGAGGCCGATGGCCCCGCCGCCGATCACCAGCACGCTCGCCTTCGGCAGCGGCCGCTCGAGCGCGCGCACGCACAGGTGCAATGCATGCAGCGCCGTTGCCGCCGGCTCGGTCAGCGCGGCCTGCCGTGTGCTCATGCCCTCGGGGAGGTCGAGCAGGCTCCGCGCCGGGATCGACATGTACTGCGCGAACGCGCCGGGCCGGTTCATCCCGACCATGCTGCGATTCGCACACAGGTTGTCGCGGCCCTGCACGCAGAACTCGCAGCGCCCGCAGGCGATCAGCGGATTGACGGTGACGCGCCGGCCGGCTCCAGGACCGGCGACGATCTCGCCCGCGAGCTCGTGGCCGAGAATCATTGGCGGAATGCGCCGCGGATCGTGGCCATGATAGGCGTGCATGTCCGAGCCGCAGATTCCTGCCGCATCGACGCGGATGACCACCTCCCCCGCGACCAGCGCCGGGTCGGCCTCGTCGCGATACACCATCTCGCGCGGGCCGGTGTACACAAGGGCTCTCATCGTCTGCCGCCTCGGCTCACTTGGCGCTGAATCCGCCGTCGATATAGATGGTCTGGCCGGTGATGTAGTCGGAAGCGGGCGCGGCGAGGAACACCGTCAGCCCATGCAAGTCCTCGAGCTCGCCGTTGCGCCCGATCATGGTCCGCGCGGCCAGCTCCGCGACCCGTTTGGCATCGGCATACACCGGCGCGGTCAGTGCCGTCGGAAAGAAGCCGGGACCGATCGCGTTGCAGGTCACCCCATGGGCCGACCAGGCTTCCGCCATGGCGCGAGTGAGCTGCACGACCCCGCCTTTCGACGCGCCGTACGGTGCGCTGTCGGGAAACGCGCGCAGCGACTGCATCGATGCCAGGTTGATGATGCGGCCCCAGCCCTTGGCGATCATCTGCGGGACCACCTGCCTCGCGAGGAAGAACGGAACCGTCAGATTGAGCAGCAGTTGTGCGTCCCAGCTCGCCTCGGTGATGCGCTCCGCCGGCTCCCGCAGGTTGATTCCGGCGGCGTTCACCAGAATGTCCGGCGCACCGAAGTGGGCCGCGGCCTGCGCGACGCAATCCCCCAGCCGGGAGCGCTCGCTGACGTCCCAGGCCACATGCGCTGCCTTGCCACCCGCAGCCGTGATGCGCTGCGCCGCTTCGCGCAGCGCAGCGTCGCGCCGGGCCACCAGCACCACCGCAGCGCCGGCGCCGGCGAGCGCCTGTGCCATCGCGAGGCCGATGCCCGAGCTTCCCCCCGTCACCAGGGCGACGCGGCCGGTGAGGTCGAACAGCGTTGCGTTCCGCGACATCGCCTAGGCTTTGGTCGTGAAACGTTCCTGCGGAAAATACTTGCCCAGCCTGTCGTCGGCCGTGCGCGCGTGCGCTTCCATTCCTTCGAGGCGCGAGATGCGCGCCGTGACCTCGGCGATCCTGCGGGTGGCGTCCCGGGACATGCGCTGGTAGGTGACGGTCTTCATGAACTTTCCGACGCTGAGGCCTCCGCTGTAGCGCGCGGCCTTCCTGGTCGGCAGGATGTGATTGGGCCCTGAGGTCTTGTCGCCGTAGGCGACCGTGGTCTCCTCGCCGAGGAAGAGCGACCCGTAGGCGCTCAGCCGGCCGAGCCACCAGTCGAGGTCGCGGGCGTGGACCTCGAGGTGCTCCGGCGCATAGTCATCGCTCAGCGCTGCCGCGGCCTCGCGGTCGGGAACCACGGCGACTTCGCCGTAATCGCGCCACGCCGCCCCGGCCGCCGCACTCGCATCCGCCGGGAGCGCCGCGATCAGCCTCGGCACCTCGTCCATCACCCGGTGCGCAAGTGCCTCCGAGGTCGTGATCAGCCACGCAGGCGACTCGACCCCGTGCTCCGCCTGTCCCACCAGGTCGGAAGCCACCAGCAGCGGGTCGGCGCTGTCGTCCGCGATCACCAGGATTTCGCTGGGGCCCGCGAACACGTCGATGCCCACCTGCCCGAACAGGATGCGCTTCGCCTCGGCCACGAACTTGTTGCCCGGCCCCGCGATGACGTCGGCCGCCTTGCCGGTGAACAAGCCGTAGGCCAGCGTCGCGATCGCCTGCACGCCGCCCAGCGTCATGATCACGTCGGGTTTCGCCACCGACATCGCATAGAGGACCACCGGATGGATTCCCCCTCCCTTGTGAGAAGGGGAACATGCGATCACGAATGGAACGCCGGCGGCGCGCGCGGTCGCGATGCTCATGTACGCGGATGCGATATGCGCATAGCGTCCGCCGGGCACGTAGCAGCCGGCCGCATTCACCGGGATCAGCTTCTGACCGCACAGGAGCCCCGGATGGAGCTCGGTCTCGAACTCGTGCAGGCTTTCCCGCTGACGCTGCGCGAAGCGAAAGACCTGGTCGTGGGCGAAGCGGATGTCGTCCTTGACCGTCCCGGGCAGGCTGGCGGTACGCTGCGCGACCACGTCCGGCGTGACCAGGATCTCGCCCGTCCACTGGTCCAGGCGCGCCGAATACGCGCGCACCGCATCCTCGCCGCCGGCGCGGATCTCGCGCAGCATGCGCTCGACGATGTCGCGCGTCTCGTCTTCCCCGGTTTCCGGGGTCCTGGTCGCCTTCTTCAGGTAGTGCGCAGCCATGGCGCCTCACTTGCTCCCGTCGTTGGCGAACGCCTTGAGCTTGGGATCGTCGTTCACCATCTGCAGGTACTTGTCGGTGATATAGCTGCTCGCAGCCGGCACCTCCTGGAGGCTTCCCTTGGACTTCATGAAGGCGGAGATCTTGTCGAACCACACGTCGACTTCAGAAGGCTTCCCGCCGTGACGTGCCATGATCGAAAGCTGCTGGGCGAGGTCGAAGATCGGACGCTGGTATTCGACCTTGGCGTACTTCTCGGAGATCGGAACGCCCGCTTCCTTGTCGGCCTCCTGGAGCGCCGTCAGCGTTTCGGCCGGATGCGCTTTCTCCCACTTGATCGCATGCAGGTACACCGCGAGGTATTTGGCGACCAGGTCCGGGTGCTCCCTGGCGTAGTCCTCGCGCACCACCAGCGCCCCGGGGATGATGGCGTTCGCATCCTTGCCGGTGCAGACGATCGTTGCGCCGATCTGGTCTTCGAGCGTGTAGCTATTGGGGGCCCACAGCGCCCCGAAGCCCGCCGTGCCGCTGCTGAGCGCGGTCATGATCCCGGCCTGGCCGAGGTTGACCATCGTCACGTCGTTCTCGCTCAGGCCGTACTTCTCGAGGCAAGCGGCGGCGGCGTATTCGCCGGTGGAATTGGCGGTCACCAGGATCTTCTGGCCCTTGAGCGCTGTTTTCGGGTCCTTGTGAAAGCTCGCCGCGGCAGCCTTGGTCGCGATCAGGACGTTCGTCGCCGACTCGTCGTTGGTCACGCCGATGGTCAGGATGTGGTAGCGCGCCGCGCCGATCACCGCCGGAACCGAGCCGGTGCCGCCGACGTCCCAGGATCCGGCGGCGGCGGAGGCGATCTGCGGAACGCCCGCCGGAAACGTGCTGTAGCTTGCCTGCAGGCCGACGTCCGCCCACCAGTTCTTCTTGGTCGCGAGGATGTAGGGAAGGGCCCACCAGTTCGTCGGCTGGTAGCTCACGTTGATGTGGGTCGGCGCCGCGGCTGCGGTCGGCACGACGAACGCGGCGGAAACCGCCATCAGGCTCGCACAGATCAGTTTCTTCATACCGTCCTCCGGGTTGTTCAGGGTGGTCGAACGCTTCAAGCGGATTTCACGGCGATTCCGGCGGGTGCTGCGTCTTCCTGCCGCTCGCGCAGCAGCCGCCAGATCCTGGTGCGCAGGTGCACGAACGATTCCAGATCCATGACTTCTTCGATGCGCTCGTACGTGTCCCAGCCTTCACGCCTGCGAACCGACGCAATGTCGAGGATCTCGCGGATGCGGCCGGGTCGCCGCGTCAGCACCACGACCCGGTCCGCCAGGTACACAGCCTCTTCGACGCTATGCGTGATGAACAGGGCGGTGCGCGGATTGACGCGACACAGCTTGATCAATTCCTCCTGCATCACGACGCGCGTCTGCGCGTCGAGGGCGCCGAAAGGCTCGTCCATCAGCAGCACGTCCGGATCCAGCGCATAGCTGCGCGCGATGGCGACGCGCTGCTGCATGCCGCCGGAAAGCTGCTGCGGGTACGCACGCTCGTATCCCTGCAGGCCCATCAGCTCGACGTAGCTCGCGACAATGCGGCTGCGCGCATCGGCGTCGATGCCCCGGCAGCGCAATCCGAATGCGATGTTCTCCTCGACGGTCTTCCAGGGGAACAGCGCGAACTGCTGGAACACGACCGCGCGGTCGGGCCCGGGACCGGACACCTCGCGATCGCCGACCCGCACCGAGCCCGAGGTCGGGAAATCCAGGCCCGCGGCCATGCGCAGCAGTGTCGTCTTGCCGCAGCCGGAGGGTCCGACGATCGCGACGAACTCCTTCTCGCCCACCTCGAAGCTCACATCGTCGAGCGCGAGAACCTCCTGGTCGCGGCGACGAAAGCTCCGCTTGACATTGGTGAACACGATGTGGCTCAAGGCTCGACACCCCAGCTGCGCTGCACCACGCTCTCCAGTGCGCGCAGCGCGACGTCGATGACGAAGCCGACGACGCCGATGGCGACCATCGCGGACATCACGATCGGGGTCTGCAGCGACGTCTGGCCCTGCACCATCAGGTAGCCCACGCCGCTCGAGACCACGATCAGCTCGGCGCCGATCAGCGATTGCCACCCCAGCCCGGCGCTGACCCGCAGCCCGGCGACGATCGACGGCAGCGCGGCGGGCACCAGCACCTCGGTGATGATGCGCAGGCCGCCCGCCCCCAGTGTCTGCGCAGCCTCGACGAACACCGTGTCGACCTGCCGGGCGCCGCGATAGGCATTGATCACGCAAGGAGGAAACGCGCCGCTGAAGATGATCAGGATCGGGCCGCCGATTCCCGTGCCGAACCACAGCGCCGCGAAAGGCACCCAGGCGATCGGAGCGATGAAGCGCACCGATTCGAAGAGCGGCGCGACGACGTCGTCGACCCCGCGATACCAACCCATCAGCAATCCGAGCGGCACGCCGAGTGCCACGGCGAGACCGAAACCGAGTCCGAAGCGTTGCAGGCTCGCCACGGTATGGGCCTCGATCGTGTATCCCGCGTACGCATGATCCGAGAGCCTGGCGATCGTGTCGGCGACCACGACCGGGCCCGGCAGGAAGCGCGACGGCACCCATCCGCTGGATGCGACGCCGTACCAGACGGCAAAGAACGCCAGCAGTCCAAGGGTGGAAAGCGCGAAGAGCTCGCGCCCGGACGGCGCGCCTTTCGAGCGGGCGCTGCTTCCTGCGCCTAGCCCCGCCACGGGATGGCTCTCCGTTCGAGCAGCGCCAGCGCCTTGGTCATCAAGGCGCCCATGATCCCGACCCAGACCATTGCATACAGGATCATCCCCGGATAGATGTCGAGCGAGGCGACGATCAGCACATGGCCGAGCCCGAAAATCGCCCCGACGAGCTCGGCCGCAACCAGCGTCGTCCACGACGCCTGCATCGACAGGCGCAGCCCCGTGAAGATCATCGGCATCGACCCCGGAATCAGGACGTGGGTCACCAGCTGCAGCCGCGAGGCGCCATGCACGCGCGCCGCGGCGACCAGCGTGGGATCGATGTTGCGCACGCCCGTGTAGCTGTTGATCAGCGCGGGCACGAAGGCGGCGAACCAGATCACGAAAATCTTGGCACCGTCGCCGAGACCGAACCACAGGATCGCGAGCGGGATCCATGCGAGCGGCGGGATCGGACGCACCAGCAGGAACGCCGGATTCAAGAGGGCCTCGGCGCGCCGGCTCCAGCCCATCAGCAGGCCCAGCGGAGCGCCGGTTCCGACCGCAACCGCGAAGCCCATGAGCACCAGCTTGCTGCTCTGCCAGACCTGGGCCGCCAATGTCCCTCCCGCGTAGCCGTTGCCGCGCGAGATCTGGCGTGCCGCCTGCAACACGTCGTTGGGGGACGGAAAGCGTCCGGGACTGATGGTGTGCGTGACCGAAGTCAGCACATACCAGAGCACCAGCAGGGGCACGATCGCGGCGAGGGCGAACCGGAACCGACGCAGTCGTCCGGTGCTCGCTGCCGGCGCGGCGGCGCCCTTCGGATCGTGCATATGTGCTCCTCCTGCCAGACGAGCCCTGCGCCTGCCGGCGGTTCCCCCGTACGACTCGGGTCCTTGTCCGCAGGGCAGGAATGAAAGCGCTTTCAGACTGTAGGGTCTTTTGATGGGAGCGTCAAGCGTCTGCGTCGACGCGCCGCATCGGCCTGTCGCCACGATGCTCGCAGTGCTATGCTGAATAATTAGGAGTTGCGCTACCGACGCGCGCGGCACGGACCCTGAGCCCGGCAGGAGATGAAAGCGCTTTCCTTTTCCCGGAGTAGCTCCGCCGTCGGTGCCCGGGAAGCCGCCGAAGGGCGCGGGATGAACCGCGCGATCAAACGCGAGATCGAGCACTCGTGAACAGGGGCGCCCCGAAGCTGAGCGATGTGGCCCGCATGGCCGGAGTCTCGCCGGCCACGGCTTCGCGCGCATTGTCGACACCCGGGCGCGTACGCCCGGAGACACGCGCCAGGGTCGACCATGCCGCGCGCCTGCTCGGCTATGTCCCGCACGGCGCGGCGCGCGCGCTTGCCTCGCAGCGCAGCAGGATGATCGGCGCGGTCATTCCGACGCTGGACAACGCGATCTTCGCGAACTCCGTCAACGCGCTGCAGGGCACGCTCGCCGAATCCGGCTACACGCTGCTGCTCGGTTCCCACGCCTACAACCCGGTCACCGAGCTCCAGGTCACGCGCGAGCTCATCGAGCGCGGAGCCGACGGCATCGTGTTTGTCGGGACCGACCATGATCCGCAGATCTACCGGATGCTGGCCACGTTCCGCACGCCGTATGTGCTCATCTGGTCGCTCGACCCGAGCGGCCGACATCCCTGCATCGGATTCAACAACCGCGACGCCGCGATCCGCGTGACGCGCCACCTGCTCGACCTCGGACATCGCCGATTCGGCGTGATTTCCGGCCTCACCGCGCACAACGACCGCGTGCGCGAGCGTCTTGCGGGGGTCCGCGACGCATTGCGCGCCCGGGGCCTCGAGCTCTCGCCGCAAGCAGTGGTCGAGCGGCCCTATTCCTTCGCCAGCGGCCAGCAGGCGATGCGCGAACTCATGGGCCGCAGGCCATCGCCGACCGCGGTGGTCTGCATCAACGACGTGCTGGCAATCGGCGCGATCATCGAATGCCGGGCCGCGGGCATCGATGTCCCCGGCGACGTCTCGATCACGGGCTTCGACGACATGGAGATCTCGGCGCAACTCGCACCCGGGCTCACGACGATGCGCGTGCCCACCGTCGAACTGGGGCGCGCGGCGGCGACCTATCTCCTCGACCGCCTCGCCGGCCGGGAGGTCGCAACCTTCACCGAGCTACCGGTGGAGCTGGTCGTGCGGGGCAGCACCGGGTCGCCGCAACTGGAGAGCCCTCCCGGGCCGCAGCACGCGGTGCGATAGGCGCACGGGATGGCCCGCAAGTAGCAATTGTGGGCCACAAGGGGCGGATCCGCTCGCTCACGCGCTGCGCAACCGCAGCGCATTGCCCACCACCGAGACCGAGCTCATCGACATCGCTACCGCAGCGAACAGCGGCGAGAGCAGGATTCCGAACGCGGGATAGAGCACCCCGGCGGCGATGGGCACCCCCAGCGCGTTGTAGACCAGCGCGAAGACGAGGTTCTCGTACATGTTGCGAACCGTGGATTCGGAAAGCTGCCGCGCTCGCGCAATGCCTCGCAGATCGCCCTTCACCAGCGTGACCTGGGCGCTGCTCATCGCCACGTCGGTTCCCGTTCCCATCGCAATCCCGACGTTGGCGCGCGCAAGTGCGGGTGCATCGTTGATGCCGTCGCCGGCCATCGCCACCCGCCGCCCCTCCGATTGCAGACGCGCCACCAGGTCCACCTTGTCCTGCGGGCGCACTTCGCCGTACACCTCGTCGATGCCGAGCCGTCGCGCCACCGCCTCTGCAGTGGTTCGACCATCGCCGGTGGCCATGACGACGCGTATGCCGGCCTGATGCAACGCGGCGATTGCGTCCGGTGTCGATGGCTTGATCGGATCGGTCACCGCCAGCACCCCTGCCAGGCGGCCGTCGATTGCGAGGTACATCACGCTCGCCCCGTCGGTCCGCAGCCGTTCTGCATCGGCCGCGACCGGCGTCGGATCGCCACCGACCTCGCGCAGGAGCGCGGCGCTGCCCAGCGAGATCGCCCTGCCCTCGACCGTGCCCCGTACGCCGATGCCCGTGGCGGACTCGAACGACTGCGGCTTGGAAAGCTCCATGCCACGGGCCCGCGCGGCTTCGACGATCGCGTTCGCGAGCGGATGCTCGCTGCCCTGGTCGATGCTGGCGGCAATCCGCAGCACCTCGTCCTCGCCGAACGGCGGCACTGCAAGCACACGGTCGAACACCGGACGCCCGAGCGTGAGCGTCCCGGTCTTGTCCACAATCAGCGTGTCGATCCGGCGCAGCGTCTCGAGCGCCTCCGCATCGCGGAACAGCACCCCGCTCATCGCCCCGCGACCGCTCGCCACCATGACCGACATCGGCGTGGCAAGTCCAAGCGCGCATGGGCATGCAATGATCAATACCGATACCGCACTCAACACCGCGTAGGCGCCTCGCGGCTCGGGTCCGATCAACGCCCATGCGATCGCGGTGGTCACGGCGATACCCACCACCGCGAGCACGAAATAGCGCGCGACCCGGTCCGCGAGACGTTGCATCGGTGCGCGGCTGCGCTGGGCCTGCACGACCATCTGCACGATCTGTGCAAGTACGGTCTCCGAGCCGATCTTTTCCGCGCGCATCACCAGACTGCCCGTGCCGTTGATCGTGGCGCCGATGACCCGCTCGCCCGCGACCTTCTCCACCGGAATCGGTTCCCCGGTCAGCATCGATTCGTCGACGCTCGACCGCCCCTCGGTCACGATGCCGTCGACCGGCACCTTCTCGCCGGGACGAACGCGCAGGACGTCGCCGATGTGCACGTCGGTCAGCGGAACGTCCTCTTCCTTGCCGTCCGGACCGATACGGCGGGCGGTCTTTGCCTGCAGTCCGAGCAGCGCGCGAATGGCGCTCGAGGTCTGTGACCGGGCCCGCAATTCCAGTACCTGTCCAAGCAGGGTCAGGGAAACGATCACCGACGCAGCCTCGAAATACACGGCAACGCGCCCGCCTTCCCGGAAGGCTTCCGGAAACAGGCCGGGGGCGATCGTCCCGAGAACGCTGTAGAGATACGCTGCCGCAACGCCAGTCCCGATCAGCGTCCACATGTTGGGATTGCGGTTGCGTATGGAACTCGCCCACCGGACGAAGAATGGCCAGGCTGCCCAGAGCACGACCGGCGTCGACGACGCGAGCTCCAGCCACGACATCGACCCTGCGGCCAGCGGGACGAACCGATGCCCGCCCATCGCGAGCACCACGCCGATGACGGTCAGCGGTAACGTCCACCAGAAGCGGCGGGTGAAGTCCTCGAGCTCGGGGTTCCTTTCCTCCTCGACCGAGGGCAGCTCGGGCTCGAGCGCCATGCCACAGATCGGGCAATGGCCGGGGGTCGGCCGGCGAATCTGCGGATGCATCGGACAGACGTAGATCGTGCCGGCGCCCGGGGCCTGCCTGGACGGGGCCGCGTCCTGAAGTCCACGCTCGTGATGTCCGGCATGTTCGTTCATCGCGGGCTCCGGTCGGGGTCGGAGTACCTGCACCAAGACACATTCATTGCGCGGAACAGCGCACCTGATCGACGCCTACGAATACGCGTGGTAGACACGCGTCGCCCCATTGCCCTGGAACAGCAAGACTTGGTACGGGCTCGGGCGCGGACTGTCCATCCCGGGTGCGCTCGCCGGCATCCCGGGAACCGCCAGACCCAGTGCCTTCGGCCGCTCGGCGAGGAGCTTCCAGCAGGGCGAAGACCCGGCCGAGGTCACGCCAATGGAGTCTACCCATGATGCTGCCCTCCCGGTGGGGGCTGTCCCGCGGCGGTCGCAGCGGCGTACCGATGCGGTTCCTTCTCGAACTTGTCGCGACAGGAGGCGGAACAGAAGTAATGCGTACGCCCGGCGTAGACCGATGCCGCGGCGGCCTTCGACGGGTCGACATCCATGCCGCAGACGGGATCCTTGATCGGCCCGCCGGTGCCCGCGCCCTCGTCGCCGCCATGGCTGCCGTGGTGTCGGTGCCCGCCCATGATGTGGGCGCCGCAGCCGAAGCGCATCATGAGCAGAAAGAAGGCGCCCCAGACGAGGATCGATACCACCGATTTGATCGTTTCCGTATCCATGAGAGTTTCTCGATTGCAAGGTGCGTCGGACGCGATCAACCGCCCAGATCGCGTTTGCGCTCCTCGAATTCCTTCTTGTCGATCTCGCCCCGTGCGTAGCGCTCCCTCAGTATCTCGAGCGCGCGATTGCCGGGTGCATGACCGCCCGCGCCCTGCGGGCCGCTGAAGAGCCATTTGGCCAGCAATACGATGCCAAGAAGGATCAGCACCCACCACAACAACATCCAGATCATTCCGAAGGCGCCGCCTTCGCCCCAGCCGTAGCCGCCCATCATCCCCGGCCCATACCCGTAACCTTGCCCGGAACCTTGTCCGTAGGC
>JAGXBK010000020.1 GCA_018971195.1 Betaproteobacteria bacterium
CCGTGGCGGGCTGAACTCGGGCGACCGTGGCGGGCTGAACTCGGGCGACCGCGGCGGGCTGAACTCCGGCGACAGGGCCACCATGGGTTCGGATCGCTAAGCCAGATAGCAACACTCCAGCAGTACAGGAACCGCCGGCGAACCTGCCGGCGGTTTCATTTTGTGCGTTTCCTCCCTATCCTTACGCCCACCTGGGAAGGGGAGGTCCTCGCATGTACCGCCGCATCTGCTGCCTGCTTTTCGCCGTGCTGCCTGCCGTGGCGGCTGCCGAGTCGGACCTCGGTCTGTCCTACGTCCGGACCAAGGACCTCGACCTCATCTACTTCGATTCGCTGAAGTACCTCGTGCCGCACGCGGTGCGAACCTTCACCAACTCGCTGACGTTCCAGCGCAAGATCTTCGGCTGGGAGCCTTCGGAACCCACCATCGTCCTGCTCAAGGACCTGTCCGATTACGGGGCTGCGGTCACCAACACGCTGCCGCACGACCGGGTGGTGATCGACGTCGCGCCGATCTCCCACGCGTTCGAGACGTTTCCTGCGAGCGAGCGGCTCTACACGCTGATGAATCACGAGTTGGTTCATGTGACGCAGGGTGACATGGCGACCGCCGAGGATCGCCGCTGGCGAAATTTCTTCGGTGGAAAGGTACGGGTCGAGACCGACAACCCGGAAACGCTGCTCTACTCGTACCTGACGTCTCCGCGCAATGCAGTTCCGCGCTGGTGGGCGGAAGGTGGTGCGGTCTTCATGGAGACGTGGAAGGACGGAGGAATCGGGCGCGCCCAGGGGGGCTACGACGAAATGGTATTCCGCGCGATGGTTCGCGACGACGCACCGTTCTACGATCCGCTGGGTCTCGCCTCGCGCGGAGTCCAGACCAGCTTCCAGATCACGGCCGACGCGTACCTCTACGGCACGCGCTTCTTCACCTGGCTCGCCTACGCCTACTCGCCGGAGAAGGTGGTGGCGTGGATCAAGCGCGACGAAGGCAGCAAGGCTTATTACGCCGACCAGTTCCAGCACGTGTTCGGGCTGCCGCTCGAGACGGCGTGGCAGCACTGGATCGCGTTCGAGCACGAGTTCCAGAAGCGCAACCTCGAGGAGGTCCGGCAGCACCCGATCACTCCCTACAAGCCGCTGGCCGGAAGCGCGATGGGTTCGATCTCGCGCATGTACTACGACGATGCGACTGGCATGCTCTACGCCGGATTCGTCTATCCGGGCTTCATCGACCACGTCGGCGCGCTCGACACCCGGACCGGCAAGGAGACTCCGCTCACCGACATCAAGGGCGGCCTGGTGTACAAGGTCACGTCGCTGGCCTACGACCCTGCGAGCGGCACCGCGTTCTTCACCAATAACAACGAAGGACTGCGCGACCTGATGGAAGTCAACGTGCATACGGGCGCCACGAGAATGCTGATCGAGGGTGCGCGCATCGGCGACCTTGCGTTCAACCCCGTCGATCGCTCGCTGATGGGGGTTCGCACCAGCAATGGACTCTCCGAGCTGGTGCGCATCCCCTATCCGTACCGGGGATGGCAGATGATCCACCGGTTTCCCTACGAGTCGGTTCCCTATGACCTCGACATCTCGCCCGACGGCCAACTGCTGTCGGCCTCGATGAGCGAGCTCAACGCCGATCAGTACGTGCGCGTATGGCGGCTGGCCGACGTGCTGAAGGGGGACCTGCGGCCGGCTTCGCAATTTCGCTTCGGCCAGTCGATTCCCGAGAGCTTCGTGTTCTCGCCAGATGGGAAGTACCTCTACGGCAGCAGCTACTACACCGGCGTATCGAACATCTTCCGGTACGACGTTGCGACCGGCAGGGTCGACGCCGTATCGAACGCGGAAACCGGGTTCTTCCGTCCAGTTCCGCTGAAAGACGGCCGGCTGATCGTGCTGGTGTACAGCGGCAAGGGATTCCTCCCGGCGACCATCGACCCCAAGCCGATCGAGGACGTCAGCGCGATCACGTTTCTCGGCACCGAGGTCGCGGAGAAGCACCCGATCGTCAAGACCTGGCAGGTGCCGCCGCCCGGGACCGTCGACTACGACAAGCTGGTCGTGAAGCAAGGCGCATATTCGCCGCTGCATGAAATGGGATTCGACAATGCATACCCGGTGCTGCAGGGATACAAGAATGCGATCGGCCTCGGCTACCAGTTCAATTTTTCCGATCCGATCCTGTTCTCCCGCGTCGGCGTCACTGCGGCATACACGCCCCTTGGCCACGTCTCGAGCGACGAGCGCAGCCACTTCGACATCACGGGAAACTATCTGAGCTGGCGCGGCAGCCTGGCGTGGAATCCCTCCGATTTCTACGACCTGTTCGGACCGACCAAGACCAGCCGCAAGGGATTCGCAGCCAAGATCGGGTATGACGACTTCCTGATCTACGACAAGCCGCGCCTGCTCACGCTGAGCTACGACCTCGGGTACTTCGACCACATCGACACGCTGCCCAATGCGCAGAACGTCGGCACCGGGTTCACGCGCCTGGAGACGGTCCAGGTCGGGCTGCACTACACCTTCGTTCGGAAGTCGCTGGGTTTCGTCGACGAGGAAAAGGGCATCAAGTGGGATGCGGTGGTCAAGGCGAGTCACATCGCGACCGGGACGACCACCCAGTTGCGAGGGAACTTCGATTACGGCTTCCAGCTCCCGATCGCGCATTCGTCGATCTGGCTGCGCAGCTCGGCAGGCGTCGGCACCGGCAGTCGCGACAACCCGGTCGCAAGCTACTACTTCGGCGGCTTCGGCAACAACTATGTCGACAAGGGCTCGGTCAAGCGCTACCGCGACTATGGTTCGCTGCCGGGGTTCGGAATCGACGAGATCGGCGGACAGAGCTTCCTGCGCGAGCTCGGGGAGTGGGACCTTCCGCCATGGGTGTTCGAGTCGGTCGGCACGCCGGGCTTCTACCTGAACTGGCTCCGCCCGGCGGTGTTCGCCACCGGCCTGTGGACCGATCCGGGCAACAAGACGCTGCGCAAGTCCTACGCCGACCTCGGAATGCAGGCTGATCTTCGCTTCCACGTGCTTCACCGCTACGACATGACGCTATCGTTCGGCTACGCCGTCGGATTCCAGAAATCGCGTCGCAGCGGTGACGAGTTCATGATCTCGCTGAAAATCCTGTAGCGTGCGCAACAGGATGCTGCCTACGATGCCATGACGATCGCCATCCTGCCGCATCTCGTGATCGGCGTGCTGCCGGTGCTGGCTTTCCTCGCCGCGCTGCTGTACCTCGACGGCTACAAGCTCGTTACCATGCGCGCCATCGTCGCCGTCGTGCTGACTGGCGTGGTGGTGGCGGGGGTCTGCTATTACGCCAACGGGTGGCTGATCGGCGTCCTGTCGCTGGACTTCACCGATTACAGCCGCTACATCAGCCCGTGGGTCGAGGAGCTTGCCAAGGGCCTGGTCATCGTGGCGCTGATCCGCATGCACCGGATCGGTTTCCTCGTCGATGCCGCGATCTTCGGCTTCGCCGTGGGCACCGGCTTCGCGATCGTCGAAAACGTGTACTACCAGCACCTGGTCCCGGGCGCGGGGATCGGGACCTGGATCGTGCGCGGTTTCGGCACGGCAATCATGCACGGCGGCGCGACGGCCATCTTCGCGGTGCTGGGGCTCGCCATCGGCGAGCGCACGCCGCAGCCGTCACCGGTGGCCTTCATCCCCGGCCTCGGGCTCGCGGTCGTCCTGCATTCGGCGTTCAATCACCTGTCGTCATCGCCGCGGCTGGCGTTGCTCGCGATCTTCTTCACGCTCCCGCCGCTGCTGTTCATGATCTTCCAGCGCAGCGAGCGGGCAGTGGCAAGCTGGCTGGGCCAGGGCTTCGATGCCGATGCCGACATGCTGGAGTCGATCACCTCGGGCGGATTCTCGGACTCGCCCGCGGGCCGCTACCTGACGAGCCTGAAGCAGCGTTTCAAGGGACCGATCGTCGCCGACCTGCTGTGCTACCTGCGCCTGCACGCCGAGCTCGCGCTGCGTGCCAAGGGCATCCTGATGATGCGCGAGAACGGCTTCGAAGCGACTGTCGACGAAACGATCCGCACCAAGCTCGAGGAGATGCGCTACCTCGAGCGCAGCATCGGCAAAGCGGGCCGCCTCGCCCTCAAGCCGCTGCTGCAGGATGGCAACAAGGAGATCTGGCAGCTGCGCATGCTCGAAAGCGAATCCGCGTCTTCCGATGGGGGCTCTGCTGCGGACGCCGCCAAATAGGGGCCGGCCCGATCGCCTCGCGGCGTTTGCTTGCGCACAATCCCATCCGTCGCGATCGCCGCAGTCGCGTCGTCGTGCCGAGTTGGTCGATAATTCTCGCTCGAAACCCCCATTCAGAGAGGACTTGAATGCTGAGCAAGAGCGTGCAGCCGCGGATCATGGCGCCGATCCCGGCACTGGCACGGGGCCTGTCGTTTTCGATCAGGCCGGATGCGAAGCCGGCCGCTGCGCTGCGCAGGCTCGGCGCGGCGTTCGACCCCGCGAAGGGCGTCGTCGGCATCGGCGAGCCGCTGGCTCGGGCGGTCGGCGCGTCAATAGCTGGATTGCGCGCGTTTCCGGCGCTCGCCGGTCACGGCGTCGAAGTGCCCGGCATCGCACACGCGCTGTGGGTGCATCTGCATGGCGATGACCGCGGTGCGGTGTTCGACCTCGAGGTGCAGGTCATGGGCATGCTCGCCGACGACTTCACGCTCGCCGATGCCGTCGACATGTTCCTCTATCGCGGCGGGCGCGATCTGTCGGGCTTCGAGGACGGAACCGAAAATCCGAAAGGCGACGATGCCATCGCGGCTGCGATCGTCACGGTGGGCGAAGGCATGGCCGGATCGAGCTTCGTCGCCGTCCAGCGCTGGCTGCACGACCTCGGGCGCTATCGCCGCATGACGTTGCCGGAGCGCAACGCGATGATGGGCCGCGACCTCGAGTCGAACGACGAGATTGAAGATGCGCCGCCCTCGGCGCACGTGAAGCGCAGCACGCAGGAGGACTACGACCCGCCTGCGTTCATGTGGCGCCGCTCGATGCCCTGGGCCGGCGCCGGCAAGGAAGGCTTCGAGTTCATCGCGTACGGCGAGTCGCTCGATCGCTTCGAGCGCGTCATGCGCCGGATGGCGGGCCTGGACGACGGCATCGTCGACGGACTCTTCACGTTCTCGCGCCCGGTCACCGGCGCGTATTATTGGTGCCCGCCCGTTGCCGCGGGCAGGCTCGACCTGCGCGCCCTCGGGCTCTGATCGCGCTTGCCGTCCTTTCGATTACTTCGTCGCATCGCCGGAGGAATCATGACTGCCGCTGTTGTCTCGCCAGCCGTCGCCATCCGCAACGTCCCGCCGTTTCGCGCCGATCACGTCGGCAGCTTCCTGCGCCCGAAGTTCCTGCTCGATGCGCGCGAGCAGTTCAGGACCGGCGCCATCTCTGCCGCGAAGCTTCGCAGCGTCGAGGACGAAGCGATTCGAGGAATCGTCAAGTTCCAGGAGGACCTCGGGCTACGCGGCATCACCGACGGTGAGTATCGGCGCACCTATTTTCACATCGACTTCCTGACGCAGCTCGGCGGCGTCGAGACCAAGGGCGGCATCCACGTCAAGTTCCACAGTGCCAAGGGCGACGTCGATTTCGAGCCGCCGGTGATGCAGGTCACCGGCAAGGTCCGCCATGACCGGCCGATCCAGCTTGCGGATTTCGAGTTCCTGCGCTCGGTGACCACGCGCACCCCCAAGGTGACGATCCCGTCGCCGACCATGCTGCATTTTCGCGGCGGCCGGGGGGCGATCAGCCGCGACGCATATCCCGACCTCGAAGACTTTTACGCCGACGTCGCCGCGGGATATGCCGACGAGCTGCAGAGCCTCGGTTCCGCCGGCTGCAGCTACCTGCAGTTCGACGACACCAATCTCGCGTATCTTTGCGACGAGAAGATGCGCGAGGGCGCGAGGCAGCGCGGCGACGACCCGAACGAGCTGCCGCGCCGCTACGCTCGCCTCATCAATGCCGCGATCGCACGCAAGCCCGGCGGCATGACCGTCTGCATTCACCTGTGCCGTGGCAATTTCAAGAGTGCATGGGCGGCCGAAGGCGGCTACGAGCCCGTGGCCGAGGTGCTGTTCAACGAGCTCGCCGTCGACGGCTACTTCCTCGAATACGACGATGCGCGCTCGGGCGATTTCGCACCGCTGCGCCATGTCCCCAAGGGCAAGACGGTGGTGCTCGGCCTCGTCAGCACCAAGATCGGCCAGCTCGAGACCAAGGACGATCTGAAGCGCCGCATCGACGCCGCCGCGAAGTTCGTGCCCCTCGATCAGCTCTGTTTGTCGCCCCAATGCGGTTTTTCGAGCACCGTGCACGGCAACGAGATCGCCGTCGAGTCGCAGGCCGCGAAGCTGAGGTTGGTCGTCGAGACCGCGCGCGAGGTCTGGGGCGGGGTTTGATATAATTGAAACATTGCGCCCGTAGCTCAGTTGGATAGAGTACCTGGCTACGAACCAGGGGGTCGTGGGTTCGAATCCTGCCGGGCGCGCCATCAATTCCAGGGGTTAGCGAGAGCTGGCCCCTTTCAGTTTGTGGCAGGCTCTGAAAGCTGCGCTGGGTGGCGATGGGCAAAGGCAGTCGTGCGCCGACTCAACGAAGGATGGTAATGATGGGTAAGCGGCTATTCGAGCGGCTCGTCGAAAGCGTCGGACAGATGAACGAAATCAGCCACGGGGAGCGCGCGCCATCGCGCGAATTCGCGATCGACGCTGTGCGGGTGAAGGAAATTCGCCACGCGACCGGGCTCTCGCAGGCCAAGTTCGCCCTGCTGATCGACGTTCAACCCGCGACGCTGCGCGATTGGGAGCAGGGGTGACGCGGGCCTACCGGCCCCGCGAAGGCGCTCCTGGGCGCGATTCGTAAAGACCCGAAGCACGTCATCCAGGCGCTTGCGACATAGCCTGATCGCCGCTGCGCTCGGTCAAGTGCTTTCTGCAACGTGAAGACGACGCCGCGAGTCTCGATGAGATCGGGGTCGTCATCGGTGCATTTTCTGACGCCACGATTCCCGCCGCGCGGACCGCACTGAGTTCGCCTGTCGGCGGTTCGAGAATGGAGTACAGCGCGATAGTCGCGTGTCCGCTGCGCCCCCGGCAATCTGGCTGCAATGTGCACCGACTACGCTTGGCCGCGGGCGTTGACCGCGGGCGCTCGCGGTGTACCATGCGGAGGGATTCCGGACTTTCCGCTGCACGCCATCCACCGACTCAACGACTGGGAGCAGACCATGCGAATGATGCTTCGATTTTCGATCCCTGCAGAGAAGGGAAACCAGGCGATCAAGGACGGTTCCCTCGGGAGAACCTTGGATTCGATCTTGAAGAAGTTCAAGCCCGAGGCCGCCTACTTCTGCCCGACCGGGGGAAAGCGCGGTGGAATGATTTTCTTCGACCTCGCTGAGGGAACCACCATTGTCGAGGTTGTCGAGCCGCTCTTTTCGAATCTGAATGCAGAGGTCGAGTTGGTGCCGGTCATGAACAGCGACGATCTGCATAAGGGAATCGCAAAGGTCGCGTCGTAAAGCGCCAGTTGCAGCGCGGCTGGAGCCAATGGACACGGCGGACCCGTGGGGCGCACAATGCGCCGGCGCGCCTACGAATGAGCGCGAATAACCACGGAGGGAATGCCGATGGCAAAGTACTTGATCAAGGCGAATTACACCGCTGAAGGGGCCAAGGGGTTCGCACACGACGGTGGCACCGCGCGCCGCGCAGCTGTCGAGAAAATGCTTGCAAGTGTCGGTGGACGGCTCGATGCGTTCTACTTCGCGTTCGGTGACACCGACCTGTACGTGATTGCCGATCTGCCGGATCATTCGGCGGCGGCCGCCGTGGCGCTCACCGTCGCGCAATCAGGAAAGGCGTCGACGAACACGATCGTGCTGTTGACACCTGAAGAGATGGACGCGGCGTCCAAGAGGACGGTCGCCTATCGGCCGCCGGGTGGCTAGTCCGAAGTACTGACCACCCGGAACACCTCCTGCCGGCGATCCGGTTGATCGGCAGCGCGCCGGAAACCGAGTGCACCGTCTGCCGATTCGCAGGCGCGCGAAAAAAGGAGACAAGATGAAGTACGTCATCAGCTGGTTCGAGCGCTCGCAGGGTTCTCCCATCGAATACGAGAATGCCCAGAAGCGAATTCTCGAGGTATTCGGACAGTGGAAAGCGCCGGCCAATTTCAAAATCGAGTTCTTCGTGATACGAGTCGGCGAATGGGGCGGGCACATGTTGATGGAATGCGATGACGCCGTGACGATTCACAAGTTTTGTTCGATGCTGCCTGCATTTGAATTCGAGGTGCACCCGGTGATTCCGGTCGAGGACGCGGTCCGAGGCGAGCTTGAAGTCATCGCTTGGCGCGACGGAATCAGGAGCAAGTAGAAGTTTCGATACCGCCGATATCGACGCCCCCTCGGGCATGACGCTAAATCAATGCCGCTTATCGAGCGCGAACCGCCATGACGTAACGCAGTGCCACCGACACCTGTCGACGCTTGATGTCCTCGGGAATCTCGCTGCCGCGGCTCTCGCTGGGAGCAGGAGCGTTTTCCGGGCTGCTCCATGGCGCATTGCGGGCGTCGTATCGCATGTTGGCGATGGCGGTTTCGTGCCAGGGGGCGGCAGGCTCGGCTTCGCCGGATGCCCGGTATCTGCCAATCCAATTCATCGTTTTTCCTTCACGACGATCGACCATGGGTAACCGGTAGCGCAAACGGTCCGCTGCCCGTGCTCAGGGGTCTACCATGTCTCCGGACATTGGCGGACGCAGCGTCCAGGGCGCGCTGGCGGAAACGTGGCTTGGTCCCGACGCATCTGGCCGCTTTGGCAATTTGCAAGTCACTCCCTCCATCCTCCGCGCCACAACCGTTCTGACAAGCTAGACGACGCCAGGTTCGCCGTCTGTTCGACAACGCACACGGGGTGGGTCCCGCAAGCGGACAGCGGCGTCGGACATTCGCCGCGTAGCGGCAGACTGAAATGCCATCGAACGTGCGGAAGCGCACAGACGACGCCTCGACTCCCGGGCTAAATTGCTCGAAGAGGTGGGTTCCTCGCATTGGTTGCCACCCATTCACGCGAAGAAGGAATGCGTCATGAACCTGAACCTGAGCATCGGCCCGCTCGTATCGCTTATCGCAGGCATTCTGATCCTCGCCGTGCCGCGCTTGTTGAACTACATCGTCGCCATTTATTTGATCGTGATCGGCCTGCTTGGGCTTTTCAGCGGCAATTTTCATCTGAAATGAAGCGATCCAGCGACAATGGAGCTCGGGTCGCAGCAGGGCAATCGGAGTCCGACTGACCAGGGTTTCGTCGATCGTCGGAAGGACGGCGACGGGCCGGTGACGAAGTGCGTGTCGGGATCGCCGCGCAGTACCCGCGCCGACACCGCTGCCCGTACACCAGCGGCAGCCTCAGGCGCGGAAGCCACAGCAGGGGGGCGCAGCATCAGCAGCCAGCGCCCAAGGCCAACGGACAGGATAACGGACCGCAAGGCACGGGACCCGCGAAGGAGCCCACGCCGGGTCAGCAGTAGCGCGACGGTGCGGGTCACCGAGCCCGATGGCGTCACGACAAATACGGCAACCCGGGCCGGCGAGCTTCGCTCGGGCATCGGCGGCGGTGAACAACATAGGAGTAAACCATGAGCCTTGGCACCATTCTGCTGATTGTTCTGATCCTGGTACTCATCGGCGTCATTCCCGCATGGCCGCACGCGCGCAGCTGGGGTTACGCCCCCAGCGGAATCGTCGGTGTCATATTGGTAATCGTCGTAATTCTGTTTTTGCTCGGACGCCTGTAGCAACGGCTCCCTTCGGGGAGTCGCCGTCATTCGTGCGCAGCGCCGCCCGACGCTTCGCCCGATGCCGTCGTTGCGGAAGGAGGGATGGGGCCGCGCGCGACCCGCTCGTCACGACGCCGCCCGTGCGGGCGGAGACCTTTCCCAGTCGAGCGGTACGTTGGCGATCATGTCCTCGACCAGCGCTTCCAGGTCGAAGCGGGGTTCCCAGCCCCAGTCTGCGCGTGCCTGCGAGTCGTCGACGCTGCGCGGCCACGATTGGGCGATCTGCTGCCTGAAGTCGGGCACGTAGGTGACCTGGAAACGAGGGATTCGCTTCCGGATCGAGCGGGTGAGCTCCGCCGGGCTGAAGCTCGTTCCGAGGATGTTGTAGGACGAGCGGATGCGCAACCGACCGGGGTCGGCCTTCATCAATTCCAGCGTGGCGCGCACCGCGTCGGGCATATAGATCATCGGGAGCGTGGTGTGGGCGTCGAGGAAGCAGTGGTAGGGCTCGCCGCGCTTCGCCGCCTGGAAGATCGCGATCGCGTAGTCGGTGGTACCTCCGCCGGGCGGCGCCTTGTAGCCGACGACGCCGGGGTAGCGAATGCTCCGGACGTCGACCCCGAACTTGGCGAAGTAGTACTCGCACAGCCGCTCCCCCGCCACCTTGCTGGCGCCGTAGATGGTCGTCGGGTCCATGATCGCCCATTGGGGCGCAATCTCCAGCGAGCTGTGCGGCCCGAATGCCGCGATCGACGACGGCCAGAACACGCGCGACACGCGCTTTTCCCTGGCGAGCTCGAGGACGTTGAGCAAGCTGTTGACATTGAGGGTCCACGTCGACAGCGGCGCCGACTCGCCCCTCGCCGAGAGCACCGCAGCGAGCAGGTAGATGTCGGTGATGGAATGCTTAACGACGATCTCCCGCAGTCGCGCGTTGTCCAGGACGTCGAGGGACACGAACTGGGTGCACTGGGGCAGCGCGGGAGGCGTGACGTCCGCGGCAACGACGTTCGCGGAACCGTGCTCGCTCGCGAGCGCGGCCGTCAACTCGCTCCCGATCTGGCCGTTCGACCCGATGACGAGAATCCTGCTCATCTGCATGCTCCTGGAATGCGGGGAACAATCTGCTAACATCGATCGCCATGCAGGACGGGGTGGCGTCCGGATGAAATGAGTTCGATATACCGAACAAGTCTAATATACCGAACGACACATGGCAAATACTCCCGAGTCGAGGCGACCCGCCGGTGTTCCCCCCAGGGTCGGACAGACGCTGCAACGGCTGCGCACGGCCAGGAAGATGACGCTCGAGCAGCTCTCGCGCGCCGCCGGGGTGTCGAAATCGATGCTCTCCGAGATCGAGCGCGACAAGGCGAACCCGACGATCGCGGTGGCCTGGCGCCTGGCCAGTGCGCTGGGACTGGGACTGAACCAGCTGTTTTCGGCGGGGCCGCGCGAGGAGGAGGTCGTGCGCGTGCTGGGCAAGCACGAGTTGCCGACGCTCGCCGGGACCGATGCGCAGCACACCTTGAAGATTCTCGGCCCGATGGAGCTCGCCGGTCGATTCGAGTGGTACGACCTGGCGCTGGCGCCCGCCGGTGCGCTCAGGTCCGAAGGCCACGACCCGGGAACCATCGAGCACCTCAGCGTGCTCGGTGGCGTCATGGAAGTCACGGTGGGCAAAGCGTCTCGACGCGTCAAGCTCGGCGAAACAGCCCGCTATCCCGCCGACCGAAGTCACACGATCGCGAATCGGGGTTCGACGCCTGCCCATGGTTTGCTGGTCGTCGTGCATGGCGGTTTTTCGTGAGACCTATATAGGAACGCTTGACATCGCAGACGAAGCTGGCGTAGCTTGCCGGAGCGATCGACCAATGCTCGAGTCGAGGGCATCGAGCGGTCCAGCTCTATACCTATATAGGAGTATCGCGTGGCGAATATCCTGCCGCTCGTCAATCCCCATCACTGCGGGGACGCCGCCGATGCGGCGCGGACGCCGAAGTACCGGCAGATCGCCGACATGCTCCTGGCGAGGATCGAGCGAGGGAAATTGAAGCCCGGCGAGCTCCTGCCGTCCGAGGCGGAGCTGGCGGGGGTGCTGCCGGCAAGTCTCGGAACCATCCAGAAAGCCCTCAATCACCTGGCGAGCGAGGGCATCGTGGTCCGTGAGCAGGGCAAGGGCACTTTCGTCATCCGCGCGAGGACCCCGGATCGCTACCTGCGCCATTTCCGCTTTCTCGCCGAGGATGGCAACACGCTGCTCCCCGTCTACATGCGAATGCTTTCCGTCGACCTGACGGCGGAGTGGGGGCCCTGGGCCCGGGTGTTGGGCAAGGAGGACGACTACGTCCACCTCAGGCGAGTCATGAACATCAACGGCGAGTTCGAGGTGTTCAGCGAGATCTACCTGTCCGGCGGGCGTTTCGGCGCGCTGGCCGCGATGGACCTGCGTGAGCTGGAAGGGACGTCCATCCGGGATCTGCTGAGCGATCGCTTCAATGCTCCCACGCTGGGGGTCGAGCAGACGTTCAGGTGCATGACGCTGCCGCCACGCGTCTGCACCGAGATCGGCGTTCCCCAGGGAACGGTCGGGATTGTCTGGGAGATCGCGGGGAGGAGCTATCGCGAGCTGCCGATCACGTTCCAGCGCGTGTATGTCCCGCCGGTCGATCGACCCTTCCAGGTCCTGGACCGCTTTCACGATCGGGAGCAAAACGAATGAGCGTTCGAACCCGCGCGTCCTCCGTCGTTCCGTTTGCCTTCGTGGAGCTGCCTCCCGAGCGCAGCCAGGCCAAGAGATCCTCGCCGACCTGCCGGTCATTCGCACAGGAGTCCTGATGCCGCATTCGACCTATTTCGCGGAGCGCATGGGTCACGCAACGATCGAGCCGCAGGGTGAGTTCGAAGCGGGAAGCTTTCAATCGTTCACGCTGACCTACACCGCGGGATACTTCGGGATCGACGACACCGGATCGATCAAGGTGGTCCATCGCTTCGCCAGCGACATGGGGCGCCCGCAGTTCTCGGATCCCGGGGGCTGGAATTTCACGACCGTCGAGGCGAGCAACGGAGCCGTGCTCGAGGTTCAGTACGACGGCAAGCGAAACATCCGGCCGTGGGACAAGACACTGTTCATACGGGTGGTGCGCGGGTTCCTGCGCGAAGGGGACCGGATCGTGATTCGATTCGGCGACCGCCGGCAGGGGTCACCCGGAATCCGCGTGCAGACGTTCAACGAGCCGGCTTTCGAGTTTCGCGTGCTGGTCGACGCATTTGCGACCTACAACTACACCGAGCTTCCAAAGCAGCCCCGCATCTCGGTCGTGGCGGGGCCGCCCGCGACCTATCACGCCGCGCTGCCCACGCTGCGACGGGTAGGGGAGGCGTTTCGCCTCGGCTTCAAGGGTGTCGATCGCTGGGGCAACCCGTCGCATCGAGTGGACGGGACGTTCACGCTCGTGCCGAGCGTCCCGGTGCGCGGGCTGCCCGAGTCGATCACGCTGCGGCAGGGACAGTACGCCTGCATCCTCGACGGGCTCGCGGTTGCCGCACCGGGCGAGCTCGTGGTCCGCGTCCGCGACGGACGAGGCGCCGATGTGTGCCGAAGCAATCCGCTGCAGATCGTCGCGCGGGCCGAATTGCTGCCGTTCTGGGGCGACCTGCACGGACAGTCCGAAGAAACGATCGGGACCAACCCGGCGCGTGACCTGATCGAGTTTGCGCGCGACCGCGCCTTCCTCGACGTGATGAGCCACCAGGGCAACGACTTCCAGATCACCACGCCGTTCTGGAACGAGCTGAACGCCCTGACCCGCGAATACAACGAAGACGGCCGGTTCATCATCTTTCCCGGCTACGAGTGGTCGGGGAACACCGGACTGGGGGGTGATCGCAACGTCATGTTCATGGAGGAGGGCCGGCAGATCCATCGCTCCTCGCATGCGCTGCTCGACGATCTTTCCGACGTGGCGACCGACTGCAACAGCGCCCGGGACCTGTTCGACGCGCTGAAAGGCGAGGACTGCGTCGTCTTCGCGCACATCGGCGGACGCTACGCCGACATCACGATGGCACACGACGTGCGGCTGGAGCGCGCGGTGGAGGTCCATTCGGACTGGGGAACGTTCGAATGGCTGGTCGAGGATGCGTTCAACCAGGGATATCGCGTCGGCATCCTGGCCAACAGCGACGGGCACAAGGGCCGCCACGGCGCCAGCCATCCCGGGGCGTCGCTGTTCGGCGCCTACGGCGGGCTATCGTGCATCCTGGCGACGGAGCTCACCCGCAAGGGGATCTTCGCCGCATTGCGCAAGCGGCATCACTATGCGACCAGCGGCTGCCGGATGTTTCTCGAGACCGGGCTCCAGTTCGACGGCGACGCCGAATTGTTCGCCGACGATCCCAACCTGGGGCCCACCACCACCACGCCGGTGCGGCAGGCGATGATGGGGGACATCCTGGCCAGTCGCGCGCGCAAGGCCAGGTTTCGCGTGCGCGCGGTCGGGTCGGCCCCGATCGAGCGCGTCGAGATCAGGAATCGGCTGCAGACGCTGGAGACGTTCCGGCCGTACGCCCGCGCCGACCTCGGCCGGCGCATCCGGGTGATATGGGAAGGCTCGGAATACCGTGGCCGCGGACGGCAGACGATCTGGGATGGCGGGTGTCGGCTCGAGGGCAACGGGTTCGAGCGCGTGTCGCCGATCAATTTCTGGAACCTCGACCGCAGGCTCGAGCAGGTCGGCCCATCCGAGCTCAAGTGGTCGGCGCTCACCACCGGCTGCTTCGGCGGGTTCGACGCCTGGCTCGACGATGCGAACGCAGGGACGCTGCGGATCGACACCGCGCTGGTCAAGGCCGAACTGAAGGTAGCCGACATCGGGCTCGACGATCGGGTATTCGACGCCGGCGGGATCAAGCGCCGCATCCGCGTGTTTCGCATGCCCGACGAGAATCCGCACCACCACGTCGACATCGAGCGCGAGGTGACGCTCGTCGATCATCACGACAACGCCTTCTACGTCTGCCTGGTGCAGGAGGACGGCAACCTCGCCTGGTCCAGCCCGATCTATGTCGTAGGCCGATAGCGGGCGACACCCATCGGGCGCCTGGACCTGCGCCCGGGTACCGGCAGTCGCCGGTGACGGCGCCATGCACGCCGGCTGCGCCGTCAGCAAATCGACAGCCTGCGCTCAGGCTCGCGACAGGGAGCGCGTGCAGACTCGCCCCGGATGACGCGCGCTGCCCGACCTCTGCAGCCACCCCCTGCTGCGCCCCGCGCCGCCCGGACGGGCCCGCCGCGGCCGCGTGCAGGCGGCATTGTCATCGAAGAGCTCGCCGATCCGCCTGCCGACTTTCTCGCGGGCGAGGTCGAAGACTACGCGTTCTACAAGGCGTTCCAGGACGCTGCGATCGACAACTTCGAGGTTGCCTACCTTCGCGCGTACCGCAACGGCATCGCGGTCGCGACGGCGCCGATTTTCACCACGCGCTACCGGATCAACACGACGATGAAAGGCGGCTGGCTGAAGCGCCTGCTCCATCCGTTCTGGCTGCGCATCGCGTGCGTCGGGCATCCGCTCGCCGACTACGGCGTCATCGACGGTGAGGTCTCGACGGAAGTTCTCGACGCTTTCAACCGGCGCCTCGCGACCAAGGCGCCGATCGTCTCCTACAAGGACTTTCCCGCGGCGCTTCCGCTCGACGGGTTCGCCGTCGAACCGGGCCTGCCGGTCGCCGCGCTCGCGATCGAAGGCGACTACTGGTCGGGGTTGAGGCGCAGCGTCCGGGCGAGCCTGCGCCGCCGCCTGCGCAAAGGGCAGGCACTGCGCGTCGAGGTGCGCGACGGCTATCCCGCCGAGCTCGGCGGCCGCATCTACGAGCTCTACCTGAACGTCCACCGACACGGCGAGTTCTCGTTCGAACTGCTCAACCAGCGCTATTTCGAGCTGGTGGGCCCGTTCAGCAAGTACGCGCTGTACTGGGAGGGCGACACCCTGATCGGCTTCTGCCTGCTGATGTGCAAAGGGGAGCGCATGCACGCGAAATATCTCGGGATGGACTACGAGCGCGGTCGGCGTTATGGACTCTATTTCTTCATGGTGCTGTCCCTCGTCGAGATGTGCCTGCGCGACGGCTACACCCTCTGCCAGACCGGTTGCACGACCTATGCGTTCAAGCAGCGCCTGGGGAGCACGCTGCATCCGGTGTTCCTCTACTACCGGCACCGCAATGCGGCGGTGAACTGGGGCGTACGCGCCCTGATGGCGCGATTGTCCGTGAAGCCGCATGAGCTGGCCTGCATGGACGAAGCGGCCTGACCGCGCAGGCCGCCGACAAGGACGCATGACACGATGAGCGCCCCAATCCCCGCGCGCCGCAGCCGTGTCGTGCTGCTGCTCCACGGCCTGTGCAGTTCGCCGCTCGAGGTCAGGCAGTTTGCCCGGCTGCTGCGTGAGCAGGGGTTCGTCGTGGCCACGCTGACGCTCGCCGGATACACGGCGCCCGAGGCCGATGCCGCAGGCGCATCGACGCCGGCGGACTATCGGCGCTGGATCGCCGACTGCGTCCTCGAGGTCGATCGCCTGGCCGCCCTCCACGACGAAGTGACCGTCTGCGGGGTGAGCCTCGGGGCGACGCTGGCGCTGGCGGTGGCGGCCGAGCGACCGGCTGCGATCCACGGACTGTCGCTCATCTCGACCACGCTGTTCTTCGATGGCTGGAACGTTTCGCGCTGGCGCTTCCTGCTCCCCCTTGCGTATTTCACTCCGCTCGGACGCTGGTATCGCTACCGCGAAACCCCACCGTACGGCGTGAAGAATCCGCGCGTCCGCGCCTGGATCGCGGCCGAGCTCGAGCGCGGCCGCCTGTCGTCGGCGGGCGCCGCCACGATACCGACGCCGAGCCTGCGCGAAGCGGCGCGCCTGATCCGCTACGTCAAGCGCAATCTCGCGCGCGTCCGCGCGCCGACGCTGATGATCCACGCGCGCGAGGACGACGTGGCGAGCCTCGCCAACGTCCATTTTGTCGCACAGCGCGTCGGGACGACGACGTTCCGCAAGCTCATCGTCGCCGACAGCTATCACATGATCACGCTCGACAACGACCGGGATCATGCCGCATTGAAAACCGTGCAGTTTTTCAACCGTGCCACCGTGCCGGCGAGCGAGCCCGCAGGCGTGGCGTGATCGGCGCGTGGCCGGACCGGCCGTGGCGCAGCAACGGAGGAGAGGCGTAGCAATGGACGATACTTTCTCGAAAGTGAAGGCATTGATGGTCCAGGAGTTCGAGCTGCCTGCCGACAGCGTCACACCGACGACCGAGCTGACCGCGCTCGGCGTCGATTCGCTCGCGGCGCTGGAGTTCGTCTTCGATCTCGAGGATGCGTTCGGCGTGACGATGGGGACCGAGACCGACCTTCGTGGTGGCACCGTGCAGGATGTCGTCGCCGCCGTGGATGCGGCACTCGCGGCGCAGTCCCGGTTGTCCGCCGCCGCCTGAGCGTCTCCCATGCGTCGTGTCGCGATCACGGGTCTCGGCGCGATCACCGCCATCGGCGATACGGCGACGGCGACATTCGCCAGTGCGCTCGCCGCAAGCTCGGGCGTGAGAAGGGCGCCCGAATGGGCCGTGGGCCCGGGGGTTCCGCTCGCCGCCAGCGCGCATTTCGACGCCAGCGCCGTGAAGCTGCGGCAGCGCACCGCGCCGATGGACCGGGCGACCGCCCTTGCGGTGGCCGCCGCGCGCCAGGCGATCGAGGACTCCGTGGGCGGCCTCGGCAGCTCGCCGGAGCGGGTCGCCGTCTACTGGGGCATCGGGATGGGTGCGCCCGGCACCCTCGAGGATGCCTATCAGGGTGTCTTCGAAGGCCGCAACTGGCGGATCAAGCCGACGATGGTGGTTACCGCCATGAACAACGCCCCGGCCGCCCAGATCTCGCTGGAGTTCGGCATCACCGGCCCGACGCTGACCTATTCCGTCGCCTGCGCGTCGTCGGCCATCGCCATCGGCGAGGCGCTGCGCGCGATACGTTACGGGGTCGTCGACTGCGCGATCGCAGGCGGGTCCGAAGCCCCGCTGACGCGGGGCATGCTGTCTGCATGGTCGGCGTTGCGGGCGCTGGCCACGCCCGATCCCGTCGACGCCGCCCGCTCGTGCAAGCCGTTCTGCGCCGACCGTTCCGGGTTCGTCCTGGGCGAAGGCGCTGGCGCCATGGTGATCGAGGCCGTCGGTCGCGCGCGTGCGCGCGGCGCCCGGATCTACGGCGAACTCGCCGGGTACGGCATCGCCAGCGATGCGGCGCACATCGCGGAGCCCTCCGCCGAGGGCCAGGTGCGGGCGATACGCGCGGCATTGACGGATGCGGACATCGATCCCGCCGACGTGGGCTATATTAATGCCCATGGAACGGCCACGATCGTCGGCGATCGCGTCGAGACGGCGTCGATCCGGCAGGGTTTCGGCGCGAGCGCGGACGCGATCGCGGTGAGTTCGACCAAGGCACTGCACGGGCATGTCATGGGCGCCACCGGTGCCATCGAAATGATCATCGCGACCCTCGCACTGCACCACCGCTGCCTGCCGCCGACCGCACACCTCGACCGCCGCGACCCGGCGCTCGACCTCGATTTCGTCGTCGGGAGGCCGCGACACGGGGTGGCATTGCGCGCGGTGGCCTCGAACTCGTTCGCCTTCGGGGGCACCAACGCCGTGCTCGTGGCGCTGGACCCGGCGGCGCGCCTGCACTGCGCACCGGCGTAAGGTCGGCTTGCGCATTCTCGTCGTAGAGGATGATTCGCTGCTCGCCGACGGGCTCGTCAGCGTGCTCTCGCGCGCCGGTCACGCGGTCGAGCATGCCGCGTCGGGCCGCCTTGCCGACTCGCTGCTGGAGCGCGAGTCCTACGACCTCGTCGTGCTCGACGTGGGTCTGCCCGACATCGACGGGTTCGAGGTCCTGCGCCGGCTGAGGGCGCGGCGCTCGTCGGCGGGCGTGCTGGTGCTGACCGCGCGCGATGCGGTCGACGATCGGGTGCGCGGGCTGGACCTCGGCGCCAACGATTACCTCACCAAGCCGTTCTCGGTCACCGAATTCGAGGCCCGGGTTCGCGCCCTGCTCCGGCGCAACGTTCCCCACGCTGCGCGCTGGTCGATCGCGGGCATGGACGTCGATATCGCCGCCAAGCGGGTCCGGGTGCACGACAAGCCCGTCGAGCTCACGCCGCGCGAGTGGGCACTGCTCGAGCTGTTCCTCCAGCGCCCCGGTTACGTGCTGAGCAAGAGCCAGATCGCCGAGAGCCTGTTCAGCTTCGACGATCAGTTGTCGCCCAATGCGATCGAGGTGCACGTCTCCCGGTTGCGCTCCAAGATCGGGGCCGCCGGCGTACACATCCGCACCGTGCGCGGGTTCGGGTACCTGTGGGACGGCGCCGATGAATGAGGCTCCCGCGCGGCGGGCGAGCATTCGCCGGCGACTGCTCCTGTTCCTGGTCGGATCGCTGCTGCTGACCGTCGCCGGCGCCTCGTTCGTGAGCTACTGGGTCGGCATGGAGTCGGCCAGCGACGCCTATGACCGCGCGTTGCTCGATCCCGCGATTGACATCGCCGAAAACATCAAGGTCGACGCCGCCGGCGCGCGCGTCGACCTGCCCCGCAGGGCCGTCGAGGCGCTGGTCTACGACCACGTCGACAAGGTGTTCTTCCAGGTTCGCGCCGAAAGCGGTCGCATCGTCGACGGTGTCGACGACCTGCCGCCGCCCCCCGGGGCCCTGGAAGTGGATCAGCACCTGTTCTTCGATGGCGTCTATCACGGTGACCCGGTGCGCATCGCTGCATTGAGAGCGTCCAACGGCTTTGTCGTCCAGGTGGGCGAGACGCTCAACAAGCGCAACCGACTGGTGAAGGAAATCCTCCTGGCGGGGCTGATTCCGACGCTGCTCGTGGCCGGTGTGTCGATCGGTCTGGCATGGGTCGGTATTGCCCGCGGCCTGCAGCCGCTCGAGCGCGTGCGCAACCACCTGCTCAGCCGCCGATCCGGCGACCTGAGCCCTATCCCGGAGATCCACGCGCCCATCGAAATCCTTCCGGTGGTCGACGCCTTCAATGGCCTGCTCGGCCAGTTGCGCCTGGCAAACGAGCTGCAGCAGCGCTTCCTGGCAAATGCGGCGCACCAGTTGCGCACCCCGCTGGCCGGCCTGCAGATGCACCTGGAGCTGCTGTCGCGGCGCGAGCTGCCGCCGGACACCCGGGCCGAGGTCGGGCGCATGCACGGCGCGACGGCACGCGCCGGGCACCTTGCGAGTCAGCTTCTCGCGCTCGCCCGGGCCGAAGGGGGATCCGATCGCAGCCATCCGTCGGAACTGATCAATCTGAGGACCGTCGCCGATGACGCTGCGCATCGCTGGGCGCCCAAGGCGATCGCCCGGAACATCGATCTCGGTTTCGCCCTGGAGCCGGCGTTGGTCCCGGGCGATGCGCTGCTGATTCCGGAATTGCTGGACAACCTGATCGACAATGCGCTGCTGTACACGCCGGAGGGTGGGACCGTGACGGTCGCGACCGGCCAGCGTGAAGGCACGCCGTTCCTTTCGGTCGAGGACACCGGGCCCGGGATTCCCGCGGCGGAGCGGGGCAGGGTGACGGAACGCTTCTATCGCGTGCCGGGCACCGCCGGCGATGGCTCCGGACTGGGGCTGGCGATCGTCAAGGAGATCGCCGACCGGCACGGGGCGACGATCGAGGTTTCCACCCGCGACGCGTCCGGCGGCACCCGCGTGCGGGTCGAGTTCCTGCAGCGCGCGCCGGCTGTCGGTACAGTGCGAGCGCGTCAAGGGTGATGACGAAGCCGCCGATCACGAAGAACAGGTCGACAACCATCCAGCCGATCGTGAATCTCGGTTCACGCGCTGACGCTGTCACCTCGCCGATCAGGCGTCAGTCGCGGAGCTCGGGGCGATTCGCGAACAGTGACAGCGCTTCGGGGTTCGCCAACGCCTCGAGGTTCCTGACCGGCTCGCCCATGACGACCTGGCGCACCGCAAGCTCGACGATCTTGCCGCTGCGGGTGCGCGGGATGTCGGAGACCTGGAGAATCTTGGCGGGGACATGGCGCGGCGTCGTGTTCTCGCGGATCGTGCGCTTGATCGTTGCCACCAGAGCGTCGTCCAGGACCATGCCGTCGCGCAACCGAACGAACAGAATCACGCGCACATCGTTTCGCCAGTCCTGGCCGATGACGATCGACTCGACGACCTGCGGCAAGCGCTCGACCTGGCGGTAGATCTCGGCTGTACCGATGCGTACGCCCCCCGGGTTCAAGGTGGCATCGGAGCGCCCGTAGATCACGTAGCCGTCATCCTCGGTCAATTCGCAGTAGTCGCCCTGGCACCATGCGCCGGGGAAGCGCTCGAAATACGCCGCCCGGTATCGCTCGCCCGTCGGGTCGTTCCAGAATCCGAGCGGCATCGAAGGGAACGGCCGGGTGCAGACCAGTTCGCCCTTGCGCCCGCGGACGGGCTGGCCGCGATCGTCCCAGACCTCGACGGCCATGCCGAGCCCGCGGCACTGAATCTCGCCGCGACGCACCGGCAGGATCGGGTTCCCGAGCACGAAGCAGGAGAGGATGTCGGTGCCTCCGGAGATCGAGGAGAGCTGGACATCGGTCTTGATTTGCGCATACACGTAGTCGAAGCTCTCGGGCGCGAGCGGGCTCCCCGTCGACAACACGGCGCGCAAGGAGCCCAGGCCGTACCCGTCGCGCGGCTTGACGCCGGCCTTGCTCAGCGCGTCGATGTACTTCGCCGAGGTCCCGAAGTGCGTGACCGACTCGGATTCGGCGTATCGCCACAGGATGTGCCCATCGGCGATGAAAGGGCTGCCGTCGTAGAGGAGCAGCGTCGCTCCCGATGCAAGCCCCGACGCGAGCCAGTTCCACATCATCCAGCCGCAGGTCGTGTAATAGAACAGCCGGTCGCCGGGAACGACGTCGCAGTGGAGCTGATGCTCCTTCAGGTGCTGGAGCAGGACATTGCCGGCTCCGTGGACGATGCACTTGGGCACGCCGGTCGTGCCCGATGAATAGACGATATAGAGCGGATGGTCGAATGGGAAGCGCTCGAACTGGAGATCGCCGGCTGTCTCGTCACGCGCAATCAGCTCGCGGAACTCGACGCCCCCGCGCAACTGTCGTGCCGCGACGCCGACGCTGTCGGACAGGTAGCCTGCGAGCACCAGATGCTCGACCGACGGCAGGCCCTCGAGGATCGCCGGAAGCTTGCTGCAGACGTCGACGGGCTTTCCGTTGTACCAGTAGCCATCGCAGGCCACGAGGACCCTGGGTCGCGTCTGACCGAAGCGATCCAGCACGCCCTGGACGCCGAAATCGGGCGACGCACTCGTGAAGGTGGCACCGATGCTCGTCGCCGCGAGCATTGTGACGAGCGTTTCAGGCATGTTGGGCATGTATGCCGCGACACGGTCTCCGGGGCGCACCCCCATCTCGCGCAACGCGGCGGCGACCCGGGCGACCTGCTCGCGCAGCTCCCGCCTGGAGAGGCTGCGCCTGGCCTTGTCCTCTCCCCAGAACACGAGCGCGGGTCCGGGAGCATCATGCCGGAGGAGATTCTCGGCGAAGTTCAGCTTCGCATTCGGGAACCACTTCGCACCGGGCATCCGGTCCGCGTGCAACAGGACCTGATCGCCAGCATCGCCTTTCACGCCGCAGAACTCCCATACGGCGCGCCAGAAAGCGTCGGGGCAGGCAAGCGCCCAGTCCTGCAGGTCGCGGTAGCACGAGAAGTTCGCTTCCGCGAGCTTCGCGGCGTAGCGCAGGAACGCGGTCATCCTGGAGCGCTCGACGCGAGACGCGGACGGCGTCCACAGGACCGTGTCGGTCGACGAACTTGCACGCATGTTGGTTGCAGCCCTCGCTTGCCGGGAATTCTATATCACGCATCGCAGTCGAGTCGTGGCGACGACCCCGATGAATCAGGCCGAGGTCGATGACGCGACGGGATGCCCCGATTCTCGACGGTCAGGGCTTGATGTACTGCCAGCCCTCTTTCTCGCGGTTCACGATGTGGACGGCCCCGAAAGGCACCACGGTGATCCCGGGCGCGAGATCGCTCTCGCTCACGTGCTCGGAGGTCAGGGAGCGGCCGCAGGCGATCACCTTGATGCCTTCGCTTTGCACCTTCTGGATCAGCGGCACGACGTCGCTGAATGACGTGATCAGGTGCACGTTGGGTCCGTAAACGACGACCTCGAATTTCGCCTTTGCCAGCACCTCGTGCATGTTGGAGGCCAGCACCAGTGCCCGGTTGAGATCGGCCTTGTTGCCGTTCGCCTGCACGACGACTCCGTCCGAGATCGCCCCTTCGTCCGCGAAAGCGGGGTTCGAAAATCCGACGACCAGCAGCAGGCAAAGCAGGACTTTCTTCACGTGTTTCCCTCCGCGAGTTGCATCGACCTGGTGATCACTTCGCGAGTGCATCGGCCTTGGGATCCCAGCCGAAGTCCTTCGCCTCGTTGCCGGCGACTGAGTAGAGGGCGCCGGGCGCATTGCGCGTCTTCCGGAACGCGTCCAGCGTCTCGCCGCGCATCGCCGCGTAGATATGAAGATTGGATACGCCGATCACCGCCCCGAGCTTTTCCAGCATGAAGAAGATGACGCCATAGTGGATCATGCCGCGCCAGTCGCGACGTCGCACGAGGTCGCGTTCCTCGGCGGAGAGCTTTGCCGCCTCGAACGCGCCTTCAGGATCGTCGAGGAACCGTCGGCGGTGCTCCGGCCGGATCATCGCATGCAGGAATTTGTTCAGCCGGTACGCCTTGCGGCTTCGCGCCTGCGTGAACGGATAGGTACCGGCAAGGCTCTCGATGCCGCGCAGCTGGCGGCCGATGTGATCGCGCTGTCTCGCGGCGACCTCGGCCGAGACTTCCCCCGGGAGGTCCGCCCCCTCGTTCTCGTAGATCGCCGTCGCGATGCCTGCCATCGACGGCAGGTAATACGTCTGGTGGATCTTGCGCACCTGGGCGGAAAGGGCGCCGCGCATGATCAGCCACATGATCACTTCGGCGCCCTCGAGCCCGCCCAAGCGCGCGTAGTCGGCGTGCGTCAGCTCGGTCAGTGCGACTGGATCCTTTTCGATCAGCTCGAGGAAGCGGTGATCCCATTCGATATTGTTGAAGCCGGCGCGCTCACCGTGCACCTGGTGCGACAGTCCGCCGGTCGCGACGACGACCACGCCGAGGTCCTCCGGGTAACTCTCGATCGCTCTGCGCAGCGCCTGCCCCAGTCGGTAGCAGCGTGCAGCGGAGGGAATCGGAAACTGCAGGACGCCGATTTCGAGCGGAATGATCGCCCCCGGCCAGTCGGGGTCGTGCGGCCAGAGCATCGACAGTGGCGAGAAGCAACCGTGGTCGAGTGGGCGGTCCTGGAAGAACGACATGTCGAACTCGTCGGCGACGAGCGATGCACCGATGTGCTGCGACAGCGCCGAATGCCCGCGAACGGGTGGCAACGCGCGGGGGCCGCCGCCTTCGTCGGCCACCCCGTAGCTGTCGTCGATGCCCAGCGCAAACATCGGATAGTGGTCGAAGAAGAACGACGTGACGTGGTCGTTGCAGATCAGGAACAGCACGTCGGGCTTGCGCGCCGCGAGCCAGGCCTGGATCGGCCTGAAGGCGTCGAAGATCGGCGCCCACGCCGGATCGTCCTGCTTGCCCCGGTCGAGGGCGAAGCCGATGGTCGGGGTGTGGGAGGAAGCGATGCCGCCTAGGATTCTCGCCATGGGTCGTTCGCCGTGTGAAAGCGGAGGGATTGAATGGTTCGGGGTCCCGTGCGCGGGCAGCGTGCCGATGCCGCGGCGTCGGGACCCCGCACCACGCGCCTATTATCGTTGTCGATCGCCCGGGCAGTCCACCCAATGCCGGCGATTCGGCATCGATTCGTCTTGTCGCGCGCGAAGCTCTCGCGTTGCACCGCAGCCCCGGTGCCGGTCCGCGAGAGGACCGGATTCGACGCCGCTTCAAGGCGTTAGAATGCCCATGTCCTGGTCATGGCTGCTGACCCCGGCCGCGGGCAACACGGACCACTGGAGGAAACATGCGCGTCGGCTCGAGGGCCCGGTTTCGATGGATGATCGGCATCGCGATGCTCGTCGGGGCGACGGCCGCGCTTGGCCAGAGCTACCCGACGCGGCCGATCAAGCTCGTCGTCGGCTTCGGCCCCGGGGGTGTGGCCGACGTCACCGCGCGCGTGGTGGGACAGAAGCTCGGGGCGATCCTCGGCCAGACGATCATCGTCGAGAACAAGCCGACCGCGGGTGGCATCGTGGCGGCCGATAGCGTCGCAAAGGCGGAACCCGACGGCTACACGCTGCTGCTGATGACCAACGGCAATGCCGTCAGCGCATCGCTGTTCAGGTCGCTGCCCTACGACATCCGCAAGGACTTTGCGCCGGTGTCCACGCTCGGATTCTTCGACGTTGCGATCGTCGCCGGTCGCGATTCCCACATCGATTCCTTGAGCGACATGATTGCCTACGCGAAGACGAATCCCGGCAAGCTCGACATCGGCACGATCAACGTCGGCAGCACGCAGTACCTGGCGGCTGAACTGTTCAAGTCGATGACCGGCATGGATGCAACCATCGTCCCGTTCAACGGCAGCCCGGCGGTGATCGAGGCGCTGCGCCGCAATGAAGTGCAGATCGGCTTCGAGATGCTGGCGCCGATCGTGCCGCAGGCGAAAAGCGGCGCAGTGAAGATTCTCGCGGTTGCCTCGGAGCGGCGCTATCCCGGCCTGCCCGACGTGCCGACCGCAGGCGAGGCGGGGGTGCCCGGCTACACGGCATCGTCGTGGAACGCGATCGCCGCACCGGCGAATACGCCGCGCGAAGTCATCGAGCGCCTGAACCGGGCGATCAACCAGGCGCTCGCCGCGCCCGAGGTCCAGCAGAAGCTCGCGCTGCAGGGCGTCGTGGCCCGCGGCAGCACACCTGCGCAGATGGGCAAGCTGGTCGGCGATGACATCGAGAAGTGGCGCAAGGTGATCGAGAGCGCCAACATCGAGCGTCAGTAACATTGCCGCCGAGCCGCGTGGTGCCGGTGCGAGAATGCGCTGAAACACCACAACGGGGACCTCATGAACCTGCCTGTGAATCACTTCAAACGCGCTCTCGCCGCCGGCCAGTCGCAGATCGGCCTCTGGTGCAGTCTTTCCAGCCATTACGCGATCGAGGCAGTCGCCGGCGCGGGGTTCGACTGGCTGCTCCTGGACATGGAGCATTCACCCAACGATCTCGAGTCGCTGGTCGCGCAGCTTCAGGCGGCAGCCGCCTATCCGACGTCGTCGGTGGTTCGCGTGCCGTGGAATGACAAGGTCACGATCAAGCGCGTGCTCGACATCGGCGCGCAGACGCTGCTGATTCCCTACGTTCAGAACGCCGACGAGGCCCGCGCTGCCGTGGCCGCGACGCGCTATCCGCCAGCGGGCATCCGGGGCGTCGGCGGCATGACGCGGGCGACGCGCTTCGGCAGGATCAAGGACTATGCAACGAGTGCGCAGGATGAGCTGTGCGTGCTGGTCCAGGTCGAGACCGAGGAAGCGCTGGGTCACATCGAGGCGATCGCGGCGGTCGACGGCATCGACGGCATGTTCATCGGCCCCGCCGACTTGCACGCATCGATGGGTTACGTCGGGGAAGTCGCGAATCCGAAGGTGCTGCCGGTCATCGACGAGGCCCTGCGCCGCATCCGCAAGGCCGGCAAGGCCCCCGGCATCCTGACCACCGACGACGCGTTGATCCGGCGCTTCATCGACGCCGGATCGCTGTTCACGGCAGTCGGTGTGGATCTCGCGACGCTCGCCCGGGGGGTCGACCAGCTCGCGGCCCGGTACAAGTGAGCGGCGTCGAAGCCGCCGGCGTCGTCGACCGGCTGCGTCCGCCGCCCGGGCTGCGGGTGCTGGTATCGGCGGGCGCCGCGGGCATCGGGGCGGCGATCGCGCGAGGCTTTCACGCCGCCGGCGCGCGCGTCTGCGTCTGCGACATCGACCCGGCCGCGGTCGCCAGGATCACGGACGAGCTTCCCGGGATCGTGGCGAGCGTGGCCGATGCCGCGAATCGAACGCAGGTCGACCACGTCGTCGCGGGAACCGCGCGCGCATTCGGCGGGCTCGACGTCCTGGTCAACAACGCGGGCATCACGGGCCCGACCGGCGGCATCGACGAGCTGGACCCGGACGACTGGCAGCGGACGATCGACGTCGACCTCAACGGCCAGTACTACTTTGCGCGCAGGGCGGTGCCGCTGCTCAAGGCGTCGAAGTGCAATCCCTGCATCATCGCGATGTCGTCTGTGGCGGGCCGCCTGGGCTACGCCTGGCGTACGCCCTATGCCGCGGCGAAGTGGGCGATCGTCGGCATGGTCAAGTCGCTGGCGATCGAGCTGGGCCCGGCGGGCATCCGCGCGAATGCGATTCTTCCGGGCATCGTCGAGGGCGATCGGATCGATCGCGTGATCGATGCCCGCGCCAGGACGCTGGGGGCGAGCTTCGAGGCGATGCGCGACGAGTTTCTGCGCAAGGTCTCGCTGCGCCGGATGGTCAGCGCCGACGACGTGGCGGCGATGGCCCTGTTTCTCAGCTCACCTGCCGCACGCAACGTCACCGGCCAGGCAATCAGCGTCGACGGCAATGTCGAATACCTGTAACGCCCGCAGCCGGTGCCGCGCGCGGATTCAGGCGCCCGGAGGCGAGGCGAGCCTCTGAACCAGCGATGCGAACTGGTCCATATAGGCGCGGCAGAAGCTGCGCCTGCTGTCGTCGAGGAAGTTGCCTTCGGCATCGACGGGCTCGGGCTTGAATGTGATGTAGGCCTCGCCCCCCATCACCGTCACCCCGAGGTCGCCCAGGATCGCCCGCAGGTGCTGCTGCGCGACCGCAGTGCCGATTCCGCCGTTGGCGGTGCCGGTGATGGCCGCGGTCTTGCCGCGCCAGACGCTCTGGTCGGTCGGCTTCGATCCCCAGTCGATTGCGTTCTTGAGGACGGCAGGGACCGAACGGTTGTGCTCGGGAGTGACGAACAGCAGGGCGCGCAGCGCGCCCACCTCGGAGGTGAATCGCCCCACGACCTCGGGGCGAGCGCCCTCGAGGTCCTGGTTGTACATCGGCAGGTCGTCGATGCGCACCCACACGAAATCGAGCCGGTCGGAGGCGAGCTTCGCCAGCGCCAGGGCCAGCCGCCGGTTGATCGATTCGCGCCGGTTGCTGCCGACGATGATGCCGACTGTCTGCCTGGTCATGCCTGGGCCCTCGTGTCTTCGCTCCTGCCGCGGCGGGCGCCCGGCGGGCGTCGCGACGATTCAATCCCCTGACACGATACCGAGGTAGGCACGGCGCAACTCGGGATTGTTAAACAGGACGTTCGGGGCGCCTTCGGCGACGATCCGGCCCTCGTCGAGCAGATAGGCGAAATCGGCGATCTCGAGGGCGTTGGCCACGTTCTGCTCGACCAGGAGGACCGCGGTCCCTGCCGCGTTGACCTCGCGAATCGCGCGGAACATTGCCTGCACGATCAGCGGCGAAAGGCCCAGCGAAGGCTCGTCGAGCAGCAGCAGTCGCGGCCTGGCCATCAATGCGCGGCCGATCGCCACCATTTGCTGCTGTCCGCCGGACAGCGATCCCGCGACCGAGTCGAGCTTGTCGCGCACCGCGGGAAACAGCGTGCAGACATAGTCGAGCGAGCGGTCGCGGTCCTTGCGCGCGGCGCGGGTGTAACTGCCGACCTCGAGGTTCTCGCGAACGCTCATCCGGGTGAACAGCCGCCGGCCCTCGGGAACGATCGCGATCCCTGCGTTGCAGTAGCGGTGCGACGGAAGCGACGTCATGTCGATTCCGTCCATGGTGATCCGTCCTGATTTCGCAGTGTGCAGTCCGGCGATCGCGTTGATCAGCGTGCTCTTCCCGGCGCCATTCGGGCCGACGACGCACACCAGCTTGCGCTCCGCAATCGCGAGCGACACACTCCACAGCGCAGGCGCCGCGCCGTATTCGACGCGCAGATCGCGCAGCTCAAGCATGCGCTGCCCCGAGATACGCGATGGCGACATCGCCGCGCGACATCACGTCCGAGGCCTCGCCCTGAGCGAGCACGCGTCCCTGGTCGAGCACGACGATGCGGTCGGACAGTGCGGTGATCGCGCGCATTACGTGCTCGACGAACATGATCGTCGTGCCCTGGTCGCGGATGCTGCGGATCAGCTCGACGGCCTCGTCGATCTCGGTTGGCGTGAGTCCCGACAGCACCTCGTCGAGCATCAGCAATCGCGGCCTGGCCGCCAGCGCGCGCGCAAGCTCCAGGAACTTGGTCTGGTGCAGCGTGAGCTCGCCGGGACGCAGCGGGCCCCGACTGCCGAGTTCCGTGAATGCGAGATAGCGATCGGCTGCCGCGTCGGCATCGCGGCGATCGAGCGCGGTGGCGCCGAACATCGCGGTCAGCGCCACGTTGTCCCGCACCGTGAGCTTCGGGAAGGGACGCGGAATCTGGTAGGTGCGTGCGATGCCGGCGCGGGCGATCCGGTGTGCAGGCAGGCGGGCGAGCTCGGTGCCAGCGAAGCGCAGGCTTCCCGCATCCGCGCGGTAGTGGCCGCTGATGATATTGATCAGCGTCGATTTGCCCGAGCCGTTGGGGCCGAGGACACCCAGAATCTCGCCCTCGCGCAGGTCGAGGTCGACACCGTCGAGAGCCCGGACGCCCTTGAAGGACTTCCGCAGGGATCTGACCGACAACAATGGCTCGCCAGCGCGCGGCGCGCTCGTCGTGCGGCCCGCAACCGGTCCGGCATCGGGCATAGCGCCGCGCGCTCTGTCGCGCGCTCCTTCGCGCATCGTATCGGATGCCGCGACACGCTCCGCATCGAACACCGCAGCCGACGGGCGCGGCACTGCAGGCTGCGCGGGTTTCCCGCGCCTCGCGACACCGAGGATGCCGTTGGGCATGAACAGCACGGCCGCGACGAGAATCGCGCCGGTCGCCGCCTTGCCGATCACGGCCTGGTCGGCGGCCGTCGACGCGTAGAGCAGCAAGGTGATCGCCGTCGCACCCAGCGCGGGTCCTGCCCAGTGGCGCGTCCCGCCCAGGACGCTCATCAATATCACGGTCAGCGGGACCGTGATATTGAACGTGCTGCCCGCCGTGACATACGACACGAACAGCGCCTGAATCCCGCCTGCGACGCCGGCCAGCGCGCAGGAGATCGCGAAGGTGACGAGCTTGTAGCGATAGGTCGGGACGCCCATCACTTCCGCGGCATCCTCATCGTCGTGGATGGCGTAGAGGCCGAGGCCGAGCCGCGACCTCGGGATCGCATACGCGATGACCAGCGTGACGACGGCGAGCGACAGAGCCATCATGTAGAAGCTACCGGACTCCGAAGGTGCGAGCACCGGAACGGCGACTGCCGACAGGTAGACCCCCGGTCCCCCGTCGATCGGGGTGTTGAGGACGATCGTCGCGAGCACGAACGTGACCGCGAGCGTCAGCAGCGCGAAGAGCTCGCCCCGGACGTTGCGCACCCGGAACACGACCGCTCCGAGCCCGGCGCCCAATGCGGCGGCAACCATCGCCGCAACGGGCAGCGTCCAGAGGAACGGCATGCCATAGCTGCCCGCGAGTACGGCGGTGGTGTAGACACCCGCGCCGAAGAACGCGCCGTGGCCGAAGGAAAAATAGCCCGAGTAGCCGGACAGGATGTTCCAGGACGTGGCGAGCACGATCCAGTGGAACACCAGGTAGAGCAGCGACTCGTAGAACGCGGGAAGGTGGAGGAAGGGAATCGTCGCGAGCGCGCCTCCGGCGGCGAGGATCGCGACGAGCGTGCGGTCGGCTTTCAGGATCGCCCCGGCTTGAGCAGCAGCAGCCCGATCAGCAGCGAGAACGAGACGAGCGGCGCCCACGACGGAGACACGAAAGCCATGGTCACGGCCTCGCTGACGCCGATCGCGGCGCCGTCGACGAGCTGCGTCGTTGTGCGAATCGGCGATAGCCCACTCGTCCCCGGGCCGGCGTCTCAGGCGGGTACGGGTTGCTCGCGGTTGACGACGAAATCGTCGGGCGGCGCGGGTCCCCAGACGTAGAACGAATCCTCGGGGGGATGGTCGGCAGCGGGCCAGTCGACGTCGACGGGGACGAAATCGATGTCGAACGAATACTCGGCCCAACTGCCCCAGGGGTCCTGGACGTAATAGAAGTAGTTGGAGCCGAGGACATGCCTGCCGACACCCCATCCTTTCACATAGCCTTGCGTCCTCACGTACTCGGCGCCCAGCCCGATGTCGTCGATGCTCCCGACGTCCCAGCTCGAATGATG
>JAGXBK010000021.1 GCA_018971195.1 Betaproteobacteria bacterium
GTGGCCGCTACACCCGCCGCGTCGCGACGCGGCGGCTCGATCGCGTTCATGATCGGCGCTTGCATCGCGATTGCGCTGGTCGCGCTCGCGGCCTGGCACGTGCTGGACAGCGGGACGCCTACCGGCGAGACACCGCCATCCGGGAGCCCGTCGACCAGCGTGCCGACCGGCGGGCCGCCGCCCCCGGCCGACCAGAGTGCCGCGCCCCTGCCGCCCCCCGGCGCTCTGCCGTCGGCGGACGCCGGCAAGCCTGCAGCCGGGGCCGGTGGCAGCAGCGACGCCGCCGGCGCCGAGGCCCCGCCTCTGGAGGAATCGGCCCCGATGACGCCGAGCACTCCGGCGGTTGCGGGCAGCACCTCGCACCCTCAAAGCGCGGCCAGGGAAGCGGCCCGGCGCGTCCCCCACGAGGCGGCGCCGCGCCCGGTGGGTCCTGCAAGGCCCGCGGTTGCCGCAAGGCCCCAGGGTGCCGCCGCGAAGGCGGCGACGGCGACCAAGCGGGATGCGTCGGCGACGAAGTCGCCACCGGCAGGCGTGCCCGATCGCTGGGCGCGGATGGACGCGGACCTCGCGAAATGCACGCGCGAGGATTTCATCAATCGCGTCATCTGCACCGAGCGGGTCAAGTTCCGCTATTGCGGCAACGACTGGGGCAAGGTTCCGCAATGTCCCGGCAGTCCGGCCAGCGACCACGGATGACGCGCACGCGCCGGTCAGCCGCGACCGACGTAGGGCATCTTGGTCGCCATCACCGTCATGAACTGCACATTCGCGTCGAGCGGCAGGCTCGCCATGTAGACGACGGCGCGGGCGACGTGGGCGACGTCCATGCGCGGCTCGGGCGCGATCTCCCCGTTCGCCTGCGGGACGCCCGCGGACATCCGCGCCGTCATGTCGGTCGCGGCGTTGCCGATGTCGATCTGCCCGCAGGCGATGTCGTATTTTCGTCCATCGAGCGACGTCGATCGGGTCAGGCCCGTCATCGCGTGCTTGGTCGCCGTGTAGGGTGCGGAATCCGGTCGGGGCGCATGCGCGGAAATCGATCCGTTGTTGATGATCCTGCCGCCGCGGGGCGACTGGGATTTCATCAGCCGGATCGCCGCCTGCGTGCACAGGAAGGCGCCGAGGAGGTTGGTGTCGATCACGGCGCGGATCTGGTCGACGCTGAGGTCCTCGAGCGGCGAAGCCGGGGCGCTGATTCCAGCGTTGTTGAACAGCAGGTCGAGGCGGCCGAAGCGCGCAACCACAGCGTCGAACAGCGCGCTCACCGATTCCGGCCGCGTGAGATCGGTGGCCACCGCCACGGCCCGCGTGCCGTTCTCCCCGGCGTCGCGCACCGCCTCGTCGAGCGTCGCCTGGCGGCGCCCCGCGAGGGCCACATGCCAGCCGTCCTCGAGCAGCGCCAGCGACGCCGCCTTGCCGATGCCGCTTCCTGCGCCGGTGACCAGCGCGACACGCAGTTGTCCGTCCATCGTCATCCTTATGGCCGTGGGAACGGCGACGGTAGCACGCCGCGCACCGAGCGCGCTCCTGCCCCGGAATCTACGGCCGGGCCGCGGCGGCCTGCCCGCGCGGCGCGAGGCGAAGCTTGCGGGTACCCGGTGGCGCGAACTGCTTCGGAGCCGCGATCGCGTGCCCTTGCGCCAGGTCGATGCCCGCCCGGCGAACCGCCTCGAGCGTCGCCGAGGTCTCGACCGATTCGGCGATCGTCTGCTTGCCCATGACCCGGCCGATGCGATGGATCGCCTCGACCATCGCGGCGTCCACGGGATCCTGCAGCATGTTCCGGACGAAGCTCCCGTCGATCTTGAGGTAGTCGACGGGCAGGCGCTTCAGGTAGGTGAACGACGACACGCCGACGCCGAAGTCGTCGAGCGCGAAGCGGCATCCGGGCGCGCGCAAGGCGCCGATGAACTGCTCCGCCCGCGACAGGCTGGTCACCGCGGTCGTCTCGGTGATCTCGAAGCAGATCATCGAATGCGCAATGCTGAAGCGCGAGAAATTCTCGCGCACGTAATCGAGGAACTGGTCGTCGCCGATCGACGCCCCGGAGACGTTGATCGCGTAGGTGCAGGCGCGCAAGGCGCTGTCGGCGGCGAGGCGCTCGGCCAGGACCCGAAACGCGGTGCGGATGACCCAGCGGTCGATCGTCGGCATCAGGTGGTAGCGCTCGGCAGCCGGAATGAACTCGATCGCGGGGATCAGCTCGCCGCGCTCGTCGATCAGCCGCACCAGCAGTTCGTGGTGCCGCGCCTCGCCGGCGCTCGCGTGCAGCGCCTGCATCGGCTGGGCGTAGAGGCACAGCCGGTCCTCGGCCAGCGCGCGGTGGATCCGGTTCACCCATTCCATCTCGCCGCGGCGCAGGGTCACCTCGCTGTCCTCGGGGCGGTAGACCTGCACCCGGTTGCGTCCCTTGTCCTTCGCGAGGTAGCAGGCTGCGTCCGCCGCGGACAGCACGCTCGCGAGGGTGTGCGGAGCATCGGCGAGATTGACCAGCCCGATGCTGACGCCGATCGTGAACGCGCGGTTGCGCCAGGCGAAGCGGAAATCGACGATCGATTGGCGCAATGCCTCGGCGATGCGCAGCGCGGGCGCCGGCGGACAATGCGGCAGCAGCACGCCGAACTCGTCGCCCCCGAGGCGCGCGAGGACGTCGCCCTCGCGCAGCTTCGGCCGCAGCAGCGCGCCGATCTGGCGCAGCAGCTCGTCGCCTGCGGCGTGGCCGCCGGTGTCGTTGACGACCTTGAACTGGTCGAGGTCGAGGTACAGCACCGCGTGCTGCGCGCCGTCGTCGGCAGGACGATCCACGAGGGCGCGCACGCGCTGTTCGAACTCGCGGCGATTGAGCAGCCCGGTCAGCGCGTCGTGGCTGGCGAGGTTCGACAGCTGCGCCGCGTACCGGCGCTCGCGGCTCATGTCCTGGATCACCAGCACGGCGCCGACGATCCTTGCGCTGCGGTCGCGGATCGGTGCGACGCTGTGATCGATTGCGATCGACTCGGCGCCGCGGCAGAGCAGCACGACGTTGCCTTCGGCCTCGACGGTCGCGCCTTCGGCGAGCGCGCGGGTCACCGGGTCTGGAATCGGGGCGCCGGTGGCTTCGTCGACGATCGCGAACACCTCTGCCACCGGACGACGCCTGGCTTCGGCGTTGCGCCATCCGGTCAGGCGCTCGGCCACCGGGTTCAGGTACTCGATCAGCCCATCGGTGTCGACGGTGATGACCGCATCCGCGATCGACGCAAGGGTGACCTGCGCGCGCTCCTTCTCCTCGAACAGCCGCAGCTCGGCCGGGTCGCGCTCGAGCTCACGGGCCATCCGGCGGAGCGCGGCGCGCGCTCGCGTGACGGCGACGACAAGGAGCGCGAGGGTCGCGACGAGCCCGGTCGCGAGCAGCACCAGCGCATAGGGCCGCGGGCCCGTGCCAGCCGCACGCGTATCGACGATGACGCCGATCGCCGCGACGTCCAGCGCCGCGAGCAGCGCCATCGCGCCGGCGAACGGCCAGGCGATGGCGCCGAGGCGCCGATCCGCCGTGGACGTCGATGCCGGGATCGAGGCGTCGTTCATGGTGGGTCGAGGTGCCGCGATCTGCGCTGACGATGCGCGCCGGTGCACCGCGGCCACGGTTCGGTGCCGTCAGTCTCCGGCCGGGTTTCCTGCGGCGACCGCGGTCGCCTGCAGCGCGGCATCGACGTTGGGCATCGCATCATGCGGGGCGGCGGGCGGCTTGCGCGTCACCGGATTCTCGCACGCCTTCCGCCAGCTGTCGTGGCGCGACGGCGAAGTCCACACCGCCCAGTGCAGCGCCGACAGCGACGTGGGATCGGCGATCAGCGCCGTCTTGTCGGCAGGCGGCAACGCGTCGGGGCCTTCGCGCAACGCCCGGTCGACGCGGGTGGCGGCCTCGCGCGCGTAAGGGAGGATCGCCGGGCGCGCCACCGCCTGCGCGCACACCAGCGCGTTGACGACAGGATCGACGACGGCAGTCGCGAAGTCGGCCGCGGGCGCCGCGTGATGCCAGTGACGGCGCGTGGCCTTGATCTCCGGAGGTGGGTGCGATTCCTCAGGGATGAGGAAGAATCGCCGGCGGCGGAGCTTGCGCCCCAGTCCCGCGCGACTGGTGATCACCGAGATCGGCACGGACAGGATCAGTGCGCCGACCACGGGGACGAGCCACCACAGGAACGAAGGATTGAGCCACCAGACGAACGCAGCCCAGACGACGCCAAGCAGGGTGTGCAGGCCGTGGCGCCGCAGCGCCTCCCGCCATCCCGTTTCGGCATCTTCGCGCGGCGGCGATTTCCAGCGCAGCGATCTCCCGGCCAATGCGGTCACGACGAATCGCGTGTGGAACAGCATGCGGATCGGCGCCAGCAGCGCCGAGAGGGTCATCTCTCCGAACAGGCTTGCGGCGAGATGCAGCCGGCCACCGTGCGCCGACGGCTCTCGCAGCGCGACGCGCAGGGCGGCCAGGACCTTGGGCAGGAAGAGCAGCACGGCGGTCGCCGAGAACAGCGTCAGCGCCCACTCGGGACGCCATTCGGGCCACACCGGAAAGAGCTGGTAGGGCTGGACGAAGTAGGCGGGCTCGAGCAGCGTGTGCACGGCGAGTAGCACCGTCGACAGGATCAGGAACAGGAACCACAGCGGCGCCGACAGGTAGGCGAGCACGCCCGTCATGAAGACCGCGCGGTGCGCGGGGTGCAGGCCCTCCATCCAGAAGAAGCGGAAATTCATCAGGTTCCCCTGGCACCAGCGCCGGTCGCGCGACAGCTCGTCGATGAGGTTCGGCGGCATCTCCTCGTAGCTGCCCGGAAGGTCGTAGGCGATCCAGACGCCCCAGCCGGCGCGGCGCATCAGCGCGGCTTCGACGAAATCGTGCGACAGGATCTCGCCGGAAAGCGCGCCATGGCCCGGCAGGCGGCCGAGCGCGCAGTGCCTGATGAAAGGCGCGACGCGGATGATCGCGTTGTGGCCCCAGTAGTGGGACTCGCCGAACTGCCAGAAATGCAGTCCTGCCGTGAACAGCGGTCCATACACCCCGGTGGCGAACTGCTGGACGCGCGCGTAGAAGGTGTCGCGTCCGGCGGCGCGCGGCGCGGTCTGGATGATGCCGGCATCGGGGTTGCCCTCGGCGATGCGCACCAGCGTCGTCAGGCAGTCGCCGCTCATGACGCTGTCGGCGTCGAGCACGATCATGTAGCGGTACTTGCGGCCCCAGCGTCGACAGAAGTCGGCGACGTTGCCGCTCTTGCGCTTGATCCGGTGCTGGCGCCAGCGGTAGAAGATCCGCCCGAACCCGTCGATGGCGCGATTGAGCCTGGCCCAGGCGTCGATCTCCGCGACGCGGATGTCCGGATTGCCGCTGTCGGAGAGGACGAAGAAATCGAAGCGGTCGAGCGCGCCGGTGTCGCGCAGCGATTCGTAGGTGGCGCGCAATCCCGCGAACACCCGAGCCACGTCCTCGTTGCAGATCGGCATGATGATCGCGGTGCGCGCATCCTCGGGGATCGCCAGGGCGCTGTCGCAGCAGGTTCGCCGCGAGATCGCAAAACGGTCGCGCCCCGACACGAGCAGCACGAAGCCCGCGATCGCCGTCCAGAACCCGGCCGAGATCCAGCCGAACAGGACCGCGAAGAGCGCGAGAACGGCGATCTCGAGCGGCTGTCGGCCGTGGTAGGGCAGCACCCGCGTCATGTAATCGGTCGCGACGATGGTCTGCCCGACAATCAGGAGGAGCAGCAGCAGTCGTCGCCGCGCCGCGCGCCGGCGCCAATGCGCTGCAGGATCGGCGCGCGCCGCGCCGTCGGCTTCCGGCGGACAAGCGCTGCCGGACCGCGCACGATTCGCCCCGCGCGAAGGCCATGCCTGCGGCGCCATCGAGCTTCGCGCGAGCGGCGGCGTCGTGTCGAGGCGTTCGCGGCCCTGGACGTCGCGCATCAGCACCGGGCCCGCAGGCGCTCGCGGATCGCCTTGCGCCAGCCGGATGCGCGCGCCGATCGTCGCCTGGGCGGGGTTGGCCCCGGTTGCGGCCGGATTGCCGAGTTGCGCATGCACGTCGGCAAGCACCGGCCCGATCGACACCCCTGCGGCGAGCGCATGCGCCTCGAGGCCCGCGCGCTGCTCCACGGTGAGGGGCAGCCGCGCCAGGTAGCGCCGCAACGCTGCCGCGACGCCCGCGCTCAGTTCCCCGGGAGGATGTAGCTCCACGTTTCCGAGAGTGTGGCGCTGCCGCTGCGAAGGAAAGCGCGCAATTCGCCTGGCTTCCTGTCGTCCTCGCGCTTGACGCGAAGCGCGAGACGCCATCCGCCGGTTGCGTCGTTGTGAAAGGCGTTCGACTCGATCACGTCGACGTTCGGATCCGCGGTCACGACCGCCTTCACTGTGGCGCCGGCGGGGAGCTTGCGCAGCGCCGGACCTTCGAAATCCACCATCAGCGCAATGCTGTCGTCGGGCTTGCGCAGGTAGCCGTGGCCGCGGCGCGTCTGCGCGACCCACGCGAGCGGTGGGCGCGTCTCGTTGTCCTTCTGCCAAAGCATCCGGTACTCGAGATCGAGGGGATTGCCCGGCTGCGGCGGGTTGTCGGGCGTGAAAAACGCCACGATGTTGTCGTTGGTCTCGTCGGGCGTCGGAATCTGCACGAGCTCGATGCGGCCCGCTCCCCAGTGTCCCTTGGGCTCGATCCACACCGACGGGCGCAGGTCGTAGCGCGCTTCGAGGTCCTCGTAGCTCGCGTAGCTGCGGTCGCGCTGCATCAGGCCGAAGCCCAACGGGTTCGAGACGCTGAACGACGTGACGAGAAGGCGCTTCGGATCGATCAGGGGGCGCCAGATCCATTCGCCGGTCCCCGCCTCGATGGACAGGCCGTCGGAGTCGTGGACCTCGGGGCGGTAGTCGTCGATGCCGCGCCGGTCGTTCTCGCCGAAGTAGTACATGCTGGTCAGCGGCGCGAGACCGAGCTTCGCGACGTTCTGCCGGAGGAAGAGCCTTGCGCGGACGTCGACGACGGTCTCCGTCCCGGGTTTCAGCAGGAATCGAAACGCGCCGGCCGCCCGCGGCGAATCGAGCAGCGCGTAGATCCGCAGCTCGCGCGCGGAAGGGGCCGGACGCTCGATCCAGAACTCGGTAAAGCGGGGAAACTCCTCGCCGGACATCAGGCCGGTGTCGATCGCGAGGCCCCGTGCCGAGATGCCGTAGCGCTGATCCTTGCCCAGGGCGCGGAAATAGCTCGCCCCGAGAAACACCATCACCTCGTCCTTGTACCTGGGCGAGTTGATTGCGTAATGGACGCGAAACCCGGCGAATCCGAGGCCGCGCAGCGCCCTGGGATCGATGCGGTTCTTGCCGTAATCGAACATCGACGGGTCGAAGCGGATCTCGCGCGTGCCGTCGGGCCCGATCTCATGGATGCGCAGCGCCTCGTTGTAGTAGAGACCCTCGTGGAAGAACATCAGCTCGAATGGCAGCTTGGCCGCGCGCCACCAGGCCCGCTGGGGCTCGAAGCGGATGTCGCGATACTGGTCGTAGGTCAGCGCATGCAGCGCGTCGGGAAGCTTCGCGGAAGGCTTCCGGTAGGACGTCGCGGCGAGCTGCGAAGCGCGCTGCGCGACGTCGTTGAATCCGAACGCCGACGCGACGTCCGGAGACGAGACGGTGGCGAACGCGAGTGCGAGGGCAAGCGCCGGCAGCAGCGTCGACAGGCGTCGGCGGACGGGGCTGGAGCGAGTCAATGCAGGCATAGGTTGCGATTGTCGCTCAGCGAGGGTTCGAGTCAGTGCGGCGAATGCAACCTGCGCGCGCCTGGGTAGCGACCTGTTGTCGGAGCCCGACACCTTGGTGTCCCCGGCACATCCTGTCATCCCGGCGGTCGCGGTCGGCGTTAGTGGATGGGTCCGCGTGATCTGCGAGGGCAGGCAGTCGCAGGCGCCCGGTGAATTGTAAAGATGGGACTTCGCCCCCACATTCGCCAGATGTCGCATCCTTCGGGCCACTTCGGGGCACTTCGGGCCGCGACCGAGCGATCGCCGATGGCGATGAGCGAACGATTTCCTGCAACCGCTTGCAACATTCGATGGGGATGTCAGCGATGAATCGAACCAACATGAATGCCTGGATGCCCCGATTGCTGATCGCCGTGGCATCGCTCGCGTGCTTCGGCGCGATGGCGCAGGTTTCGTCTGCCGCCGACGAGGGGGATCCCCCGATACGCGTCGGGCGCCTGGCCTACTACAGCGGCGAGGTGAGCTACTCGCCGGCCGGGGACGAGCAATGGGTCGCAGCGCAGATCAACCGGCCGATCGTGATCGGAGACCGGCTGTGGTCGGACCAGGACGGCCGCGTCGAGGTTTCGATCGACGACGGTTCGTGGTACCTCGGTCCGCTGACCAGCGTGACGGTGTCGAACCTCGACGACCGTACGACGCAGCTGCAACTGCAGCAAGGCACGCTCGACGTCACGCTGCGCCGCCTGCAGGCGGGCAACGTCGTCGAGATCGACACGCCGAACGTCGCGTTCTCGCTGACGCGCCCGGGGCGCTACCGCATCGACGTCGATCCGGACGGGGGTTCGACGTCCGTGACCGTGCGCAGCGGATCAGGCATTGTTTACGGCGACGATACCTCCTACGTCGTGACGGGGGGACAGGCGTATCGCTTCTTCGGAACCGACCTTCGCGACAACGAGTTGCTCGCGCCTGCGCCCTACGACGCGTTCGATCGCTGGACGGCCGCGCGCGAGCGGCGCTATGCCAATTCGGTGTCGGCGCGCTATGTCTCGCCGGACGTCGTCGGCTACGCGGACCTCGACAACTACGGGACCTGGGGGGTCGTCGCGAGCTACGGCAACGTGTGGTTCCCGCGCGAGGTCGCCGTCGGTTGGGCGCCGTACCGCGACGGGCATTGGGCGTGGATCGACCCCTGGGGATGGACCTGGGTCGACGACGCGCCGTGGGGATTCGCGCCTTTCCATTACGGTCGCTGGGTGTACCTCGACCGCGGTTGGGGCTGGGTACCGGGGCCGGTCAACGTGCGGCCGTGCTACGCGCCGGCGCTGGTCGCATTCGTCGGGGGTTCGGGGTTCGGCGTTTCGATCTCGGTGGGACCGGCCATTGGATGGTTCCCGCTGGGGCCGCGCGAGGTCTATCGCCCGCCCTATCACGTGAGCCGCGACTATTTCCGCCAGGTCAATGTCAGCAATACCGTCGTCAACAATACGACGATCACGAACATCTACAACAACGTGAACGTGACGCAGGTCAACTACGTGAACATGCGCGTTCCCAATGCCGTAACGGCAGTCCCGCCGGCGGCGTTCGCAAGTTCGGAGCAGGTGCATCGCGTCGCGCTTGCGCTTACGCCGGCAGCGATTGCCGCCGCGCGAGTCGAGCCGCTTGCGCGGATCGCGCCGGCGCGATCGGCCTTCATCGGCGCTGCACCGCTGGCGCGGACCAAGCCACCGGCTGCGGTCGAGCGTCGGCCGGTCGTTGCGCGCATGGCGCCGCCGCCACCCCCGGTGCCGATCTCCCGCCAACTCCCGGCGCTCGAGCGCAACCCCGGTCAGCCGATCAATCGCGCCGAGGTCCGGACGCTGCGTGCCGAGGCCCCGGTGACTGCACCCGCCGTCAGGATCGTCGGAGCGCAGGCCAAGCCCGCCCCGACGACTTCGCCTCCCGTGCGGCGGGGCGTCGTACCGTCGGCGTCGCCGGTTGCCCCGGAGCGCAGATTCGTGCCTGCACCCGCGCAGCGGCCGGGTGCACCGCAGGTGCCGCAGGCGGCGCCGGTGCCGGTGCCCGAGTCGAGGGCCAATCCGCCGCTCCGCAGTGTTCCCGAAGCGCAGCGCGTGCCGCCGGTTCGCCCGGCACCCGAAGCGCAGCGCGTGCCGTCGGTGCGCCCGCCACCTGAAGCGCAGCGGGTGCCGCCGGTTCGCCCGGCACCTGAAGTGCAGCGCGTGCCGCCGGTGCGCCCGCCACCTGAAGCGCAGCGCGTGCCGCCGGTCCGCCCGGCACCTGAAGCGCAGCCTGCGCCAGCGCGCGAGTTTCGCGCCCCACCGGTTCAACAGCGGGGACCCGAACGCCCCGCGGCCCCGGTGCAGCCGCGGCCCGAGCCGCGGTTCGCTCCGGTCCCGCAGGCTCGACCGGCTCCAGTCCCGCAGGCTCGACCGGCTCCGGTCCCGCAGGCGCGACCTGAGCCCAAGCAGGAAACGGCCCGGCCGAACGCCAAGAAGGAGAAGGACAACAAGGACGCCAAGGACAACGCGCCGCGTCCCTGACGGCGCGCCCAGCGCGCCGCAGCCTGGTTGGACGACACCCCCCGGCCCTCCCGACGAGCGGGGTCGTCGAGCGTCGCGTCTGCGCGCGGCGGCTGCTACAATCGCAATGACAACGTCATAGCGTGCGAGCGTGCCAACGTCGAGCGCAGCGATGAAATGCAGGATCTGCAAGAGCGCGACGCTGCCCGGGGAACGGCTTTGCGGCCCATGCCGGGCGGCGCTCAACCGGGCGCGTCACGCCGGTGCTGCGGCGGCGGCGCTGGACGCTTCGACGGTCACGGCCGACATCGGTGGCGCGATCCCGCCGCGCGACTCGCGCGACGGCGTCGATGCTGGCGCCGGCACCGGGTCGAAGCTCCGCCGTTGGCCGGCGGTGGTCATGATCGCGTCGGTGATCACCGCTGCTGCGGCTTATACGTGGCTGGGGAACGGTGTCGAACACCGACCGACAGTGGCCGCGGCGAATCCGACCCCTAGTTCGGTCGCCGCGCCCGACGCCGGACAGCATCGTATCGAGGCAGCCGCGCCTGCGCCCGCGGCCGAGGCCGTCGCTGGGGCCGCGGCACAGCCGACCCTCTACCTCAGGCGCCGTGATTCGGTCGGTCCCCGGTTAGCCGCGGTGCCGCGCAAGGCCCCGCGGCCCGATGTCGCCGCCGATGCGCAGGCGAATTCGGCACCGCGTGTCGATGCGGCGACGGTCTACGATGCCGGGGGAGCCGGAACACCGGCTGCCATCGCTGCGAATCCCAAGGACACGCGCCAGACCCGCGCGTCCCCGGGCGATCGACTGCAGGCACTGGACGACGCGCTGGCGCAGTGCAGCGGCAATTTCATCGAGCGCATCGTCTGTGGCCAGCGCGCGCGCTTCAGGTTTTGCGATGGCTACTGGGGACGCGTTCCCCAATGCCCATCCGGCGCGGTCGCCGACAACCGCTAGCGGCGCCGCCGGCGCATCGGCGACCGCCCGTCAGCGGATCGACACGCCCGAGGGAAGACCGGAGGTCGAGACGTCCCCACCCGTGTCGCGCGGAACAGTGATCGGCGGCAGTCGAATGCCCCCGCCGCTCGATCGCGACCCGGAATCCGGATCCGATGGGCCGCCGAAACGCAGCGCAGGTCGCATTCCCGCGACGATTTCGTCGACAGTCGCAGGCTTGTCGCCGGTCGCGATGTGCCGCGTGTCGATCGACGGGCAATCGGCGGCGTCCATCGCGATCAGCTGGTCGCCGCGCGCTCGCATCGCATCGCGCGCCGGGGCCCCCCGGTCGCTCAGATCGACTGGCGATTGTGGGCTCTGGTAGACGACGTTGTTGGCCCGGTCGACCACCAGGTAGCAGTTCAGCGCCCACGCGGGCGCTGCTGCGAACAGCAGGCTCGCGACCGCGGCGCGAATCCAAGCGTGACGGTGCGGCATTTCGGCTCTCCATCGATGGCGCCTGCACGGTGCGGCGCTGCAGCCCATCGTATGCCCCTGTCATTGCCTTCGCAACCGAATCCCGACGACGGGCTGCACTGGCCGGGGCGGACTGGTCAAGAATGACACGACTCCGGCCGGATCGTGGTCGACACCCTCCGGTCTGCCGGTGCACGGTCAGGCGTGGTGCGGATCGAGCGCGTCGCGCAATCCGTCGCCCACGAGATTGAATGACAGCACGAGGACGAAGATCGACAGTCCCGGCCACAACGCCATCCAAGGCGCGTTGTCGAGGTAGTTCTTTGCCGTGTTGAGCATGCTGCCCCAGCTCGGCTCGGGCGGCTGCTGGCCGAGCCCGAGGAACGACAGGCTGGCCTCCGCAATCACCGCTGCGGCGATCGCGAGCGTCGCCTGGACGAGCAGCGGGGGCACGATGTTGGGAAGGACATGGCGCAGCGCGACCCGCCATGGCGGGTTGCCGATCGCGCGCGCGGCGAGGATGTATTCCTCGGCCTTGACCGACAGCGTCGTTCCGCGAGCGAGGCGGATGAACGCGGGCGTGGCGGAGATGCCGATCGCGATCATCGCGTTCTCGAGGCTGGGGCCGAGAAAGGCCGCCAGTGCGATCGCCAGGATCAGGAATGGGCAGGCGAGCAACGCGTCGGTCATCCGCGAGATCAGCATGTCGGTGATCCCGCCCGCGTAACCCGCGAGCAGTCCCAGCGGCACGCCGACCGCCAGCGAGATCAGCACCGAGACCACACCCGCGAGCAACGATGCCCGTGAGCCGAAAATGACCCGCGACAGCACGTCGCGGCCGATCTCGTCGGTCCCGAGCCAGTGCGCGGCGGAAGGCGCCTTGCGCACGGCGGCGAAATCGGTCGCGATGGGATCGTAGGGAGAAATCCAGGGCGCGAAGATCGCGATGCCGAGGAAGGCGACGATGACGGCGAGCCCGATCGCCGCCGCGGGGCTTCGCAGCAGACGGCGCAGCGGATGCGGACGCGGCGCGGTCGCGCCTCCCGCCGGCAAGCCGATCGGCGTGGTCTCGGTGGCGGCACCGGTCATTGGTAGCGGATCCGCGGATTGACGACGGCGTAGGCGACGTCCGCGATCAGGTTCAGCACGATGTACGCAGTGGCCGTGAACATCACGACACCCTGCACGACGGCGTAATCGCGGTTGAAGACGGCGTCGACGATCAGCTTGCCGAAGCCGGGAATCGTGAACACCTGCTCGGTCAGCACCGCTCCCGAGAGCAGCGTGCCGAGCTCGAGCGCCCCCAGCGTGATGATCGGGATCAGGCCGTTGCGCAGCGCGTGCTTCATGATCACCCGGCTCTCGGGAACGCCCTTGGCGCGCGCCGTGCGGACGTAGTCCGACGAGAGCACCTGCAGCATCGCGCTGCGCGTGTGGCGCATCAGCACGGCGGCGATCGCGTTGCCCAGCACGAACGCCGGCATGATCATCGACGCGACGTTCGCGCGCCAGTCCTCGAACGGGCTCACGTAGCCCGAGGCGGGCAGCCAGCCCAGCGTCACCGAGAACAGCAGGATCAGCATGATGCCCAGCCAGAAATTCGGCGTCGACAGGCCCCACAGCGCCACGATGTTGGCGCCGTAGTCCCATGCAGTGCCGCGCTTGACTGCCGATACGACGCCAGCGGGTATGCCGATCGCGATCGCGATCGCGATCGCGAAGGCGCCGAGCTCGACGGTGACCGGGAGCTTTTCGAGGATAAGCTGCAATACCGGCTGCTGGGTGCGCAGCGATTCCCCGAGGTCGCCATGCACGACGCCGCGCACCCAGTACAGGTAGCGCACCGGCAGCGGCTTGTCGAGGTGCAGCGTCTCGCGCAGGTGGGCGATGACCGAGGGGTCGCGCTCCTCGCCGGCGAGGATCATCGCCGGGTCGCCGGGGAGGAGCTGCTGCAGCCCGAAGATCAGCATCGACACGAAGACCAGTGTCGGGAAGATCGTCGCGACGCGGCGGACGAGGAATGTCAACATGGGACCGCCGGTGCCGGCATGCGGGCGGCGCGCGCCGCCTCCATGCCGGGGTGAGTCGTGCGAGCCTCAGCGGAAGCGCAGGTCCTGCACGCGTATCAGCCCGTCGGGGTTCGGATGGAATCCCGTCAATTTGTCGGTGTAGGCCCACAGCCAGTGCCGGTGGTACAGGTAGATGATCGGCCGGTCCTTCAGCACGATCGCCGCGATCTCGCCGAAGATCTTCTTGCGCTCGGCGAGGTCCCCCGTGGTGCGCGAGCGCTTCAGGAGGTCGTCGACTTCGGGCTTGCAGTACCCGGCATAATTGAGCGGCTGCTTGCAGGCGTCGAAGCTGTAGATGTTGCCGTCGGGATCGGCGCGGCCGCTCCATGCCAGAACGTAGGCGTCGAACTGGCCCTTGTCGGCGAGGTCGAGCGAGGTCGCGAATTCGGTCGACTGGATCTTGACGTCGAATCCCGCCTCCTTGGCCATCGCCTGCACGACCTGTGCGACGCGCTGGGCGTCGGCGGTCGTCGGCGTCATCAGCGTGAAACTCGGGTTCGTAACGCCGGCCTCCTTCAGCAGCTCCCTGGCGCGCACGAGGTTGCGCGCGGGGATCGGGACGTTCTTCGCGTAGAACGGGTTGTTCGGGGCCACCCACTGATTGCCAGGATCGGCCTCGCCGTCCATCGCGACCTGCACGATGCCGTTGCGGTCGAGCGAGAGCTCGAAGGCCTCGCGCACGCGCGGGTCCCGCCCCAGCGGATTCTTCTGCGCAAGGTCGCTCTTGCCGACGTTGATCGTGATGCCCTGGTAGCCGATCTCGGTGATCTTGGAGACCTGCAGGTGCGGGTCGCTTTTGATCTGCGGCAGGTCGGAAGCCGCGACGCGCTCGATGAAATCGAGCTGTCCCGAGCGCAGGTTGGCGAGCCGGACCGTGGAGTCGGGGATCGGCAGGTAGACGATCTTGTCGAAGTGGATCGCCGACTTGTTCCAGTAGTCGGGGAAGCGCTCGAGGACGATGCGATCCTGTGCCACGCGCTCGACGAACTTGTACGGCCCTGCGCAGACCGGCTTGCTGCCGAACTTGTCGCCTTCGGCCTGGGCGACCTTGGGTGCAACGATCATGCCGGCGCGATCGGCGAGCTGGGCGAGCAGCGGCGCAAACGGCGAGGAGAGGTTGAGGCGCACCGTCGACGGGTCGATGACGTCGACGCTCGTAACCGGCGCGAGCTCGCCGCGACGGTTGGAGCCCGGCATCGTCTTGTGGCGCTCGATGCTGTACTTGACGGCGGCCGCGTCCATCGTCTCGCCGTCCTGGAACTTGACGCCGCTGCGCAGCTTGATCGTCAGCGCCTTGCCGTCGGCCGACCACTGATAGCCGGTGGCGAGCTGCGGGATGATGTTGAGCTTGGCGTCGATGTCGAACAGCTTGTCGCACATCGCCGAGAACACGATGCGCCCGACGAAGGTCCGCGCCAGGGTCGGATCCAGGACGTCGGGGTCCTCGGCCAGCCCGATGCGCAGCGTCTGGGCCTGCGCAGCCATCGCCGAGATGACGAAGAGGAGCGATGCGAGGAGAAATCGAAGCCGATGAGTGCGGATAGGCATGGTCGCTCCGGGAGCATGTTGGTGGGCTGCGGTCGCGCGAAGAGCGCGGCCCGCGCGGCCCGCGGGTGGTGTCGGGCGCCATTTTGAGGTAAAAGACCAGCGACATCCATTCGCCGCTTACTTTCGGATGCGGCATCAGAGAGGACGCCCACTTGGCCAAGCCAAATTTCGAATTCCAGAAACGCCAGAAGGAGTTGGAGAAGAAACGCAAGAAGGAAGAGAAGAAGCAGCGCAAGCTCGATCGCGCTGCCGCGCCGCCGGCGGAGGGGTCAGAGTCCGCGGACTCCACGGGCACGCCCGCCGAGCCCGGTCTCTGACCGGACGGCCGGCAACGGCCTCAGGACGCCCTGCGCGCGAGGGTGGCGAGCCAAGGCTGCGCCTCGCGCGGCAGCCCCGCCGGGCGATAGTAGTGACCGATCGGCACGAGGCCCGCCGCCTCGAGGTGGCGCATCCATGCGGCGGGACTGTGGTAGACGCTGTAGCGGCCACGGTTCCAGCCTTCCTCGCCGCCGCCGTGGGGAATCGACGCGAACAGCACGCCGCGTGGCTTCAGCGCCGCGCGCAGCTCGCCCAGGACCCGGGGCAGCGCGGCGGTCGGCACGTGCTGTAGCGTCGCGTTCGCGAAGATCCCGTCGAAGCGGGCGTCGGGCAGGCCCAGCGACAGGAAGTCCTGCTGCCAGACCTCGCAACCGCTGTAGTCGCGCGCCATCGCCACGAACCTCGGGGTTCCGTCGAGCCCGATCGGGTCGTGACCGCGTGCGCGCAACGCACGCAGATCGCGCCCCGGCCCGCAACCGAAGTCCAGGATCGCGAACGGAGGCGCAGCCTCGATCGCTGCGAGCAGCGCATCGAGGTTCTGGCTGACGTCGTGGTCGCGCGTGCCTTCCCAGAACGGCTGCGCCCGCAGCTCGTAATCGGCGAGCGTTGCCGCGGCGATCGCGGCGAGGTCGTCGGCACTGTCCATCGTACCCATCGCGGGCTCAGAGCGGAGGGGCGGTCACGAGCGCGCGCTCGAGCACCCGGATCGCGTGCAGCGCATCGACGCGGCCGCTCGCACGCGTTCCGTCCGCAATCTGGTGACGGCAGCTCGTGCCGCTGGCGACGACGAGCGTGTCGGGTCCGGCGGCGCGCACGGCGGGGAGCAGGCATGCCTCGGCCATGCGCATCGACAGGTCGTAGCGCGTGCTTGCGTAACCGAACGCGCCCGCCATGCCGCAGCAGCTCGATTCGATCGGCTCGACGGCCAGACCGGGAACCAGACGGAGTGCGGCGTGGGTCGCCGCCGCGGCATCGAAGGCCTTCTGATGGCAGTGTGCATGGACCAGGACGCGCTTTTCGCGGAGCGGACCGAGGGCAAGCTCGAGCCCGCCGGCGGCGTGCTCACGCGCCAGGAACTCCTCGACCAGCAGTGACTGTGACGCGAGGCGCTGCGCGGCGTCGGGCAGACCCAGCACCAGGTACTCGTCGCGCAGCGAAAGGAGGCACGACGGTTCGAGGCCGACGAGCGTCGCGCCACGGGCCACCTGCGCCCCCAGCGCGTCGACGACGCGCCTCGCCTCGCGCTTCGCCTCGTCGACCAGGCCGTGCGCGAGATAGGTACGCCCGCAGCACAGTGGCCGCGAGGCCTCCGCGTCGCCGGGCGCCGGCGTCGCGACGTCGACGCGGTAGCCGGCTGCCCGCAGCACGGCGAGCGCGGCGTGCGCGTTCTCGGGCTCGAAGCGATCGGTGAACGTGTCGACGAACAGCACGACGTCAGGCGATGCTTCGCGCCGCGAGCCGGTCTGCCATTGGCGCAGGAACGTGTCGCGTCGCCAGCGCGGCAGCGAACGATGGCGCGAGATTCCGGTGATGCGCTCGGTCAGGCGCGCGAGCCCGGGAACGCGATCGCGCAGGTTGAACAGGACGGGAACGCGCGAGGCCCACGGCGCCCAGCGCGGAAGTGCTGCGATCAGTCGATCGCGCGGCGCCAGGCCGTGCCGGCGCGCCCAATGGTGGAGGAACTCGATCTTCATCCTCGCCATGTCGACGCCGGTGGGGCATTCGCGGCGGCATCCCTTGCAGCCGACGCACAGCTCGAGGGCCTCGCGGACCTCGGGGGAGGCGAGGTCGCCGCCGAAGCGTCCTGCCAGCGCCGCCCGCAGCGTATTGGCGCGCCCGCGCGTCAGATGGATCTCGTCGCGGGTGGCACGAAAGCTGGGACACATCGTTCCGGCGTCGAACTTGCGGCAATGGCCGTTGTTGTTGCACATCTCGACCGCCTTGGCGAAGCCCCCGGCGGGGTCGCCGCCGGTGCCCGGCGCGCTCAGCGTCCCGGCCACCGGATCGTTCTGCACGTTCCACGCCGACCAGTCGAGCGCCGTGGCGAGCGCAAGGCTCCGGTAGCCAGGCGCAAAGCGGAACAGGCTCGCGTCGTCCATCCGGGTCGACCGGACGATCTTGCCCGGATTCATCATGGCGGCCGGATCGAACAGGTCCTTGATGTTCTCGAACGCGCGCGTGAGACGCGGGCCGTACTGCCACGCGACCCATTCGCTGCGGACCAGCCCGTCGCCGTGCTCGCCCGAGAACGCGCCTTTGTACTCGCGGACCATCGCGGCGGTCTCCTCGGCGATCGCACGCATCTTCACCGCGCCGTCGCGTCGCATGTCGAGGATGGGCCTCACGTGCAGCGTGCCCACCGAGGCGTGCGCATACCACGTCCCGCGCGTTCCGTGGCGCGCGAAGATCTCCGTCATGCGGTCGACGTAGCCCGCGAGATGCTCGAGCGGCACGGCGCAATCCTCGATGAACGACACCGGCTTGCCGTCGCCGCGCATGCTCATCATGATGTTGAGGCCGGCCTTGCGCACTTCCCACAGCGCTTTCTGCGCGGCCGCGTCGGTCATCGCCACGACCCGGTGCGGCAGGCCGAGGTCGCCCATCGTCGCCTCGAGGTCAGCGAGCCTGCGGGCGGGACCCTCGGAGTCGTCGCCGATGAACTCGACCAGCAGGATCGCCGCGGGCGCGCCGATCAGCGCGCGTCCGAGTACCGGTCGGAATGCGGCATTCGCCAGCGCCAGGTCGATCATCGTCCGGTCGACGAGCTCGACTGCCGAAGGGCCGAGCTGCACGAGGTGGCGCGTGCTTTCCATCGCCTGGCGCAGGGTGTCGAAATTGACCACACCGAGCGCCCGGTGGGCGGGAAGCGGCGCGAGTGCCAGCGTCAGGCTGCGTGTCCACGCGAGCGTTCCCTCGCTGCCGACCAGCAGGTGAGCGAAATTGACGCTCGCGTCGTCGGTGTAGGGTCGCACGCTCTGCGGGTTGAAGATGTCGGCGTTGTAGCCTCCGACCCGGCGCAGCAGCCGGGGCACGACGCGGCCGATCTCGTCGCGCTCGCGCACACCGATCGCGCGCAGGCCGGCGACGAGATCGCGCACCCGCGAAGGCGCGTCGTGCATTTCCGACTCGGCGCCAAAGCGCGCTTCGGTGCCGTCGGCGAGCCGCGCGTCGATCGCGACGACGTTGTGGACCATGTTGCCGTAGGCGAGCGAGCGCGAGCCGCAGGAGTTGTTGCCCGCCATGCCCCCCAGCGTGCACTGGGCCGAGGTGCTGACGTCGACCGGGAACCACAGTCCGTGCGGGCGCAGCCAGGCGTTGAGCGCGTCGAGTACGATCCCCGGCTCGACGGTCACCGTCCGCCCCCGGGGATCGAAATCGACGATGCGGTCGAGGTGCCGGCTGTGGTCGACGACCAGCGCGGCGCCGACCGTCTGCCCGCACTGCGAGCTCCCCGCCCCGCGCGCGAGCACCGGTACCCTGAGGTCGCGGCACACGTCGAACGCGGCGCGGACGTCGTCGTCCGAGGCCGGCACGAGGACGCCCAGCGGCTCGACCTGGTAGATCGAGGCGTCGGTCGCATAGCGCAGGCGCGAGGCCGTGTCGACGAGGACCGCGCCGCGTACGGCGGAGCGCAGCCGCCGCGCAAGGCTGTCGTCTGCGCCGCGCCGATGGAACACCAGCGGCTGCGCGCCTGGGGATGTCATGCTCGGGAGGTCGGTCGAGGCTCGGGACCAGGCGCCATGCGGCGGCGTTCCTGGCACGGTCCATTATAGGTTGCGGATCGGCGGCCCGGCATCGTCGGACCCTTGTGAATGCTCAGGTTCGTTGTGTAGTATGCGCGCACAAGACGCCGCTCGATCGTGCCGCAATTCGCGGCGGGCGCATGAAGGCGCGGTTGCTTTCACCACAGGAGGAATCGCGATGGAACACCCGTTCGCCTGTGCGGCGCGCATCCGCGCCCTTTTGCCGTGGCTGGCAGCGCTGTGCCTCGGCATCGTCGCCCTGCCTGCGTACGCGCAGCTCGAGATCAAGTTCGGCCACGTCGGCCACCCCGGCTCGCTGTTCGACAAGAGCGCCGAGGAATTCGCGAAGCGCGCCAACGCCGCGCTCAACGGCAAGGCCAAGGTCATCGTCTACGGGTCCAGCCAGCTCGGGGGCGACAAGCAGATGCTCCAGAAGCTGAAGCTCGGCACGCTCGACATGGCGCTGCCGTCGACGGTGATGAGCTCCGAAGTCGACCTGCTGGGATTCTTCGAGATGCCCTACATCGTCAAGGACCGGGCGCATATGCATCGGATCGAGAAGGACATCTTCTGGCCGTCGATGGAGCCCGCGATCGAGAAGAAAGGGCTCAAGGTGCTGGCGGTCTGGGAGAACGGCTTCCGCCAGATCACCAATAACAAGCGTCCGATCCGCGTACCGGCCGACCTGCAGGGCATCAAGCTCCGCGTGCCGCAGGGCAAGTGGCGCGTCAAGATGTTCGAGGCCTACGGCGCGAACCCCAGCCCGATGAAGTTCTCGGAGCTCTTCACCGCGCTGCAGACCGGCGTGATGGACGGCGAGGAGAATCCGTTCACCCAGATCTACTCGGCCAAGCTGCAGGAAGTGCAGAAATACCTGTCGCTGTCCTCCCACGTCTACACGCCGGCCTACGTCACCGTCGGGATCGAGCACTGGAAGACGCTGCCGCCCGACGTGCGCAAGATCCTCGAGGACACGGCCAGGCAGACGCAAGCCTACGTCTACCAGACGGCGGAACAGGACGAGACCGATCTGCTGGGCAAGCTGAAGGCCGCGGGGATGCAGGTCAACGACGTCGACAAGGACGCGTTCGTCGCCGCCAGCAAGCCGATCTACGCGGAGTTCGAGCAGGAAGTGCCGGGTGCCAAGGCGCTGATCGATCGCGCCAACGCGCTGCGCCAATGACCGCGGCCGCGGTCGTGACGCCGACCGCGCGATGACGGCCAGCGCGGCCGGCGGATTCCGCCGGGGATACGAGCGCTTCCTCGAGTGGGTGGTATCCGCGCTGATGGTCGTGCTCGCAGTCGAGGTCACGCTGGGCGTCGTATTCCGGTTTTCCGGACATTCGCTCGACTGGTACGACGAGGTCGCGTCGGTGCTGCTCGCCTGGCTGACGTTCTACGGCGCCGCGCTGGCCTCGCTCAAGCGTGCGCACATCGGCTGCCCGGAGCTCGTCGACGCACTGCCGTGGCGCTGGCGTCGTGCAGCGGGCATCCTGGTCCAGCTGCTGGTCATCGCCTTCTTCGTGCTGCTGGGCGCGGTCGGCGCCTGGATCATGCCGGTGCTCGCGACCGATTCGCTGACCAGCCTGCCGCAGGTGCCGATGAGCGTCGTCCAGTCGGTGATCCCGATCTCGGCGGTGCTGATCGTCATCGCCGAGGCGCTGCACCTGGGCGATCTGCTGGGACGCAGCGAGCCCCCGCCCGCCGAAGCGCCGGCGGTATCCGAAGCCCTGCAATGACGAAGCGCGTCCGGTCATGAGCTCGATGCTGCTTGCGTTCGTCGCGGTGCTGGCGCTCGTGGTCATCAACGTGCCGATCGCCGTGTCGCTGGGGGTCGTCGCCGTCATCGCGATGGTCGCGACGCACGGACTCGGGATCCTGCCCAACCTCGCGCTGGTGACCTATGGTGGCGCGACCAGCTTCCCGCTGCTGGCGATCCCGCTGTTCATCCTCTCCGGCGCGATCATGAACGCGTCGGGGATCTCGCGGCGCCTGATCGCTTTCGCGTCCTCGATATTCGGGTGGATCCGCGGCGGGCTCGCGCAGGTCTCGATCGGGGCGTCGCTGTTTTTCGCCGAGATCTCGGGCTCGGCGGTCGCCGACGTCGCGGCGCTGGGCTCGATCCTGATCCCGGGGATGAAATCGAAGGGGTACCCGGCACCGCTCGCGGCGGCGGTGATGTCGTCGGCAGCGACGCTCGCGGTGATCATCCCGCCGTCGATCCCGATGATCCTGTACGCGGTGATGGCAGGGACCTCGGTGGTCCAGCTCTTCGTCGCCGGCATCGTGCCCGGGATCATCGGCGGCGCGGGGCTGATGGGCATGGCGTACTGGATGGCGCGGCGCTACAACCTGCCGCGCGAGGAAGCGTTCTCGTGGGCGCGCGTGCGCAAGACGGCGCGCGAGGCGCTGTGGGCCTTCCTGCTGCCGATCATCATCCTGGGCGGCATCTTCGGCGGCGTCGTCACCGCGACCGAAGGGGCTGCCCTCGCCGTCGTGGCGTCGATGGCCGTCGGCCTGGTCATCTACCGCGAGCTCGACCTCGCCCAGTTGCGGCGCGCCGTGCTCGAAGGCGCCGTGCAGACCGCGGTGGTTATGCTGCTGGTCGCGACCAGCGCGCTGCTCGGCACCTACCTGGCCGAAGTGCAGGCGCCGCAGCAGCTTGCGCACGCCGTGGCCGGCATGACCCACAACAAGTGGCTGGTGCTGGCGATGCTGAACGTGCTGTTTCTGCTGCTCGGCATGTTTCTGCATTCCGCCGCGGCGATCATCCTGGTCGTGCCCGTCGTGATGCCGCTGGTGCAGGCGGTCGGCATCGATCCGGTGCACTTCGGGCTGATCGTCACCGTCAACCTCGGCATCGGCCAGCAGACGCCACCGGTGGCGAGCGTGCTGATGGTCGCGAGCGCGATCGCCAAGGCGTCGGTCTGGGAGGTGACGCGGATCAACGTCTGGTTCATCGCGGTGCTGCTCGGCGTGCTGCTGCTGGTCACCTACGTTCCGATCACCGGCATGGGCCTGGTCGACCTGTTCTATCGATGAGGGAGGCGGCAGTGAGCGGCAGCATCCTGGTCGCGCGCGACCCCGCTTTGGCGACGGTCACGCTGAACCGTCCCGAGAAGCTCAATGCGCTGACCCGGGACATGTGGCGAGCCCTTGGCACGACGATCGATTCGCTGTCGACCGATGCGCAGCTGCGATGCATCATCGTGCGCGGCGCAGGCGAGCGCGCCTTCTCGCCGGGCAACGACATCGGCGAATTCGCCCGCGAGCGGTCGAACAAGGAGCAGGCCCGCAGCTACGGCGCCGTCATGCATGCGACGGCGCGCGCATTCGCAGAATGCCCGGTTCCGTTGGTCGCGCAGATCCACGGCATCTGCGTCGGCGGCGGTCTCGAGATCGCGTCGATGTGCGACCTGAGGATCTGCGGCGAGAGCAGCCGCTTCGGTGCGCCGATCAAGAACCTCGGCCTGGTCATGGCCTACGCCGAGATGGCGCCGCTGGTTCGTCTCGTCGGTTCGAGCATTGCGCTCGAGATCCTGCTCGAGGGGCGCATCTTCGACGCCGCCGAGGCGTTGCGCAAAGGCCTGGTGTCGCGCGTGGTTCCCGACGATCAGGTCGCGGCCGAGGCGGCGGCCGCCGCGGCGAGGATCGCCGAAGGCGCGCCGCTGGTCGCGCGCTGGCACAAGCGATTCGCGCGTCGCCTCGCCGATCCCGCGCCGATCTCCGCAGCCGAGGCGGACGAGTGCTTCGACTGCTTCGACACCGAGGACTTCCGTATCGGCTACGCAGCGTTCCTCGCCAAGGCCAGGCCCGAGTTCACGGGGCGCTGATGGCCGCAACGGGTCGCACTGCCCCCGCGCCGGGGTCCCCGGATTCCATGGCGATTCCGCATCCGGGCCCACTGTCCGGCATGCGGGTGCTCGAGCTCGCCCAGATCATGGCAGGACCGACCTGCGGCCTGCTGCTCGCCGACATGGGCGCCGATGTCGTCAAGGTCGAGAAGCTCCCCGGCGGCGATGATTCGCGCAGCTACAGCGAGCCGCGGGTGAACGGTGTCTCCGCGCCGTTCCTGGTGCTGAACCGCAACAAGCGCGGCATCGCGCTGAACCTCAAGCATCCTGCGGGTCGCGACGTGCTGCTGCGGATGGTTCGCGACGCCGACGTGCTGACCGAGAATTTCCGGCGCGGGACGCTCGAGAAGCTGGGCCTGGGCTACGACGTGCTCTCGGCGGCGAACCCGGGGCTCATCTACTGCGCGATCTCGGGCTACGGGCGCAGCGGTCCGGACGCCGACAAGGGAGGCTTCGACCTGATCGCGCAGGGCTACGCGGGACTGATGTCGATCACCGGCGAGCCGGGCGGACCTCCGGTGAAGGCGGGCGGCTCGGTGGCCGACATCAATGCCGGCATCCTCGCGGCGCTGGGCATCCTTGCCGCCTACGCGCACAAGCTGAAGACCGGGAGAGGGCAGGTCGTCGACACGTCGCTCGCCGAAGCCGCTCTGCAGCAGACCTACTGGCAGGCCGCGATCTATTTCGCGACCGGGAAATCGCCGGGGCCCACCGGTTCGGCGCACCTGCTCACCGCGCCCTACCAGGCCTTCGCCACTTCCGACGGCTGGATCAACATCGGTGGCGCGAACCAGGCGAACTGGGAGCGGATCGCCGAGGTGGTCGGGCACCCCGAATGGCGCGACGATCCGCGCTACGCGACCAATTCGGCGCGGATCGCCAACCGGGACGCGCTGGTCGCGTCGATGAATGCGGTTCTCGCCACGCGCAGCCGGGCCGAGTGGCTGGCGGCTTTCGACGCCGCCGGCGTTCCGGCGGGACCCGTGAACACGATCGGGGAGGCGGTCGAGCATCTGCAGATGCTCTCGCGCGGCATGATCGTCGAGACCGAGCATCCGCAGGCGGGCCGGACGAAATCCCTGGGCTGTCCGATCCACTTCTCGGACACGCCGACGCGAATCACGCGTCCCGCGCCGCTGCTGGGCGAGCACACGCGCGAGTTGCTGCGCGAATACGGCTACGACGACGCCGGGATCGACGCACTGGTCGCCGCCGGCGTAGTCGAGTCTGCGGCCGGCAAGTGACCGGCGTAGACCGGCGGCGGCTGCGTGAAATAAGCGTGCAGGATGTGGTAGACGGTCAGGTAGTTCTTCTGCTGGAAGCTCGCATGCGAGATGCCTGCCATCACCGAGAACTGCTTGTCGGGGCTGGGCAGCCGCTTGAAGAACTCGATCAGGTCGTCGAAGGCAGCGATGCCGTCGTACTGCCCGCGCAGCACGACGGTGGGCATCGTGATCAGCGCAGGATCGACGAGCGGCAGCTTCGAGCACATGTCGATGTAGGTCCCGTTGGGCATCGAGTCGTCGAGCGCCAGGATCGCATCGGCGAAGGCATCGACGACGCGCCGCTCGGCGCATTCGGGGTGGTCGCGCTCGAAGATCGAGTAGACGAAAGCGCGGTCGATCGGCCGTCGCTTTGTCGCGATGAACTCGGGCAGCTTCTTGCGGCGCTGCTCGAGCGTCGGCGCGCCGTCGCCGGTCCAGACGAACGCGTCGAGTGCCAGGCGCGACACGCGCTCGGGGCGCCGCTGCGCGAACAGTGCTGCGCGCAGCGCGCCGGACGAGATGCCGTAGGCCATCACGCTTTCGATGCCGCGCGCCTTGCGCAGGTAATCGGTCGCCGCGGCCAGGTCGTCGGCGCCGTTGGAAATGTCGCAGTAGATGTCGCGCGACTTGTCGGAGCGCCCGTAGCCTTCCATGTCGACGCACCAGCAGGCGAAGCCGCGGCGCGCGAACCAGTCCATGACCGACGAATCCGGCCGTCCGGGCACGTGCAGGTCGAAGGTGGGCTGCGAGGCCATCGACGAGCCGTGCACGAACAGCACCACCGGCTTGCCCTCGGGCGAGCCGACGAACTTCTCCCACAGGAACAGGCGGACATCGCCCTTGCTCGTCCAGTGCTCGACGCCCCGGACGAGTGCATCGCTCGGCGATGCGCTTGCCATCGGATTCATCGTCGCGCGGTCCTCAGTCGATCCTCGCGCCGGTCTCCTGGATCACCTTCGCCCACAGTTTCTTCTGCGCCACGAAATACGCTCCGAACTCGGCGGGCGTCGAGCCGACGATCTCGGTGCCGACGCTCGCGAAGTAGCGCTTGACCTCGTCGGTCGCGAGCGACGCGACGAGCTCCTCGTGCAGCAGGTCGATGATCGGCTTCGGCGTGCCCTTGGGGGCGAACAATCCCATCCAGACGTAGGCCTCGTAGTCGGGGACGCCGGACTCCTCGACCGTCGGCACGTCGGGCAGCAGGGGCGAGCGATGGGCGCCGGTGACGGCCAGCGGGCGCAGCTTTCCGTCGCGGATATGGCCCATCATGCCGGCGATGCCGGGGATCGACATCTGCACACGGCCGGCGAGCAGGTCGGTGGTGCCCTGGGCGCTGCCGCGGTAGGGGACGTGGTTCATCTTCATGCCGGTCTTCGACGCGAGCAGTGCGGCGAACAGGTGCTGCCCGCTGCCGTTGCCGGACGACGCGAAATCGATCTTGCCCGGACGCGCTTTCACGTAGGCGATGAACGCCTGCAGGGTCCTCGCGGGCACCTTGGGATTGACGACGACGATGCCCGGCTCGCGGGCAATCAGCGAGATCGGCTCGAAATCCCTGACCGCGTCGTAGGGCAGCTTCGAGTACAGCGTCGCGCTGATCGCGTTGGTCTGCGACGCGAGCAGAAGCGTGTATCCGTCAGGCGGGGCCTTGGCGACGATGTCCGCGCCGATGGTGGCACCTGCACCCGGCTTGTTCTCGACGACGACACCCTGGCTGAGGCGCTTGGCGAGCTCCTTGGCGATCAGTCGCGTCGGCCCGTCGACCGCGCCGCCCGGCGAGAAGGGAACGATGATGCGGATCGGGTGGTTCGGATAAGCGCCGGTATCGGCCGCGCGGGCAGCAGGCAGCGTGCACAGGGCGGCAAAAGCGACCACGGCGCCGCCGGCGAGCGCGCCGAGCGCGCGACTGAGGATCGAGTTCATCTGCATTCCACGTGTGGCGGGGCCCCATTGTCGCGGTGCTCGACGCAACCTGTAAAGCGCGCGCGGCGCAGCCGAGGCTAAGCGGCGTCGCGCTCGCGCCTGGCGACCTCGAGCTTCGCAAACGCGTCCCGAAGCGCGGTGCGCAGGCCCTCCTCGACGACCGGATGATAGAACGGGAGACGCAGCATGTCGGCCACGGTGAGATCGAGCTGTGCCGCCCACGCGAGCAGGTGGGCGAGATGCTCGGCATCGGGTCCGATCAGTTCCGCGCCGAGGAGCGCGCCGCTCCGGCCATCGGCATAGACATGCAGGCATCCCCGATTCCTCAACATCACCCGCGAGCGGCCCTGGTCCTCGAACGACACGACGCCGGTGACGTGCGGGATGTCGCGCGCGGCGCGGTGACCGCCGCCGACGATCGCGATCTGCGGATCGGTGAACACGATGCCGAGCGGCGTCCGTCGCAGGCCCTTGCGGACCTCCGGATGGCGGGCCGCATTGTCGCCTGCGATTCGTCCCTCGTCGGCCGCCTCGTGGAGCACCGGGACGTCGCTGTTGGCGTCCCCGGCGATGAAGATCGGCGCCGTCCCGCATTGCAGCGTTTCCCGGTCGAAGAACGGCACGCCTTGCGCATCGCGCGCAAGCGATGTCGCCTCGAGGTTCAGCCGGTCGAGGTTCGGCCTGCGGCCGGTCGCCGCGAGCAGGTAATCGAAGTGCTCGACCCGCGTCTCGCCGTCGAGGGCGCGGTAGCGGACCACGACCTGCGCGCCTTCGCGCGACACCTCGGCCCGGGCATCGGTGTCGAGATAGAACTCGGCCCCGAACACGCGTCGCGCTTCATCCAGCAGTACCGGATCCGACAGGGGCCCGACGCCGCCGCCGCGGCCGAAGATCTTGACCCGCACGCCCAGACGATGCAGCGCCTGTCCCAACTCCAGGCCGATGACGCCGGGTCCGAACACCGCGACGCTCGACGGCAGGTCGGTCCACTCGAACACGTCGTCGTTGACGACCAATCGCTCGCCCAGCGCGTTCCACGCAGGTGGCCGCGAGGGTGACGAGCCCGTCGCGATGACCACGGCGCGCGTGTCGACGATGAGCGAGCTGCCGTCTCCGAGGGCGACCTCGAGCCGGGTGTCGCCGGTGAACCGCGCATGTCCGGCGACCTTGTCGGCCGCCGGGATCGCATCGACGCCCTGGGTCACGAATCCGACGAAACGGTCGCGCTCGCGGCGCACCCGCGCCATCACCGCGGGGCCGTCGACCCGGACGGGGCCTTCCAGGCGCAGACCGAAGGCGTCGAAGCGGTCGATCGAATGCGCGGCTTCCGCCGGCGCGATCAGCAGCTTGCTCGGCATGCAGCCCACGCGCGCGCAGGTCGTCCCGTGGACCCCGCCCTCGATCAGCAGCGCGCGGCGGCCAGCGGCCCGGGCGGCCCGGTAAGCGGCGAGGCCCGCCGTGCCGGCGCCGATGACTGCGACCTCGGTTCTCGTCAATTGCATGTGCTCAGGCCTCGATGCTGCAATGTTCGCGTCGGCAGCACGATAGCTCAACTTTAAATAATAAATCGATTCGATAGCAGACGGTTATACGCTTCCACGCGCGCGGCACCGGGTCCGCGAATTGCTTTGGTCCGGTGCCCGGGCTTTGCGCCGGGCGGGTTGCGCCTTCGCTGTGCACCCGCCTCGCGTCCAAAGCCCTGAATCCACAGCGACGGAGGCGCGAGTGACGAAGTGCAGGATGTGCAGCCAGGTCATCTATGGCCGGCGCAAACTCTGTCCGGACTGCGAGTGGGAACTGGAGTCCGCCCAGGTCGCAGCCTCGGGCAGCGACGCGGACCTCCCCGCGGTGGGTACGGCTGACGCCCTGCCGCAATCGGTGCCGCCGGCCGACGCGTCGCAGCCCGACGCTTCGACGTCGTTCAAATTGTGGCGCACAAAGCGGGGTCCACGCACGACCACGCTCGCCCTGGTCGCCGCGGTCACGCTTGCGATCGCGGCCGGGCTGCACCCGGGGCGCTCCCCGGCGCGCTATACCGCATCGGTCATGGAGGGTGCCGACGCGGCAACGCCGGCGTCGCGGGCCGACGCGTCGGGAAAGGCAGCGCCACCACAACGCAGGACCGAGGTCGCCGCGAACCGCTAGCGCCACGCAGCGGGGGACTCGGAAGTCCGGGGTCGGAAAGCGCGTCGCGCGCGCCGGGCTGTTGGCGCCGGCGACAGCGGTGGGTGGGAACGCAACGGCGATCGCGCGATCCAACCCGCGGTTCCCACGATTACTCCGCGCGACGTTCCGGCGTACGCAGCGGGTATGCTGCGCGTTTGACGCGCTCCGCGAAGACTCCGCCCAATGCCACCCGTCACCACTGCGCTGATCGTCGCCAACGTCGCGATCTTCCTCCTGCAATCGATCCTGCCGGGGCTGGTCGTGCCCTTCGCGCTGTGGCCACTCGGCACGTCGCAGGCGATGGCGGGCGTCGGCTTCTACCCGTGGCAACTCGTCACCTACGCGTTCCTGCACGGTGGCCTGCTGCATCTGGGATTCAACATGTTCGCGTTGTACATGTTCGGCAGTCCGGTCGAGCAGGTGTTCGGGACCCGCCGCTATCTGCTCTACTACTTCGTGTCGGTGCTATCGGCGGCGTTCACCCAACTCGCCTTCGCGGCGTTCACCGGGGGCATCTACCCGACGATCGGCGCATCGGGCGGGGTGTTCGGCCTGTTGCTCGCCTACGCGAAACTCTTTCCGCACAACCGCGTGATGCTGTTGTTTCCGCCGATCCCGATGCCGGCGCGCGTGTTCGTCTTCGGCTACGCCGCGGTCGAATTGTTCCTCGGCGTGACCGGCACTCAGGAGGGCGTTGCCCATTTCGCGCATCTGGGCGGGATGGTCGGGGGCTACCTCCTGCTCCGGTACTGGCGCAGCGGCCCGCGTCGCTACCCACGTTGAATCGCGGGGCGTAGGCAGGGCGCAGGCCGCGTGGTAAAACGGCGCCTGGGAGCCCGTCGCGGCGCGGTGCAGGCACTGGCGGAGGTCGACGCGATCGAGGCGAAAGCGGGGGCGCCATGGCCGTCCAGCGATGCCGTTATCGATGTCCGTGCGCGATCCTGCCGCCCGAAATCCTGCGGCGCATCGCGTCACGCGGAAATCGTGCGCAGCGCGAAGCCGCGCTGGCGACGCTTGCGACCGACCAGACGCTGCGTCTCGCGCGCGCGACCCACCAGCTGCTCGACGCCGGGGCGCGCAAGCCGTCGTTGACGCTGCCCGAGCTCGCGAAGCAGCGCACGATCTACGATGCCGGGCACCAGGAGACGCTGCCGGGCCGCGTCGTGCGAGCGGAAGGCTCGCCTGCGGGGAAGGACGTCGAGGTCAACGAAGCCTACGACGGTCTCGGCGCGACCTTCGACTTCTTCGCGGCCGTCTATGACCGCAACTCGATCGACGACGAGGGCATGCACCTCGACGCGAGCGTCCATTACGGCCGGCGCTACGACAACGCGTTCTGGAACGGCCGTCAGATGGTCTTCGGCGACGGTGACGGCGACCTCTTCAATCGCTTCACCATCTCGCTCGATGTGATCGGCCACGAGCTGACGCACGGCGTGACGGGCGACGAAGCGAAGCTCGTCTATCTTGGCCAGGCGGGCGCGCTCAACGAGTCGATTTCGGATGTCTTCGGCTCGCTGGTCAAGCAGCGTGCGCAAAAGCAGACGGCCGCGCAGGCCGACTGGCTGATCGGTGCGGGCCTGTTCACCTCCAAGGTCAGCGGCGTCGCCCTGCGCTCGATGAAGGCGCCCGGGACCGCCTTCGACGACCCGGTGCTCGGCCGCGACGAGCAGCCGGCGACCATGGCCGGCTACGTGAACACGACGACGGATAACGGTGGTGTGCACACGAACTCCGGGATACCCAATCACGCGTTCTACGTCGCCGCGATGGCGTTCGGCGGATACGCGTGGGAGAAGGCCGGACGGATCTGGTACGAGACGCTGCGCGACCGGCGGCTCAAGCAGACGTCGACTTTCCGGCAGTTCGCCGTCCTGACCGCGCAGAATGCTTCGCAACTCTTCGGGGCCCCCGGGCGGAAGATCGTCGCCGCCGCCTGGAAGGAAGTCGGCGTCGACGTCGGTCGCTGACGCCATGACCATGCGGACGCAGAACCGCACCGACGCCGGGAGCTGAGACCGTGGCGATGCGCATCGATTTCAGGATCGACGGCGGCCTTGCCGCATTTCCCGGCCTCGCGAAGCCCGTCAGCATCGATTGCGCGGCATTGCCGGCGAACGATGCCGCGCGTCTGGGCAAGCTCGTCCGCAAGGCGGACTTCTTCGGGATGCCGCCGCCGCGCATTGTGGCACCGATGCCCGACGCCCGTGCCTACACGATCGCGATCGACGACGGGCTGCAGTGCCGGACGCTCACGTTCGCCGAGCCGATCGCCGACGCGAGCATGCGCGAGCTCGTTGCCGAGCTGCGGCTGCGCGCCGGCGCGAGCCGGCGGGGAGGGGACACGCGATGAAATCGCAGGCCTTGCTGGGCGCCGCTGCGCTGTGCGCCGGCTGCGTGACGCTCGATCCCGGCCCGGACGTGACCGGCAAGCCCATCGGCGAATTCTTCGACGAGCTCAAGTCCGAGTTGCGCGAGGTCCACTGGCGCGTGAGGGGATCCGCGGCGGCATGCGGCAGCGCCGAGCTGCGGGAGGTCGACCTGCGCAACGCGTCGGTGACACTGGAGATGCGGCGGGTCGCCGAGGCGAGCGTCGACGGCGAGATCCGCCTGGTTG
>JAGXBK010000022.1 GCA_018971195.1 Betaproteobacteria bacterium
GCGCCGACGCCTGCTCGGGCGCCGGCGCGCGAGACGCGGCAGCGGAAGGCCCGGGATTTGGGACGCGGGGTGGCACGATGGTCAGGGCGGCCTGGGCGCGGGACCCGGGCATTGTAGCCTGCCCATGCCGGCGTCATAAGCCCTGCGGGGCCCGCCGATCAGGCCGCGGGGCCCGCGTAGCGGCATTCCATGCCCGGCTGCAGCAAGTCGACGCGCAGGATCGCCACGCGCAGCTTCGTGTCCGGGGCGGCCGCGGGCATCTCCGGAAGCCGCACGACGATCGGCAGGCGATCGAAGCGGACCAGGTTGTCGCGCACGACGGTCGCCGTGCACTCGCCGACGCCTTCCTGCAGCAGCCAGCGGAGGCACCAGTAGTGCTCCATCCGGTCCTGCATCTCGGCGTACTGCGAATACGTCGCCTCGAAGTCGGCGAGTGCGGCATGGAGCTCGGCATCGTTGTCGGCGTACGGGGGCGACGTTCCCTGAACGACCGCCAGCAACTGGCGCTGGTTGACGAGATCGCTGTAGCGCCGCAGTGGCGAGCTCGCCCACAGGTAATGCGAAAGCCCGAGGCCCTGGTGCTCTCCCGGACGCGTGCTCATCTTCACCTTGCCCCCGGCCTGCACGCGATACATTCCCGGTGCACCGGCATCGGCGATGCGCCGTCCCCAGGCATGGTTGACGTGGATCATCAGCTCGGCAACCAGCCGATCCAGCGGACTGCCGCGCGCGCGCGGAACGATGGTCACGCGTCCCGGCTCGTTTGCAGACACGCCTTGCCAGTCGACATCGAAGCTGTAGTCGATCCGCGCCGGATCGACCTTGCCGCGCGCGGCGTACAGACGCATCGCGAATCGCCACAGTGCGCGCAGCTCGGCAGTCCAGCGGGGCTCGCCGGGAGCGGGCACATCGGTGGCGAATGCGTCGCTCAGCGAATCGAGGCGGAGGTTCGCTGCGACCGGAACGCGCTCCACCACCGTGCGCTGTGCGACCGCCTCCCCTGCGGGGGTCGACTCGACGTAGAGCGACACTGCCGGAGGCGACGTGCCTTCGGCGAGCGTGAACGCGGCCACGGCGGCCTCGGGGAGCATCGTCAGCTTGCGCCCGGGCATGTACACGGTGGAAAGCCGCGCTCGCGCAATGGCATCGAGCGGCGTGGCGCGGGCGATCGCGAGGGCGGGGCAAGCGATGTGGATGCCGATCTCGACATTGCCGCTGGCCAGCGGCCGCACCGAGAATGCATCGTCGATCTCGGTGGTCGCCGCGTCGTCGATCGAGAACGCCTCGACCTGCGCGACCGGCAGCTCGGGAGGCGCCGGCAATTCGCCCCATGGCGGAAACGCGAGACCGGAGGGAAACGACTCGACGACGAAGCGCTCGAAGTGGTAGTCGTGGGTCGAGGCAATCGCGCCGCGGGCCGCGAGCAATTGCACCGGACTCGATTTCTGCGCCTCGCAGGCCGCGCTGAGCGCCTTCCATTCAGGCGAGCTCTTGTCCGGACGATAGAGCAGCATGTCGAGCTTCGCCGCGAGAGCGTCGGGCAGCCGCCCTGCGGCGAGCTCGCCGGCCCAGGCGGCGATGTCGCGCGCCTCGCGCTCCTTGCGCGCCACCGACGCCAGCGCCGCCTTCAGCGCCTCGGGCGGCGCCTTGCGATACCGCCCGCGGCCCTTCCGATAGAAATACATCGGCGCCGCGGACAACGCGAGCGCGACGGCAGCGGATTCGGCGGCAGCGGGCGCCCCCCCGAAATACTCGCGCGCGAGCTCGTCGAACCCGAACTCGCCCTCGACCGAGACTTCCCACAGGAAATGGGTGTCGATGCCGGCGGCGAGCTCGTGAGCGCGCACCATCGCCTCGGCAGGCGCAGGCGCGGCGAAGCGAAGCAGCACGTGGGCCGCCTTGATCTTCTGGCGCTTGCCCGATGCCGCTTCGACCTGCAGCGACGCGTCGTTGTCGACGAGCAACGTGCCGGCCTTCAACTGCCCGTCGTCTTCGAACAGCACGTTCATGAAAGGGCGCCGGCAGCGGCGTCACGCGAAAGGGGCGCAATTATAGCTGCGCGAAGCCACGCCACGTAGAATGCCCGGTGCGACGAGACGGGAGCGCGCGATGGAGTACAGGCGGTTGGGAAAGAGCGGCCTCGAGGTGTCGGCCCTGTGCCTCGGGACGATGATGTTCGGCGACCGGACCGGTGACGCCGAAGCCGGCGAGATCGTCGCGCAGGCATTCGATGCGGGCGTCAACTTCATCGATACCGCTGACGTCTACGCCGAAGGCGCATCCGAGACCATCACCGGGGCCGCGATCCGGGCCAATCGCGCCCGCTGGATCGTCGCGACCAAGGTCGCCAACGCGTTCAGCGGCAAGGAAAACGAGAAGCCGCACACGGGCGGACTGTCGCGGCGCTGGATGTTCCAGGCCTGCGATGCGAGCCTCGCGCGCATTCGCACCGACTGGATCGACATCTATTACCTGCACCGCGACGATCCGCAGACACCGCTCGCCGAAACCGTCGGGGCGGTCGGCGACCTGATGCGCGCCGGCAAGATCCGCTATTTCGGCCTCTCGAACTACCGCGGCTGGCGCATCGCGGAGATCATGCGCCTGTGCGAGCGCATGTCGGTGCCCCCGCCCGTCGTGTGCCAGCCGTACTACAACCTGCTGAACCGGATGCCCGAGGTCGAGATCCTTCCGGCCTGCGACCACTACGGCATCGGCGTCGCGACGTATTCGCCGATGGCCCGCGGCGTGCTGACGGGAAAGTACACGAGCGGCGCGCTACCGTCCGATTCGCGCGCGGCGCGCAAGGACACCCGGATGATGCAGACCGAGTTCCGCGAGGAATCCTTCGCGGTCGCCGACGCGCTGAAGATCCACGCTGAGAGGACCGGGCGCACGCCGACGCAGTTCGCGCTGGCGTGGCTGTGGGCGAACCGGGTGGTCAGCTCGGTCATCGCCGGTCCGCGGACGCTTTCGCAATGGCAGGACTACATCGGCGCGCTGGGAACGGCCTGGACCGACGCGGACGAAGCGCTCGTCGACTCGCTGGTCGTGCCCGGGCATGCGTCGACGCCGGGCTACAACGATCCCGCCTACCCGTTCCACGGGCGACGCCGCGCCTGAGCCCTCGGCGCGCGTGCATGCACGACGCTCAGCGGGCCGAAAAGTCCGAGGAGCGCAGCTCGATCGGCCTGCCATGCGGCGTGCGACCGGCGGCGTGGTCCCATGCATCCCGGTAGCGCGCAAGCTCCGCGCCCGAGCTGATCCCCTTGCGTGCGACCAGCGACTCCAGCGCGCGCAGCCAGTGCCGGTAATAGGTGTCGCCGAGGTCGGCGTCTCCCCGGTGCTGCGCGGCGGCAATCTCGGCGGCGAGCGCAGCGGTCCATTCCGGCCAGGTGAAAGCCCCGCGCTGGTGCAACGTCACGGCGATTGCGAATGCATGCGCTTCCCAGGGCTCTCGAAACGCCGGCGCCTCGCCGCGGTCGGCGAACGCCGCAGCGGCGGAAGGATCGGCGCTCACGCAGGTTCCAGGTACGGTTCCCATGCGTCGATCGAAATCGTGACGCCGCGTGCCGACGCGTCGGCCCACAGCTCGACACCGTCGAAGCTGACCGTGTAGAGCCATTGCGGCTGCTCACCGTCGCCCCGCGCATGGGCATCGGCGAAGACATGCATGCCGTGCAGACGCTCGATCGATCCGCGCTTGCGCCACGCATACGAAGGCAGTCGCGTGTGATGGGGAAACGGTCCGTCGCGCATCCGCACCCGCTGGCCGACGGAAAAGCGCGCGGACGCGGTCGCCGGCCGCTGCGTAGGCGTGCCGGTGGCCAGCGTGCGCGCCACATCGGCTGCCGCAAGCACGCGCTCGATCGGGGGCGCGGAGCGCAGCGAATGTCCCGCGGCGATCTCGTCGGGCAGCACGAGACCGCGCTCCCGCAGCAGCTTCTCGAGCGCGGCAAGCCAGATCCGGTAGTAGATCAGCTCGGCGTAATCGGGCAGCGTCTCGCGGGCGGCGCGGCTCATGTCGAGATTCCACGCGCCGGTCGCGCCCATCGCGAGCGTCAGCGCGAGCGCCCTCGGCTCCCAGGCTTCGTGGAACAACTCGCCTTCGCGCTCGGGAACGACCGCGCCGCAGCCGCGCTTGCCGCCCAGGTCGGCGTGGCTGGCGTAGCTCATCGCGCAGCCGTCGGGGCAAGCGCCAGCCCGGCGCCGATCATCGAATCGCGCGTCACCAATGCGGCGAGGGCCTCCTCGCCCAGTCCCTGGCTGCCGGCAGGCCGCTGCGGGATTACGAGGTATCGGATTTCCGCGGTCGAGTCGAGGACGCGGATCTCGGTGCCCTCGGGCAGGGTCACGCCGAATTCCGCGAGCACGCCGCGCGGATCCCGCACCACGCGCGACCGGTACGGCGCGCTCTTGTACCAGGTCGGCGGCAGTCCGAGCACCGGCCACGGGTAGCAGCTGCACAGCGTGCAGACGACGAGGTGGTGGCGCGATGGCGTGTTCTCGACGGCGACCATGTGCTCGCCCTGGCGTCCCGAAAAGCCGAGCGATCCGATCGCCGCCGTCGCGTCGCCCAGCAGCCACTCGCGAAACGCCGGGTCCGTCCAGGCGCGGGCGACGACCTTCGCCCCGTTGCGCGGACCGACCTTCGTCTGGTAGGTGTCGACCAGCGCGTCGAGTGCCGCGGGATCGACGTAACCTTTTTCGGCGAGCACGGTCTCGAGCGCCCGCACGCGCAGGTCCATTTCACCCAGCTCGCTGTGATCGTGGTCGTCCACGTCCGGCGGCTACTTCGCTGGCGTCGACCCGGCAGCGCCCGGAGAGCCCGCACCCGAGGTGCTCGCGTCCAGTGCCTTGATCACGTCATCGGTGATGTCGACGGACTTGCCGACCCACAGCGCGTCCTGCAGGATCAGATCGAAATTCTGCGCCTTGGCGTAGGCCGTCAGAACCTTGTCGAGCTTCCCTTTCAGCTTGTCGAGCTCCTCGAACTGCCGCGCGCGCAGGTCCTCGTTGAACTGCTGGCGCTGCCGCGCGAGATCCCGCGCCTGCAGATCGAGGTTGCGCTCGCGCGACGCGCGCTCGTCGGCGGACAGGGCCTGGCGCTGCTTCTCGTACTGCGCCTGCGCGGCCTGCAGCGCGGCCTCCTTCTTCGTGAGTGCGTCGTCGCGCGGCTTGAACTCGCGCTCGATGCGGTCGTGCGCCGCTTTGGCGGCCTGCGACTGCTGCAGGATGCGCTCGGCGTGGAGCACGCCGATCTTGTAGCCCTCGGCCAGCGCCGGCGCGGCGAGCGCGAGCATCATGGCGACGGTCAGCGTCGCGCGGGCGCAGCGTCGGCGCCAAGGGGTCGATGGATTCCGCATCGTCGTTCGAGCGTGATCGGGGATCATTGGTTCGCGACGCCGTGCGGGACATGGCCGGCCGACACGTGCATTGCGGCCGACGCGACGTGCTGCGCCTGGTCGTCGAAGAAGATGTCGGCGCCGAAGGCGCGCAGGAATTCGCCCTTGTCGAGACCGCCGAGGAACAGCGCCTCGTCGATGCGGATGTTCCAGGCGCGCAAGGTCCGGATCACCCGCTCGTGCGCCGGCGCGCTGCGCGCGGTGACGAGCGCGGTGCGGATCGGACTGCGATCCTCCGGAAAATCCGCCTGGATCCGGTGCAGCGCCGCCAGGAACTCCTTGAACGGGCCGCCCGACAGCGGCGTAGCCGCGGCATCGCGCTCGCTGCGGGTGAACGCGGCAAGGCCTCCGGCCTGGTACACGCGCTCGGCCTCGTCGGAAAACAGCACGGCATCGCCGTCGAAGGCGATCCGCAGCTCGTCGGTCTCGTTGCGAAACACGCTGGGAAAGATCGTCGCTGCGGCGTAGCCCTCCTCCAGCGCGCGCCTGACGTCCCCGGTATCGGCCGACAGGAACAGGTGCGCACCGAAGGCCGGAACGTAGCGCGACGTCGACTCGCCCTTGGTGAACGCCGCGCGACTGATGTCGAGGTCGTAATGCTTGATCGAGTTGAACACGCGAAGTCCGGTGTCGGCGCTGTTGCGCGAAAGCAGTATCACCTCGACGTACTGCTTGGGCAGGCGATTGAGGCGCAGCAGCTTGGTCACCAGCGCGAACGCCGGGCCGGGCGCGAGAATTTCGTCCTCGTGCTCGATCTGGTACCGGTGATAGCTGTCGACGCCCCGCTCGGTGTAGACGCGATGGCTCTCGGCGAGGTCGAACAGCGCCCGCGAGCTGATCGCGACGACGAGCTTGCCTTCGAGCGTGGGCGCTGCCATGGAACGAATACTACCGCCCGGACGCGATCGGCGTTCATGCATCCTTCATTGCCGCCCTCGCCCGCCCTGCGCGAGCGCACCCCACTCTCCGTCTGCTTGGACGAGGGAGCAGGGCGAGGGGAGGGTCAGGCCGCGCGCTTCAGGTCGCGCTCGATCTCGCGGAAGGTCGCGCGGATCTGGCCGACCGCCCAGGCGAGGTCCTCGCGCGCGATGTTGAGCGGCGGCGCGATGCGAACGACGGTGCCGTGCGTGTCCTTGGACAGGATGCCGCGCGCGAGCAGCCGGTCGACGACCGGACGCGCACCGATGTACCGGGCGTCGACCTCGATGCCGACGAACAGTCCGCGCCCGCGAACGTCGCGGACGATGGGGCTGCGCAGGTCCTGCAGCTCTTCCAGCAGCCACGCGCCGAGCTCCGCCGAGCGCGCGACCAGTTTCTCGTCTTCCAGCACGTCGAGGGCCGCGATCGCGACGGCCGCCGCCAGCGGATTGCCGCCGAAGGTGCTGCCGTGGTCGCCCGGGTGGAACACCTGCATCAGGTCGTTGCTGCCGACCAGCGCCGATACGGGCAGGAGTCCTCCACCCAGCGCCTTGCCGAGGATGACGGCATCCGGGCGCACGCCGTCGTGCTCGCTGGCGAGGAAGCGCCCGGTGCGCCCCAGCCCGGTCTGGATCTCGTCGCAGATCAGCAGCACGCGGTGCTCGCGGCAGATCTCGGCGCAGCGCGCGAGATAGCCCTCCGGCGGCACGACGATGCCGCCTTCGCCCTGGATCGGCTCGACGAGGAATGCGGCGGTTCGCGGCGTGATCGCCCGCGCGAGCGCATCGGCGTCGCCATAGGGAATCGTCGACAGGCCGGGCGGAAACGGGCCGAAGCCGTCGCGGTACTGGGGCTCGGTCGACAGCCCGATCACGGCGATCGTGCGACCGTGGAAATTGCCGTCGCAGGCGATGATCTCGGCACGGCCATCGGGAATCCCCTTGACCTTGTGCCCCCATTTGCGGGCCGCCTTCAGCGCCGTCTCGACCGCCTCCGCGCCGCCGTTCGCCGGCAGCACCCGATCGAGCCGCGTCAGTCGCGCGAGGCGCTCGAGCAGCGCGGGCAACGCGTCGTTGTGGTAGGCGCGCGAGGTCACCCCGAGCCGTTGGGCCTGGGCGACGAGCGCCGCGACGATCCGCGGATGCGCGTGGCCGAAGCTCACGGCCGAATAGGCGCTCATCAGGTCGAGATAGCGGCGGCCGTCGATGTCGGCGAGCCAGCTCCCTGCCCCGCGCGAAAGCACGACGGGCAGCGGATCGTAGTTGTTCGCGCCGCAGGCCTTCTCGCGGGCGATCAGGCCCGATGCGGCTTCGGACAGCGGCAACGGGCGGAAGGCGGGCTCGTAACCCGCTCGATCGTGGGCAGTCATCGCGTGCTCCTTGTGAAAGCGAGCCGGCCGCGACGACGTCAGAACCGGTCAGTCAAAGTCGCGCACGGGCGGCGTCGATGCGCCGCCTGGGGCTTGTGGCCGCGGCGCATTCAAGCGTAGGGGAGGCAATCCCGACTTCGCCAAGTCATGAGCGAAGCATAACCCGTGCGCGGGGGCTCCCGCTAGTTGCAGTGCACAAGAGCGCGGCGGCGCAACGCCCGTGCAGCGCAGGTCGCACCGGTGACATTCGACCGCGCTGTAATGCACAAAACTCCGCCATCGCCGGATTCATGCGCCGGCGAGGGCGTCGAGCAATTTGCCGTGCACGCCGCCGAAACCGCCGTTGCTCATCACCAGCACGTGATCGCCGGCGCGCGCGTCGGCCACGACGGCGCGCACCAGCGCATCGAGGTCGTCGAAGACCTGCGCGCGCGTCCCCAGCGGCGCCAGCGCCGAGGCGGCGTCCCAGCCGAGGCTCGCCGCGTGGCAGTAGACGCGGTCGGCCTGCGCAAGCGCGTCCGGCAATGCGGCTTTCATCGTGCCAAGCTTCATCGTGTTCGAGCGCGGCTCGAGGACCGCGTGGATGCGCCCGCCGGGCTGCGCCTTGCGCAGGCCGTCGATCGTGGTCGCGATCGCCGTCGGATGATGGGCGAAGTCGTCGTAGACGGCGACGCCCTTGACCGTTGCACGCAGCTCCATCCGGCGCCTGACGCCGCGAAACGATGCCAGCGCCGCGAGGCCGGCGGCCATCGGCACGCCTGCATGGCGCGCCGCCACCAGGGCCGCGAGGGCATTCATCCGGTTGTGGCGCCCGGAGAGGCCGATCTGCAGCACGCCGGCCGGGGTGCCCCGCTGCGCGATCGCGCCGTCGTCGGCGATCGTCCACTCCGGAGCCGGCAGCGAGGGTACCGCGGAGGACTGCGCCGGACCCGGGGCGCCGAAGCGCTCGACCTCGCTCCACAGCCCGCGCGCGAGCACGCGCGCAATGCTTGCCTGGTCGCCGTTGGCGACGATGCGCCCGGTCCCCGGCACGGTGCGGACCAGGTGATGGAACTGCGTCTCGATCGCCGCGAGGTCGGGGAAGATGTCGGCGTGGTCGAACTCGAGGTTGTTGAGGATCGCGGTTCGCGGACGGTAGTGGACGAACTTCGACCGCTTGTCGAAGAACGCCGTGTCGTATTCGTCGGCTTCGATGACGAAGTACGGACTGTCGGCGAGCCGCGCGGAGACGTCGAAATCCAGCGGCACTCCGCCGATGAGAAAACCGGGATCGAGGCCCGCGCGGTCGAGAATGTGGGCGAGCATCGCGGACGTGGTCGTCTTGCCGTGGGTTCCCGCCACCGCGAGCACCCACTTTCCCGTCAGGACATTCTCCTGGAGCCACTGCGGCCCGGAGGTGTAGGCGAGCCCGCGATCCAGGATCGCCTCGATCAGCGGGTTGCCGCGCGAGACGACGTTGCCCACGACGAAGACATCGGCGTCGCGCGCGACGCCGGCGAGTTGCGCGGCGTCGAAGCCCTCGGTCAAGCCGATCCCCAAGGTTTCGAGCTGGGTCGACATCGGCGGATAGGGGTTGGCGTCGCAGCCCGTCACCGCATGACCCGCGCGGGTCGCGATGGCTGCGATGCCTCCCATGAAGCTGCCGCATATGCCGAGAATGTGAAGACGCATCGCCTGGCCGCCGCCGTTTCGGCGTCGCCTCGAGGGTTGCAGGCCGCGCATTATCGCCGACCCGGTGCGACCATGGTCGCCATGCCACGATCCGGGCCCCGACGTGGCACGTTCCTTGCGCCGTAGCGGATCCATTCGCCGACCGGATCGTGGACCCGCACGTGAGCGTGGCACCCCCGCATCGCGATGCCGCCGTTGCCACCGAGACCGCGGGCGCCGCGCCGATGCCTTTTCGTTCCGGCATCCGGCTGCGGCTGGTGCTGCTGGTGCTGGCGCTGGGACTGCCGTTCCTCGTCTATGTCGGCCTCAGCGCGCTGCGCCAGCGGGCGGACGAACGCAGCGAAGCCCGCGAGCGGATGGTAGCGCTGGCGCGTCTGGTTGCCGCCCGCGTCGACGATTACGTGAGCGACATGGCGGACGCGATCGTCCTGGCGAGCCACGGCACGGTCGTCGACCCCACATGGGCCACGGCCAACGACGCCTTCCTGCAGGGATTGCGCCGCGACCTCCCGACGTCGATCAGCAACATCGGCGTGTGGGCCCTCGACGGTCACAACGTGGGGTCGCTGGATACCATGCGGCGCGGCGACGCGCTGAGCATCGCCGACCAGCCCTATTTTGCGGCGGCGCTTGCCCATCGCGGCCTGACGATCGAAGCACCGCTGCCTGCGCGATCCGACGGCGAACCCATCGCCATCTACGCGCGCCCGCTGCTCGATGCCACGGATCGTCCACGGGGGGTCGTGACGGCGTCGGCGCGCCTGTCCGGGCTGGCGGGTCTGCTGGACGCGCGCGGCGTCGCGCCTGCGCCCACGATCGTCACGCTCGTCAATCAGGCGGGAATCATCGTGGCGCGCAACCGCGACGCCGCGCACTGGATCGGCAGGCGATTCGCCGGCGCGGCCGACGCCCCCGCCGCGACGCAGGCGGCCGAAGGGGCCGACCAGCGACGCGGGTCCGACGGCGTGCTGCGCCTGACTGCCTACGCCACGCCGTCGCGTGCGCGCTGGCGCGTCTACGTCGAGACGCCCGCCGACGCGGTGGTCTCGTCGTCGCGCATGGGGGTGGCCGAAACGATCCTGCTGGGATTGTCGGCGCTGTTCCTGGGTGTCGCATTCGCGTTTCACTCCGGAACCCTGGTGGCCCGGCCGCTGCGCCAGCTGGCGTCCGATGCGGCGCGCTTTGGCGCAGGCGACCTGTCGCACCGGACGAGCGTCGGCGGCGACGACGAGCTCGGTGTCCTCGCGCGGACGCTGAACCGGATGGCGCAGACGCTGCAGGAGCGAAACGCGGCGCTCGAGGACAAGTCGGCCGAGCTGCAGCGCAGCGCGGACAACCTGGAGCTGATCACCTCCAACGTCCCGGTGCTGATCACCTACATCGACGCGGATTACCGCTTCCGGTTCGTGAACGCGTACGCCCGCGAGGTCTTCGGCGTCGATCCGGCCGACTTCATCGGCCACACGCTGACCGACATGGTCGGACACAAGGTCTTCGCCCGCATCGAGGACCGGATCCGCGACGTCCAGGCCGGGCTGCCGCAGAGCTTCGAAGTGAGCTTCTCCCCGTCGGGCGACGCCCCGTATTTCCTGGTCAGCGCATTCCCGGATTACGGCCCCGCACATGAAGTCCGGGGCGCCTATGTCGTCTGCCAGGACATCAGCCGACGCAAGGCGATCGAGCACGCCCTCGCCGACTCCGAGCAGCGGATGCGCACCATTGCCGACAATGTCCCGGCGCTGATCGCGCAGGTCACGCTCGACGAGCGATTCATCTTCGTGAACGGGCGCTCGAAGGAGCTCTACGGGCTGCCGCCCGAAGCCCTCGTCGGCCGCGCCGTTGCCGATTTCCTGACCCCGGAGGCCTACGAACAGACCCGGCCCTACATGGAGCGCGTGAAGGCCGGCGAGCGCACGCGCTTCCAGCGCAGCATCCTGCGCGACGGCCGCGAGCGCCACGAGCTGGTCGACTACATCCCGGACCGTGACGCGCAGGGCGGCGTCATCGGCATCTATGCGCTGGTGCAGGACGTGACCGACCTGCACGAAGCGCAGGCAAAGGTCGAGGAAAGCGAGCGGCGGCTGCGCGGGATCACCGACAACATCCCGCTGCTGGTCGGCTACATCGACCGCGATCGCCGCTATCGCTTCAACAGCCGTTACTACGAAGCGTGGCTCGGCCGGCCGCTGTCCGAGATCACCGGGCACACGGTCGCCGAGGTCCTGGGCCCGGAAGCCTGGGCGAACATGAGCACCAAGCTCGACCTCGCGTTCGCCGGCGAGCGCGTCGACTACGACCTGGAGTTCACCGACAAGAACGGCACGCGGCACGTGCGCGGCAGCTACGTCCCGGACATCGACGAATCGGGCCGGGTGGTCGGCGTCTACACATCGAGTCACGACGTCACGCCCCTCAAGGAGGCAGAACAGGCGCTCGAGCGCCTCGCGCAGTACGACGCGCTGACCGGCCTTCCCAACCGCCGCCGCTTCAACGACGGCATCGCCGCCGCGCTGCAGCGCTCGCGGCGCAGCGGCATCCCGGTCGCGCTGCTGTTCCTGGACATCGACGGTTTCAAGGGCATCAACGACACCCTGGGTCACGCCGCCGGCGACGAGGTACTGCGCGAGTTCGCGCGGCGGCTGTCGGCGTCGGTGCGGGCGACGGACCTGGTGGCGCGGCTTGCCGGCGACGAGTTCGTCATCGTGCTGGAGGGCGTGCACGGCCGCGAGGAATGCCGATTCGTCGCCCGCAAGATCCTCGCCGCGATGCGCGACGGATTCCACGCGGCCGGAACCCCGCTGCGGGTGACGACGAGCATCGGGATCGCGATGGGCGAGGGCGCTGCGACGACGGCCGAGGGCCTGCTCAAGCGCGCCGACAGCGCGCTCTACGCCGCCAAGCGCCAGGGGCGCGACCGCTTCGAGATCGCGATCTGACTCCGATCCGGGCGAGCGCGATCCGGCCGCTACCTGGATTCGAGCGGGATTCGCACCGAGACGACGACACCGCTGCCGTCGCTGCGGTTGGCGACGTCGATCGATCCGCCGTGGAACTGCGCGATCATGCGCGCGACATAGAGCCCGAGACCCAGGTGGGCGCCGCCCCCCTGGGGCCGCACCGACACCATCGAGTCGAACAGCCGCGCCTGCATCCCCGCAGGCAGCGGCGGCCCGGCGTTGGACACCGACATCCGGACCGCGTCGCCGGCGCGCTCCACCACGATCGCGACCGGAGCGCCGCTGCGAAATTCGACGGCGTTGGAGACGAGCTTGTCGAGCATCTGGGCCAGCAGGTCGGGTGCGCCTTCGACGACCAGCGTGCCTTCCGCGATCGCCAGGTCGAAAGGCACGTCGGGATACGCCGCCCGGTAGCCGTCGACACAGGCGACGACGACCGGCGCGACGTCGTAGCGCTCGCGCGAGGCTTCCTGCAGGGCCTGCTCGAGGCGCGCCGCCTCGGTCATCCGCGTCAGGATCGCCGACAGGCGTGACAGGCCACCCTGCGCGCGCTCGATGTAGATCCTGGCATCGGACGCAAGCGGCTGCTGCTGCAGGTTCTCCAGCGACGAGCGCACGACCGCGATCGGCGTGCGCAGCTCGTGCGACAGGCGGCCCGCCATCTTCTCCTGGTAGGCCGCGTAGTCGGACAACCGGGCGAGCACGCTCGCGAAGCTGCGGGACAGGTCGCCGATCTCGTCGTGGGCATCGACGCCCGCGAACGCACCCTGCACGCGCCCGTTGGCGTCGATCGCCGCCTCGGCATCGTCGCGCAGGCGACGAATCCGCGACGACAGCCGCGACGCGAACAGCGTCAATGCGACCGAGCCCAGCAGCAGCACGGCGAGGACGATGTTGAACAGCCGCTCGAACGCGAGGTTGCGCTCGGCGAGCACGCGGTTGGTCGTCTGCTCGACAACGACGGCGCCTTCCACGCGGTCGCCGATCCAGATCGGATTCGCCGCCGCGACGACGACGGCCTTGCCGTCCAGCGTCCTGCGCCGGTCGAAGGTCAGGATCCCGGCGAGCGCGCCTTCGATGTCGCGCCCGCGCGGAGGGCCCCGCACTGCGGCCTCGTCGCGGAAATCCTCGGTCGGCTGCTCGAGGAACAGCGTGTAGAGCCGTCCAACCGTCGCCCGCTCGACCGTCTGCCAGATTGCGCCAAGCGTCGAGGCCGGCGGCGCCTCGGGCGGGGGCTTGCGGCGCAGCGATCCGGTGTGCGCGAGCACGGTCAGGTCGCGGTCGACGACCCAGATTCGTGCGTCGATCCGCGACAGGCCGCGAATGATCTGCTCGATCTCGGGCGATGCGGATGGGGGCAGCGCCACGCCGGCGCTCCCCTCGTCGGCGATGCGCTCGCGCGCGAACGACGCGATCGGATCGGCGGGCGTGTCGAACAGCCGCGGCCGGTCGTCGAGTGCGGTCGCGATCGCCTGCGCGGTGCCCGAGAGCGCGCGATCCTGGGCGCTCTGCAGCAGGCGCTCGATCTCGCGCGCGTACTGATAGCCCAGCCATGGCAGTGCCAGGAAGACGGTCAGCACCAGCGCGAGTTGCGCGCGGATGCCCAGCGTCGGCGCGTGCCGCCGCAGCGCGTCGGCGATCCGCCCGTCGCCCATCGCCCGCTGCGCCGTCATGCCGTTGCCTTCAGCCCGCCGCGGCATCCCAGCGGTAGCCGAGCCCGTAGACCGTCACGATGCGGTCGAATGCCGGGTCGAGCGCCTGGAACTTGCGGCGGATCCGCTTGATGTGCGAGGTGATGGTGCTGTCGTCGACGGTGATCCGCGCGTCGCGCATCAGGCTGTCGCGATCCTTGACGTGCCCCGGGTGCCGCGCGAGCGCGTGCACCATCCAGAACTCGGTCAGCGTGAGGTCGACGCGCTTGCCGTTCCAGTGCGCGGTGAGCCGCTTCAGGTCGAGCGTCAGCGCGCCGCGCTGCTGGACGTCCTCGGCGGAGGCCGCCGACTGCGCAAGCTCGCTGCGCCGGAACAGCGCCGCGATCCTCGCGACCAGGTGCGGCAGGCTCGCGTCCTTCGTCAGGTAGTCGTCGGCGCCCAGCCTCAATCCCGCGACGATGTCGAAATCCGAGTCCCGCGCGGACAGGAAGATGATCGGGACGCCGGCCGAGAGCGCGCGCAACTCGCGGCACAGGTCGAACCCGCCGTCGATGTCGTCGGCGAGACCCACGTCGATCAGCGCGAGATCGGGAAGACGGGTGCGAAACGCGTCCAGCGCGCTCGCCCGATCGGCGTAGGTCGCCACCTCGTAGCCGTGGCGACGCAATGCTTCGGCGACGTTGTCGCGTAGCGCGGGTTCGTCCTCGACGATGGCGATGCGGCGGCTCACGACCCGGATTCTGCCACTGCCCGGCCCGCGATCCTGCCATCGCCGTACCGGCGACACTGCCATCGGTTTGCCACATTTGATCCGCGGGACGCCATGTTCGCGGCGCTGCGCTGCCGTTATCCGCGCGCTCAATGAGCGTCGGCGCATGGTCGTCGCGCGGCGCCGAATCGGAAGGCGCCGCGGCGCTTCGCGTCCTTGCCAGGATGGAGACATCGTGAAAAACCGGTCGCTTGCAAGTCGTGGATTGGGTCCGCGTGCGTGGCGCGACCTCGCGCGCCTGCTCGCCCAGAGCCTCGCGACCGGTGCGTTCGTGAGCGTGGTGCTGGCATTGGCCGTGTTCATCGTCGCGACGCAGGCGCATGCGGCCGCGGCGCCCGCAGCGGAGGCAGTGGCACCGGTGGGCCTCGTCGATCCCGCGCTCGCCGTCGCGCTGTTCGCGCTGGCCGCAGCGCTGCGCCGCTGCCGCCGGCAGCCGGCATCGCTGGATTCGATCGAGCAGGCGGCGCGTGCCGCGCGGCAGGTCTGCTGACCACCCGCGCCTTGCCCGCCGGCCGCCCGCGCCTTGCGGCCCGGGGGGCCGGCAAAGTATAAGCAGCGGATGCCGACGTCCTCGCACCCGGGTTCCGCGCCGCAACCCCCGGCCCTGCCGCATCCGCCCGTCGCGCGCGCGGCGGTCGCAGGCATCCCATCGTCCCGGATCCGCGAGATCGCCAATACCGGCATGGCCGAGAAGGACGTGCTGGCGTTCTGGTTCGGCGAACCCGACCAGGTGACGCCCGCGCTCATACGCGAGGCCGCCTGCGCATCGCTTGCGCGCGGCGAAACCTTCTACACGCAGAATCTCGGCATCCCCGAACTGCGCGACGCCATCGCGGCCTACGTGGGCCGGCTCCACCGGCCGGTCGCCGCGGCCCGGGTCGCGGCGACGGCGTCCGGGATGTCGGCGCTGATGCTCGCCGTCCAGGCGCTGGTCGACCCGGGCGACCGCGTCGTCGCGGTGACGCCGCTGTGGCCCAACCTGACCGGCATACCGCGGATCCTGTCGGCGAACGTCGAGCGCGTCTGCCTGTCCTTCGGTGCGTCGGGCTGGACCCTCGACGTCGACCGGCTGCTCGCGGCGCTTGCGCCGGGTACCCGCGCCTTGCTGCTGAACTCGCCGAACAATCCGACCGGCTGGACCATCGACCGCGACGCGCAACGAGCGGTATTCGATCATTGCGACCGTCACGGCATCTGGATCGTCGCCGACGACGTCTACGAGCGGCTGTACTACGGCGACGACGACGTCTGCGCCCCGTCGTTCCTCGACTTCGCGCCCGAAACCGCGCGCCTCATCAGCACCAACAGCTTTTCCAAGGCGTGGATGATGACCGGGTTCCGCCTGGGCTGGATCGTCGCGCCGGCGGAGCTGATGCCCGACGTCGGCAAGCTGATCGAGTTCAACACGTCCTGCTCCCCCGCCTTCGTGCAGCGCGCGGGCGTGGCGGCGATCACCGACGGCGAGCCGACCGTCGCCGCGACCCGCGCGAGGCTACGCCACGCGCGGGATCGGCTGATCGCCGACCTGCAGGACCTCCCCGGCGTGCAGGCGGCCACGCCGCAGGGCGCGATGTACGCGCTGTTCCGCATCGCCGGGATGGGCGACAGCCTCGCATTCTGCAGGCGCCTGGTCGCGGATGCGGGGCTGGGCCTCGCCCCGGGGAGCGCGTTCGGGCCCGATGGCGAAGGATTCGTCCGCTGGTGCTTCGCCGCGAGCGACGAGCGCCTGGCCGAAGGGGTCGCGCGGCTGGGCCGCTTCCTCGACTCGCGGCGCGAGCGCGCCGCCTGAGCCCCGGCCGCGGGCGCCCCGCTTGCCGCTTCCTCGTTCCGATCCCCATGACCACGCGCAGTGACACCATCCAGGCCGCGCTCGACTGGTTCGACGCGGGACATTTCCTCGCCGAGCTCAGGCGTCGCGTCGCCCGCCGTACCGAAAGCCAGCGCAGCGACGCGCACGACGAGCTGCTCGCCTATCTCGAGGACGAGATCGGTCCGGCGCTGTCGGGATCGGGTTTCGCCTGGCGGCTGCTCGACAATCCCTCGGGGGGCGTCCCGTTCCTGTATGCCGAGCGCCACGAAGACGTGAATCGCCCGACGATTCTCACCTACGGGCACGGCGACGTCGTGCTGGGTCACGACGCGCAATGGCGCAGCGGCCTGTCCCCGTGGACGGTCGTCGTCGACGGCGATCGCTGGTACGGGCGTGGCACCGCCGACAACAAGGGACAGCACAGCCTGAACCTCGCGGCGCTCGCGCAGGTGCTGGCGGCGCGAGGCTCGCTCGGCTTCAACGTCAAGGTCCTGCTCGAAATGGGCGAGGAGACGGGCTCGCCCGGCCTGCGCGCGCTGTGCGAGCGAGAGCGCGCGACGTTCGCAGCCGACGTGCTGATCGCCTCCGACGGACCGCGCCTTTCAGCCCACCGGCCGACGCTGTTCCTCGGCTCGCGCGGCGCATTCAACTTCGACCTTTCGGTGGACCTGCGCGAAGGCGCGCACCACTCGGGCAACTGGGGCGGGTTGCTCGCGAACCCCGGAACGATCCTTGCGAACGCGATCGCCTCGATGGTCGACGGACGCGGACGCATCCTGGTCGAGGGGCTGCGGCCGCCGCCGATCCCGGCCTCGGTGCGCGCGGCGCTGGCCGACATCGAGCCAGGCGAGCCCGGCGGCCCGGAAATCGACCGCGACTGGGGCGAGCCGGGACTCACCCCCGCCGAGCGCGTATTCGGCTGGAACGCGCTCGAGGTGCTGGCGTTCCGGACCGGCAATCCCGAACATCCGGTCAACGCGATCCCGCCGCGGGCGAGCGCGCATCTTCAGGTCCGCTTCGTCGCCGGCTGCGATCACACGGCGTTCATCGCCGCACTGCGCGCGCACCTGGACAGGCGGGGCCTGGCAGCGGTCCGCGTCGCGGCCGCACGATCCGAGGTGATGCGCGCCACACGGCTCGATCCCGGTCATCCGTGGGTGCAGCGAGTCGCTGCATCGATCGAGCGCACGACCGGAGCGCGACCGGCGATCCTGCCCAATCTCGGCGGATCGCTGCCCAATGACTGCTTCGCCGAGGCGCTGGCCCTGCCGACGGTATGGATCCCGCACTCGTATCCGGCCTGCTCCCAGCATGCGCCCAACGAGCACCTGCTGGGCTCGGTCGCACGCGAGGGCCTCGCGATCATGACCGGGCTGTTCCACGACCTCGGCGAGGCTGCAGCCGCGGAGTAGACTCGATCCCTCGCAACCGGCAGCGTTCCGGCCGCGGCCCACGAGGCGGCGGCACGGGTGGAGCGCGCCGCGTGAGGAGATTGCATGAACGACATCGCGCAAGGTGCCCGCGCACAGCGCATGGACGAGGTCGCCGGGCTCGTCGCGGCCCGGGTCGCGCCGGAGCTGCGCGCAACGCTGCAGGCCTTTGTCGCGCATTACTACGCCCAGGTCGACGCCGAGGACCTGGAGGAACGCCCGGCGGCCGATCTCTACGGCGCTGCACTGTCCCACTGGAATTTCGCGCGCAAGCGCGAACCAGGACGCGCGCGCATTCGCGCCTTCAATCCCACGCTCGACGAGCACGGCTGGCAATCGCGGCACACGGTCATCGAGATCGTCAACGACGACATGCCGTTCCTCGTCGACTCGGTGGCGATGGAGGTCAATCGGCACGGCCTGACGCTGCACCTGATCATCCACCCGATCGTCGGCGTCGTCCGCGCCGCCGACGGCACGCTGCTATCGCTCGCGCCCGACGACGGAACTGCGCCGGCGCTGGAGTCGTTCATCCACGTCGAAGTCGACCGCACCGTCGAGACCGACGCGCTCGAGCGCCTGGCCGCCGACATCGCGCGGGTGCTCGACGACGTGCGCACCGCGGTGGCCGACTGGAAGCCGATGCAGCAGAAGGCCCTCTCGATCGCGGCGGACATCACGCGCGAGCCTCCGCCACTGTCCCCCGACCAGCTCGCCGATGGTGCGGCTTTCCTCACGTGGCTCGCCGAGGACCACTTCACGTTCCTGGGCTATCGCTGCCACGACCTGGTGCGCATCGACGGCCAGGATGCGCTGCACATCGTCGCCGGGACCGGGCTCGGCATCCTGCGCGAAACCCGGGGCAAGGACATCGCGGAGAGCTTCGCCGCGCTGCCACCGGAAGTCCGCGCCTATGCGCGGCGCCCCGAGCTTCTGGTGATCACCAAGTCGACGTCGCATTCGACCGTGCACCGGCCCGGCTACCTCGACTACGTTGCCGTCAAGCGCTTCGATGCGGCAGGCCGAGTCTGCGGCGAGCATCGCTTCCTCGGACTGTTCACGCACCTCGCCTACAGCGCCAACCCGTCCGAGATCCCATTGCTGCGGCACAAGACCGCGAACGTCATCCGGCGCGCCAATCTTCCGCCCGGCGGCCACGCCGAGAAGAACCTGGTCAACATCCTCGACAGTTATCCGCGCGACGAGCTGCTGGAGACGCCCGAGGACGAGCTGCTGCAGACCGCGATCGGCATCCTCCACCTCGGCGATCGCCAGCGCTTCCGCCTGTTCGTCCGCCGCGATCCCTTCGAGCGATTCGTCACCTGCCTGATCTTCGTGCCGCGCGAGAACTACGCGACCGATGTGCGCCAGAAGTGGCAGTCGATGCTGCTGCAGGCCTTCAACGGCCAGACCTCGGACTTCAACGTCAACCTGTCGGAATCCGCGCTGGCGCGGGTGCTGATCACGGTCCGCACGACGCCCGGCCACATTCCGCAGCTCGACTTGCGGGCGCTCGAAGCGCGCCTCGCCGGCGCCGCAAGGCGCTGGGGAGATGACCTGCGCGGCGCGCTGATCGACGCGGTGGGTGAAGCGCGCGGCAGCGCGCTTTCGCATCGCTACGCCGGCGCGTTCCCGGCCGGGTATCGCGAGGATACGGCGCCCCGCGTGGCCGTCCCCGACATCGAGACGATGGAGCGGCTCTCGCCGTCCGATCCGCTGGCGATGTCCCTGTACCGGCCGCTCGAGGCAGCGCCCGATGCCCTGCGCTTCAAGCTGTTCAGGCTCGGCGCCCCGGTCACGCTGTCGGACAGCCTGCCGATGCTCGAGCGGATGGGCATGAAGGTACTGGACGAGCGTCCGTACCGCGTGACGCCGCAGGGGGGCGCGCCGATCTGGATCCACGACCTCGGAATGGTCTCGGCGACCGGCGAGGTCGAGGTCGACGCGCTGCATCTGGTGTTCGAAGACGCGTTCGCTCGCGTGTTCCGGGGCGATGTCGAGAGCGATGATTTCAACCGCCTCGTGGTCGCGGCGCGACTGCCCGCCCAGGACGTGACGATCCTGCGGGCCTATGCGAAATACCTGCGCCAGATCGGCTTCGCGCTGTCGCAGCCGTTCATCGAGGCAACGCTCGCCGCGCATCCCGGTGTGGCTGCGCAGCTCGTGGAGCTCTTCAAGCTGCGCTTCGATCCCGACGCCGGCCCCGATGCCGATTCGCGGGCCGCCGAGCGGGTCCGCGCGATCGAGCAGGCGCTGGAGGCCGTGGACAACCTGTCCGAGGACCGCGTGCTGCGCCAGTACCTGGCGCTGATCCTCGCGACGACGCGAACCAACTGCTGGTGCCGGGACGCTGCCGGAGCGCCGCGGCGCTTCCTGTCGTTCAAGCTCGATCCATCGAAAGTGCCCGGGCTGCCCGAGCCGCGGCCGATGTTCGAGATCTTCGTCTACTCGACGCGATTCGAAGGGGTGCACCTGCGCGGGGGCAGGATCGCGCGCGGCGGCCTGCGCTGGTCGGATCGGCCGGAGGATTTCCGCACCGAGGTGCTGGGACTGGTCAAGGCGCAGATGGTCAAGAACACCGTCATCGTCCCGGTCGGGTCGAAAGGCGGCTTCGTGCTGAAGCGCGCGCCCTCGCCCTCGGACCGCGACGCCTACATGCGCGAAGGCATCGCCTGCTACCAGGACTACCTGCGGGGGCTGCTCGACCTCACCGACAACCGGGTCGGCGACGCGAGCGTAGCGCCGGCGCGCGTGCGCCGGCACGACCCCGACGATCCCTACCTGGTCGTGGCTGCCGACAAGGGCACGGCGACGTTCTCGGATTATGCGAATGACATCAGCCGCGAGTACGGCTTCTGGCTCGGCGACGCGTTCGCATCGGGCGGATCCGTCGGCTACGACCACAAGGCGATGGGCATTACCGCGCGCGGCGCCTGGGAATCGGCCAAGAGGCACTTCCGCGAGATGGGTGTCGACATCCAGGCGAGCGACTTCACCGTCGTCGGCATCGGCGACATGTCGGGCGACGTGTTCGGCAACGGGATGCTGCTGTCGCCCCACATCCGCCTGGTCGCGGCCTTCGATCACCGTCACGTCTTTCTCGATCCGAACCCCGATGCGGCGGCGTCGCTCTCCGAGCGGGCGCGGATGTTCCGGCTGTCGCGCTCGTCCTGGGCCGATTACGACCCGCGGGTCATCTCGCCGGGCGGCGGTGTGCATCCGCGCAGCGCGAAATCGATCACCATCACGCCCGAGGTGGCGAAGGCCCTGGCGATCGACGCGAAGGCGATGACGCCGACCGAGCTCGTGAACGCGATCCTCAAGGCGCCGGTGGACCTGCTCTACAACGGGGGCATCGGCACCTACGTCAAGGCATCGGGTGAAACCCATGCCCAGGTCGGCGACCGTGCCAACGACGCGCTGCGCGTCGACGGACGCGAGCTGCGCTGCAAGGTCGTCGTCGAAGGCGGCAACCTCGGCTGCACGCAGCTCGGGCGCGTCGAATATGCGCAGGCCGGTGGCCGGATCTACACCGACGCGATCGACAACTCGGCGGGCGTCGACACCTCCGACCACGAGGTCAACATCAAGATCCTGCTCGGGCTCGCGGTGTCCGACGGCGAGCTGACCGAAAAGCAGCGCGATGGCCTGCTCGCCGACATGACCGACGAGGTCGCGGCACTGGTGCTGCGCGACAACTACTTCCAGACGCAGGCGCTGTCGGCGATGAACCGCATCGCGCCGCAGCTCCTCGACGCGCAGCAACGCTTCATCGCGTTCCTGGAAAAGGACGGCAGGCTGAATCGTGCGATCGAGTACCTGCCGGGCGACGACGATCTCGCGGCGCGCCGGGCGGCGGGGCGCGGCCTGACGCCACCCGAAGGCGCGGTGCTGCTCGCCTACGCCAAGATCTGGCTCTACGACGAGCTCGTCGCGTCGACGCTCCCGGACGACCCCTGGGTCGCGACCGCGCTGGTCCGCTATTTCCCGGCCACGCTCGGGCAACGCCATGCCGACCGCATGCCCCGGCATCCGCTGAAGCGGGAGATCATCGCGACGCACGTGGTCAACAGCATGCTGAACCGCGTCGGCAGCACCTTCGTCCACCGGCTGATGGAGACGACCGGTGCGAGCGCCCACGAGGTCGTGCGCGCGTACCTGCTGACGCGCGAGATCTTCGGGTTTCCGGCGCTGTGGCAGGACATCGAGGCGCTCGACAACCGTGTCGACGACGCCGTCCAGACCGGGATGCTCATCGGCGCCGGCCGTCCGCTCGAGCGCGGAACGACCTGGTTCCTGCGCTCGCGGCGACTTGCGGAAGCGATGACGTCGACGATCGCGCGCTTCACGCCGCGCGTCGAAGCGCTGCGGGAGCGCCTCCCGGAGCTCACCGATGCCGCCGATCTCGCGCGAGTCGAGTCGGCCGTGGACGCATTGACGTCACGCGGCGTGCCGCAGCCGCTCGCGGCACGCGTCGTCGCGCTCGACGCGCTGTACTCGACGCTCGACATCGTCGAGGTCGCAAGCTCGACCGGGCGGCCGGTCGAGCGCGTCGCGCAGGTCTATTTCGACGTGTCCGCGCGGCTCGGGATCCCGTGGCTGCGCGCGAAGATCGCGGCGCTGCCCGGCGACCAGCACTGGGGGATGCTGGCCAGGGCCGCGATGGAGGACGACCTGTCGGGACTGCAGCGCAGCGTGACCGGCGAAGTGCTGACCGGCGGCGTCGAAGCCATGGACGCCGCCACGCTGATCGGGGCATGGGAAGATCGCAACCGGCGTGCCATCGAGCGCCAGCAACGGCTGCTCGCCGTGCTGCGCGCAGCCCCGGAGATCGACCCGGCGATGCTCTCCGTCGCGCTGCGCGAGCTTCGCAGCCTCGGCTAGCAAACCCGGGACGCACCACGTTTTCCTGGTTTTTCCTGGTCCCGCAGCATCCATGCAGCGGGCCGCGGGAACGACACGTTTGTGCGCTCGACGCGTCATCCCCGCCGCCCCGGACGCGACAGCGCCCGACCGATCCGCACAGAGGGCGTGGGACCTCAGCCAGGCTCGGGATGGATGTTGTCGACCCAGGGAACGTTCTCGGGATTGGGCTCGACATTGGGAAGGTCGAGGTTCACGACGACAGGCTCCTGCCCGCTGCGGCACAGCACGCAGGACAGCGGCTCGGTGTCGCTCGCGTTGATCTCCTGGTGCGGGACGTAGGGCGGCACATAGATGAAATCGCCCGGCCCGGCCTCGGCGGTGAACTCGAGCCGGTCGCCCCAGCGCATCCGTGCCCGCCCGCTGACGACGTAGATCACGCTCTCGACGGGACCATGATGGTGCGCGCCGGTCTTGGCGTTCGGATGGATGACGACCGTTCCTGCCCACAGCTTCTCGGCGCCCATGCGCGCAAAATTGATTGCGGCAGCGCGGTTCATCCCCGGCGTCTGCGCGGTGTTGCCATCGAGCTGGTTCGATGCGACGACCCGCACGCCGTGGTGCCGCCACCTGGTTTCCGCTGTCATGCTCGTCTCCTGGCCCCGGGGCCTCGTCGGGTCGATTGCCCGGTCGGCCCGCCCCGCGCGGCCGACAATCTGCGCTTCTCGTGGGCGTAGGATAATCGCACTTTGGGAACGAAGGAGAGAGCCATGGCCAACGGGCGGGAAGTCGTCATCCTCAGCGGTGTGCGCACTGCAATCGGCGATTACGGCGGGTCCCTGAAGGACATCGCGCCGACCGAGCTCGGCGCCCGCGTCGTGCGTGAAGCGGTGGGCCGGGCGAAGATCGACCCGCAGCAGATCGGACAATGCGTCTTCGGCAACGTCATCCATACCGAAGCGAAGGACATGTACCTGTCGCGGGTGGTGGGGGTCAACGGCGGCCTGTCGCACGCGAGCGGCGCGTTGACGGTCAACCGGCTGTGCGGCAGCGGCATGCAGGCGATCGTCAGCGCATCCCAGTACATCATGCTGGGCGACACCGACGCAGCGGTCGGCGGCGGCGCCGAGAGCATGAGCCGCGCCGCGTATGCGAACCTGAGCCAGCGCTGGGGCGCGCGGATGGGTGACGCCAAGACCGTCGACATGATGGTCGGCGCGCTGACCGACCCCTTCGACACCGTGCACATGGGCATCACCGCCGAGAACGTCGCGACCCGCTGCGGCATCACGCGCGAGCAGCAGGACGCGTTCGCGGTCGAAAGCCATCGACGTGCGGCCGCGGCGATCGCCGACGGACGCTTCAGGACGCAGATCCTGCCGATCGAGCTCAAGAGCCGGAAAGGGCCGGTGCAGTTCGATGCCGACGAGCACGTGCGCGCCGACGCGACCCTCGAAGGCATGGCGAAGCTCAAGCCCGCGTTCGCCAAGGAGAGCGGCACCGTCACCGCGGGCAATGCGTCGGGCATCAACGACGCGGCCGCGGCGCTCGTCCTGATGGAGATGCAGGCGGCCAAGCGCGCCAACCTGCAGCCGATGGCCCGGCTCGTCGCCTACGGCCATGCCGGCATCGACCCCAGGATCATGGGCCTCGGTCCGGTGAGCGCGATCCGCAACGCGCTCGCCAAGGCCGGCCTCGGGCTGACCGACATCGACGTCATCGAGTCGAACGAGGCGTTCGCCGCGCAGGCCCTGGGCGTCAACAAGGACCTGGGACTCGACCCCGCCAGGGTCAACCCGAACGGCGGCGCCGTCGCGCTGGGGCACCCGATCGGCGCGACCGGCGCCATCCTGACGATCAAGGCGATGTACGAGCTGCACCGGACCGGCAAGCGCTACGCTCTCATCACGATGTGCATCGGCGGCGGCCAGGGGATTGCCGCGATCATCGAGCGCATGTGACGAGGCGATGCACGACATTCCGCTGCTCGTCGTAGCGCTGACCGTTTCCGCGTACTGGCTGCGCGTGGGCGCGATGGCGATGCGCATACGCCGCCGCGAGCACCGCGACGTGGGGCTCTTTCCCGAGCACCCCGGCGAGCGCCTGATGTGGCTGCTGCTGGTGCCGATGGTCGTCGCCTGGTGCGTGCTGCCCTGGGTCGCGCTGGCGCATTCGCGCGGCCCGTTCTCGCTGCCGGGATTCGCGGCGGCGGGCGCCTGGCCGGTGCTGCGCTGGATCGCGGCGGCCGCGGCGGTCGCCGGTTTCGCAATGACCGTCGAATGCTGGCGTCGCATGGGCAAGGACTGGCGGATGGACATCAGCGACGAGCATACGGCGCTGATCACCGACGGTCCTTTCCGCCGGGTCCGTCATCCGATCTACGCGTTCAGCATCCTGATCATGTTGGCGACTGCGGTGGTCCTTCCGACGCCTTCGATGATCGCGCTCGCTGCGCTTCATCTGTCGCTGATGAACATCAAGGCCCGCAGCGAGGAGGCTCACCTCGCACGCATGCACGGCGATGCCTGGCTGCGCTACGTCGAGCGGACCGGTCGCTTCCTGCCGCGGCTCGCAGGCAGGCATTCCTGACCGCCGCGCGGGCGCGGACGCCGTCCCGCAATTCGGACGCAGCATCGGGAGCCGCGCGATGAGCCGCCTGCCGGGCCGACTCAACCTGTTCCAGTGGACGATGCTCGACTGGCGCGACCAGCACCCGTACGTCGCCGTGCACGCGCTGCGCATTCCGGCGGCGCTCGACCGCGAAGCGCTGGTGGGGGCGATCGACGCCGAGCTCGGACAGGCGGGGCTCACCGGTCTCGAGCTCGACCGCGAGCATGGCCGTTACGCGTGGCATGGCGGGCCGGCGCGAACGTCGCTCGACGTCGTCGAGGCGGGGGCCGACTGGAACCCGCCGCTGGCGCGGGAAATCGAGCGGCTGATGAACCTGCCATTCGGGCGCAGCGGGCGCATCGATCCGTTCCGGTTCTTCGCGCTGACGACGCAAGGCGCGTTCTTCCTCGGGCTCGGCTACGATCATTTCATCGCCGGGGGCGATTCGATCGTCGCGCTGCTGAACGCGATCGTCGCCCGTTACCGCGGGCACCCGCGCGATGGATCGCGGCCGATGCGATACCCGCGCACGCATTGGCGGCTGTTCGCGCGACATCCGCTGGACTTCGTCCGCGCCATCGCGCGCATGCCCGCGATGGCGAAGAGCTGCCGCAGGACGGTGCGCCCGCACTACTCGTCGCTCGAGGACGGCCACAACGCATTCGCGCTGTTCTCCCTCGACAGCGCCGATTTCGCCGCACTGCTCGCGGCGACGAAGCGCTGGCGCGTCACCGTCAACGACGCGCTGCTCGCCCTGCTGCTGCTCGCGCAGGCGGAGCGCGCTCCCGACCGGTTGCGCGCGAGGCGCCGCCACGAGCTCGCGGTTGCCTCGATCATGAACCTGCGCGAGGCACACGGCAGCGCAGCGCAAGGTGCCTTCGGGCAATTCCTGAGCTCGTTCCGCCTTTCCCATCCGGTCCCGGAAGGGGTTGCGCTTGCCGCCCTGGCCGGCGACGTCCACCGGGAAACGACGCGGATCAAGCGCGAACGCCTCTATCTCGCGACGCTGTTCGCCATGCGCATCGACCGCGTGATCGGTCGCTTCCAGACCTCGCGCCAGCGCGCGGGAACCTACGCGAAGACCTACCCGGTCGGCGCCGGGACCTCGACGCTGAACGTGAACGCGCTGTGGCAGCGCACCGGCGACGACCCGGTTCCGCTCTACCTCCGAGGGGTCCCGACCGGGCCGCTGGCGCCGCTCGTCGTCGCGGCGACGACCTCGGGCGACACGATGCATGCGGGCGTGTCCTGGCGAACCACCTCGCTGTCGCGCGATGATATCGATAGAATGTGGTGCGGCATCGTCGAGCGCATCCGCACGATGCAATGATGAAACCAGCACGCGCCATCGCTCTTGCCCTGGTGATCGCCCTCGCGTTCGCCGGCTGCGCGTCGCAGCCGCCGGCACCGGGCCCCGAAGCCGGGACGACGCCTCCCGAACGCGCCGCAGCGGGCGCTTCCGGGCGGGCTCCGACGGCGGCGCAGGCAGTCCCGAATCCGTTCGCGTCGATGCCGCCCCCCTCGGTCGGGGACCGGCTGCTTGCGCTCGATCCTGAGCATATCAGCGGACGCGACGTCCGCGAGACGCTGGCCAGGGGACCGGCACCGCGCATCATCCTGCTGCACGGCGGAGTCTTTCCGGTCTATCTGCTGATGAAGTCGTTCGGAGTCTTCCTCACCCGGATGGGCTACCCCGAATCGCGGATCCGCGATCCGGCCGACGGTGACTGGTCATACAGCCCCTACGACGACAGCGCCAAGCTGGCCGGAATGGTCGCGTGGGAATACGAGCACGACGGCATGCGTCCGATGCTGCTCGGACACAGCCAGGGCGGCATGCAGGTGATCAAGGTCCTGCACGAGCTTGCCGGGGATTTCGCGCCGTCGTTTCGGGTCTTCGATCCGGTGACCGGACAATTCGAGGACCGGACGACGATCGTCGATCCCTACAGTCACCGCCCGCGCCCGGTCGTCGGACTGTCGGTCGCGTACGCGAGCGTCGTCGGCGCCGGGGGTATCGAGTTGCTGATGCCCAACCAGTGGTCGATGATCGACAAGCTGGACACGATCCCCGACACCGTCGACGAATTCACCGGCTTTTCCATCGATGGGGACCTGATCGCCTGGACGTTCCCAGGCTTGAATGAACGATACCGTGGAAACGGCACGGCGAAAGTGCGCAACGTCGATCTTCCGGCCGACTACAGCCACATCTTCGTGCCCCTGGTCGCGCCGCTCGCGCGCGAGCCCGAGGTGCGCGACTGGATCAACGCCTACGTTCCGGGCGGGAAGCACGACACGTCGTCGCTGCCTGCCGACGCAAACGGGCACGTGCTGTGGGCGGCCGACGTCTGGTACAGCATCAAGAAGCACTGGTGCCTGGAAGCGCAGCGGCTGGTGCGTGCGTATCGGGCGGGCAACCGAGAGGGCAGTCCGGAGGGCCAGTAGGCCCGCGGAAAGCGCCGCGCGGCGACATCCGTCCGGGGCAGGTAAAATGGATTCTTTCGCGTCGCGCCGTGGCGGCGGCGTCCGGGCGGGCGGCGTCCGGGCGGACGGCGTGACCGCCCGCGGCTGGCGACCGCGCTGCGCACGGCGCGTTTCCGCATTCCCCACTCGCACACCCGATCGCTCCATCGATGACAGGCGTCCTGCAAGGCCAAGTTGCGCTGGTGACCGGCGGCGCCCGCGGCATCGGGCGCGCGGTCGCGAGGAAGCTCGCCGCGTCGGGCGCCGATGTCGCCGTCAACTATTACAACAGCCACGCGGAAGCCGAGGCGCTGTGTGCGGAGCTGCGCGCGCTCGGCCGCCGCGCGGTGGCGATCCAGGGCAGCGTCGGCGTCCCCGACAGCGTCGACGAGATGTTCGAGACGCTGCGCTCGCATTTCGACCATCTCGACATCGTCGTCAGCAACGCGGCATCCGGCGTGCTGAAGCCGGTGATGGAAATGGGGCTCAAGCACTGGCGCTGGTGCGTGGAGACCAACGCGCTTGCGGTGAACCTGCTGGCGCAGCACGCCGTCCCGATGATGAAGGACGGCGGACGCATCATCGCGATGTCGAGCCTCGGCGCGCAGCGCGCGATGCCGGGCTACGGCTTCATCGGCGCGTCCAAGGCGGCGCTCGAGGCGCTGGTCCGCGCGCTGGCGCAGGAGCTGGGGCCCCGCGGCATCCGCGTCAACACGGTGAGCGCCGGCGTGGTCGACACCGATGCGCTCGCCTATTTCCCGAACCGGGAGCAGCTGCTCGAGAATTTCGCGCGGCGCAGCCCCGCCGGTCCGGTGCTGACGCCCGACGACGTCGCCGGCGCCGTCTTCCTGCTGTGCCTCCCCGAAGCCGCGATGATCAACGGCCATACGCTGGTCGTCGACGGCGGTTTCTGCATCTCCGGATGATGAGCGCCGCCGGGCCGACACGAGGACGTCCAGGCGAGCGGCGCGCAGCGAAGGCTCGAAGAGGCCGCCCGCGAGCGTGGGGGGACCAATGACGCCGTCGGGACTCGCCGGCAAGGCGGTGCTGGTGACCGGCGGCAGCCGGGGCATCGGACGCGCGATCGTCGAGCTGTTCGCCGACGAAGCTGCGCAGGTGACGTTCTTCTACCGCGACAACGCCGAGGCCGCACAGGCGGTCGTCGGCGCCTTGCGCGCGGCGGGCCGCGACGCGCACGCCGAGCAGGTCGATGTCCGCGACTCGGCGGCATGCCACGCCGCGGTCGAGCGCATCGCCGACCGCGCCGGCCGCATCGACGTGCTGGTGAACAACGCCGGCGTGATCCGCGACAACCCGCTGACCGCGCTGTCCGACGAGGACCTGAAGGTGGTGCTCGACACCAATGTCGGCGGCGTGTTCAACGTCACCCGTGCCGTCGCACCGTACATGGTGATGCAGCGCGCCGGATGCATCGTGAATCTCAGCTCGGTCGCCGGAGAGAAAGGCGGCCGCGGCCAGACGAATTACGCGGCGAGCAAGGGCGCGATCGACGCGTTCACGCGCGCGCTTGCCGTCGAGCTCGCGCCGCGGAAGATTCGCGTCAACGCGGTCGCGCCCGGCGTCATCGACACCGAGATGTCGCAGGCGGTGCGCGAGCTCGCCGGTGACGAGGTGAAGGCGAAGATCCTGCTCAAGCGCTACGGAACGGCGCAGGACATCGCCAATGCCGTGTGGTTTCTGGCGTCGGATTACGCGGCGTACGTCACCGGGCAGGTGTTCCACATCGACGGCGGGTTCAAGTTCGACTGAAGGGAGAAAGCAGTCATGTCCGAGATTCACGTCACGCAGGACGAAATCATGGCGGTGTTTCCGAAAGTCGCCGAGACGATGGCCGACGCGCTCGGCTGCGACGTCGACGACATCAAGCCCGACGTGTCGCTGATCGAGGGCCTGGACGCCGAATCGATCGACTTCCTCGACATGGTGTTCCGGCTCGAGCGCGCGTTCAAGATCAAGATCCCGCGCGGCAAGATCGTCGAGAACGCGCGCGGCGACCTGCCGGATGTCGAGTTCGAGCAGAAAGGCATCGTCACCGACAAGGGTCTTGCGCAACTGAGGAGCTACCTGTCCGAGGTGCCGGCCGACCGCTTCAGGACCCCGATGAAGGTCGCCGACATTCCGCGGCTGTTCACGCCGACGACGTTCTGCAAGCTCGTCGTCCGCGCGCAGAAGGAAGCGGCGGCGGCCGCCTGAGGTTCGGCCACAGGAAGGGTCGCCTGAAAGGACCCGTCCGATGGGCCCGCATGATGGGGTCAGACCCGGTTTTCGACACGGTCTTCATGAGCACCGACCAGCATCACTTCGCCGCATACTCGTTCGTCGACCGCATCGACCTGTTCGTCGCAGGCAGGCGTGCGCGCGGGAGCTTCGCGATTGCGCCGGATCTCGCGTCGTTCCCGTCGTGCTTCGTCGCCGAAGCGGTGGGCCAGCTCGCCGCGTGGACCGCGATGGACAGCATCGACTTCCGCGGCAGGCCCGTCGCCGCGCTCGCGGCCGAGACGGTGTTCCATGCCGATGCGCGACCCGGCGAGACGCTGACGCTCGAAGTCGACCTCGTCGAGTGCGATGACGAAGCCGTCGCGTACAACGGGCGGGCAAGCGCCGGCAGCCGGCCGATCGTCGAGCTGATCGACTGCCTGGGACCCATGCTGCCGGTCGCCGATTTCGATTCGCCCGACGCGATGCGCGAGCGCCTTGCGCTGCTGCGCGCCGCGGGTGCGCCGCCGGGACGGTTCCGCGGCATCGAGCGCTTCCCCGTCGGCGTCGTGCATCGCGTGCCCGGCGTGGAGCTTCGCGCGACCCTGGACGTGCCGCGCGCCGCACCCTTCTTCCTCGACCATTTCCCGCGGCGCCCGGTGTTCCCGGCGACGCTGCTCCTCGACGCCCAGATCACACTCGCGCTCGATCTCGCGCGAAGCGCGCCGGCGCTGCGAGGAGCGCATCCGCGGCCCACCCGCGTGACCCACGTCAAGATGCGCTCGTTCATCGATCCCGGGCAGACGCTCGACATCGGCGTCGAGCTCGCGCCGCTCGCCGAGGGTGCTCTGAAGGCGATGCTTAC